>CANGBT010000001.1 GCA_947452135.1 Burkholderiales bacterium
GACAACGCGACGGCGCGAGTGGTGCTGTCGAAGATGGTCAGGGCGCTGGGCTGGCAGGTGGATGTGGCCGGTGATGTGGCGCAGGCCATTGCGATGACGAGCCAGCGCGAGGCCGCCGGCGAGGTCTACGACGTGGTGTTCATCGACGGGCAGCTGCAAGGCATGGACGAGTGGCGCTCGCTGCAGCGGCACCGGATGGACAGCGGTGTTCTGAAGCCCGTGGTGGTGAACATGGTGACCGCCACGGGTCGCGAGGCGCTGTCCCACCGCGGCCTTACCGAGGATGGCGCCCTGGGCAATTTCCTCGTCAAGCCGGTGACCGCTTCGATGCTTTTTGACGCGGTGGTCGACGCCTGGCTCGGCGGCAGCGCCAAGCAGCGCACGCGCGCCGCGCCGGTGCCCCTGACCGGCTGCCTCAAGGGCATGCGGCTGCTGGTCGTCGAGGACAACGCCAACAACCGGCAAGTGGCGCAGGAGCTGCTGCTGGCCGAGGGTGCCGAGGTGGTGCTGGCCGAAAACGGCGAGCAAGGTGTGCAAGCCGTGTTCGACGCGCAAACGCCCTTTGATGCCGTGCTGATGGACCTGCAGATGCCGGTGATGGATGGCTTCACCGCCACCGCACGCATCCGCGAGAAGGGCGGGTTCGAGACCCTGCCCATCATTGCGATGACCGCCAACGCCATGGCGTCCGACCGGCAGGCCTGCATCGACGGCGGGATGAACAGCCACGTGGGCAAACCCTTCGAGCTGGCTGACCTGGTTTCCGCATTGCTGCGCCACACCGGCCGCGTGCAGCCTGGCGCTTCGACGGCGCCGGTGGCTGAACTGCCGGTGCCTGATGGACTGCTCGAAGCGGCCGAACGTGGCGGCATCGACATGGAAGCGGCGATTCGCCGGCTGGGCGGCAATGCCCCTGTCTATGGCCGTATGCTGCGAAGCTTCTTGAAGGACCTTCCGGGGATGCTGACCAATCTCGACTCGCACGTTGCCGAGGCGGCCTGGGCCGACGCGGCCATGATGACGCACACCCTCAAAGGGTTGACCGGCATGCTGGGTGCGAGCGACCTGTGCGCGAGTGCGGCGACGGCCAACTGGGCGTTCGAGTCGGTCGCTCCTGCGGAACTCAGTGCCGATGTCGTTCGGGCGCTGAAGGCGGCGGCCGACAACTTTGCCCGCGCCGCCGCTCCACTGGTGCCGGCGCTGGTCGAGTTGGGCACCGCCACGGCGCCCGATCAGGAGGGCGCCTCGGCCAGCTTCAACAAGCGCCGGCTGCGCGAAATGCTGGTCCTGCTGCAGGCCTCGGACATGCGTGCGCTCGACTTGTTCGAGCAGTTGCGTGCGAACCCGGACGGCCTCGAGGCATCGGGCCTCGAAGCGCTGGAGACCGCCATGGGCTCACTGGACTTTGAACGGGCAGCTGCGGCTTGCTGCGATCTGCTGGCCGAGGGGTCCGCATGATTCAGGGTGAGCGTTTCTCGAGGCGCTCGAGGCCGCCGTGCATCTTGCTGGTCGATGACCAGCCGCTCAACATCCAGGCGCTTTACCAGGCGTTCGCTGGCGACCATCAGGTGTTGATGGCCACCACTGGCGAAAAGGCTCTGGCCATCTGCCGCGCGACGCCGCCCGACATCATGCTGCTCGACATCATGATGCCCGACATGGACGGCTACCAGGTGCTCCAGCAGCTCAAGTCCCACGCCTCCACCGCGGGCATCCCGGTGATCTTCGTCACCAGCCGCGACAGCTCGGAAGACGAGGCCCGGGGGCTGGAACTGGGCGCCGTGGACTTCATCGGCAAGCCGATCAACCCGTCCATCGTGCGAGCCCGCGTGCGCACCCACCGCGAGTTCAACCGTGCGCGCGCGCTGCTGGGTGCCACGCTCGAGGCCACCGCCGATGGCATTGCGGTGACCGATCTGCAAGGCTCGCTGCTGAGTTGCAACCAGCGCTTCATCCGCATGTGGAACCTGCCTGAGGACTTCCTTGAGCGCGACCGTGATCTGAAGATGGTGAAGTTCCTGCAGTCTCAGGTGGTCGAGGATCAGGCCGACCTGCTCACGCTGCTGAACACCCCGACCCAGTCCGATGACGATGTGGCGTCGTCGATGACCCTGCGCGACGGTCGCGTGCTCGAGCGTTTTCTGACGCCTTTGTTCATCAACGGCAAGCTTGACGGGCGGGTCTTCAGCTTTCGCGACGTGACCGAGCGGGTGAACGCGGAGCGGCAGCTCGAGGAGCTCAATGTCGACCTTGAACGCAAGGTCGAGGTCCGCACCCGGGAGCTGGCCGAAGCGGTTCGTGCGGCGTCGGTGGCCAACCATGCCAAGAGCGAGTTCGTCTCGAACATGAGCCATGAGATGCGCACGCCCATGAACAGCATCATGGGCATGTCGTATCTGGCGCTGCGCGCGCAGCCCAATCCCAAGGTCGGCGAGTACCTCGAGCGCATCACCGAGTCCGGCCAGCACCTGCTCAGCCTGATCAGCGACATCCTTGACTTCTCCAAGATCGAGGCCGGAAAGCTCGAGATCGAAGCGGCCGGCTTCTCGATCCACGACGTGGTCAACGATGTGATGCGACAGCTGTCGGAGATGGCCACCCAGAAGTCCTTGCGCCTGCGCGCCGACATCGACCCGGTGCTCACCCGTCCGCTGCACGGCGACGTGCTTCGGGTGCGGCAGATCTTGCTCAATTACGCGAGCAACGCGATCAAGTTCTCGCGCGACGGCGAGGTGGTGGTGCGTGTTCTGGCGTTGCACCCGGACGCCGCCGGTGCCGACGTGCGATTCGAGGTGGCGGACTGCGGCATCGGCATGAGCCGCGAACAAACGGCGAAGCTGTTCCAGGCGTTCCATCAGGCCGATGCCTCGACCACGCGGCGCTATGGCGGCACGGGCCTGGGTCTGGCGATCTGCCGCAAGCTGGCCGACCTGATGGGCGGTGATGTGGGCGTGGTCAGCGAGCCGGGTGAGGGCAGCATGTTCTGGCTGCACCTGCCTCTACCGTGGGCGCATGAGATTCCGGCTGCACGTGCCTCGAACCACCAATGGGAGCGCTCGCTGGCCGGAAACACGGTGCTGGTGGTCGATGACAACCACCTGAACCAGCGTGTGGCTTCCGAGCTGCTCGAGGTGGCCGGTGCGAACGTGCTGATTGCCGGCGACGGCCTGAGCGCGCTCAGCGTGCTGGCTCAGCAACGGGTCGATTGCGTGCTCATGGACGTGCAGATGCCGCTGATGGACGGGCTGGAGGCCACTCGGCGCATCCGCGAGGACTCGGCCTTCGGCGACTTGCCGGTGATCGCGATGACGGCCAACGCACGGGGCGAAGATGAGCAGTCCTGCCGCGAAGCAGGCATGAACGACTTCATCGCCAAGCCGGTGATGCCCGAGCAGTTCTACGCCAAGCTCAGCCAGTGGCTGTCCGGCCGGTCCGGAAAAGAACCTTCGGTGGCCGCCGGCTCTTCCGTGGTGCCGGCTGTGGCAGCGCCGGTCGACGACTCCGAGGTGATCGATCTGTCGGTGCTGGTGGAACTGACGCGTAACAACCCGAAAAAGATCCAGGACATCGCTTCGGTGTTCCTGTCGTTCATGGAGCGCACGCTCGGCGAACTTGATGCTGCGGCCGCCGCTGGCGACCGCGCGGCGCTGTCGGCGCTGGGCCACAAGGCCAAATCATCTGCAGGCTCGGTGGGCGCTCACGGGCTGTCGGCGCTGTGCAAGCAGCTCGAAGCATCGATGAAGGTGCCTGATGGCGATGTGGGCGAGGCGCGGCTGCTGATCGAGCAGATCCGCAGCCTGATGGTGCTGATCGCCGCCAAACTGGGTGCGCCGCAAGGCTGAAGCACGCCATGGGCCTTGCGCCAGTGCAGCAAGTCTGTGCTTTCGCGTCAACCGGCAGTGCGTTCAGTCCGTTGTTGGCTCATCCCTGAGCAAGGCGGCCATCCCTGGCGCACCTGAAAACATGAAGAAATTCGACGACATCCGTTTGCTGCGCACGACTTACCTGCGCGGACCCAACGTGTGGACTTACCGGCCGGCGCTGGAAACCTGGCTCGATCTGGGCGAGCTGGAGAACTTTCCGAGTTCCACCCTGCCGGGTTTCAGCGACCGTCTGGTGGCGTTGATGCCCGCGCTGATCGAGCACCACTGCGGTGTCGGCGAGCGCGGCGGCTTTCTCGAGCGCCTGAAGTCAGGCACCTGGGCCGGCCACGTGCTGGAGCACGTCGTCATCGAGCTGCTGAACCTGGCGGGCATGCCCACCGGCTTCGGCCAGACCCGCAGCACCTCGACCGATGGCGTCTACCGCATGGTGTTCCGTGCCCGCGACGAGCATGTGGCGCGCACCGCGCTGGCCCACGGCCACCGCCTGCTGATGGCAACCATCAACGAGCAGCCGTGCGATCTGGACGCGGCAGTGGCGGCGGTGCGCGACAAGGTCGACAGCTGCTACCTCGGCCCGAGCACCGCGTGCATCGTGGCCGCGGCCACCGATCGCGGCATCCCTCACATCCGCCTGAACGACGGCAACCTGGTGCAGCTCGGCCATGGTGCGCGCCAGCGCCGCATCTGGACGGCAGAAACCGAATTCACCAGCGCCATTGCCGAGGGCATCGCCAGCGACAAGGACCTGACCAAGTCGCTGCTCAAGTCCTGTGGCGTGCCGGTGCCCGAAGGCCGCATCGTCAACAGCCCCGAGCAAGCCTGGGAAGCTGCCCAGGACATCGGTCTGCCGGTGGTGGTCAAACCCTCGGACGCCAACCATGGTCGCGGTGTGACCCTGGACTTGCGCACGCAAGCCGACATCGAAGCCGCCTACCGCGTGGCCTATCCCGAAGGCAGCGACGTGATGGTCGAGCGCTTCATCCCCGGCCACGAACACCGCTTGCTGGTGGTGGGCAACCGGGTGGTGGCAGCGGCCCGGGGCGAAATCATCGGCATCACGTGTGACGGCAAGTCGACGGTGCGCCAGCTGATCGACGCCCAGCTCAATTCGGATCCGCGTCGCGGCATCGAAGAGGAATTCCCGCTCGAGACCATCGCGGTGGACACCAACACCAAGGTTCAACTCGAGATCCAGCGCCAGGGCCTGACCCCCGAGTCGGTGCCCGAGCCCGGCCGCTTCGTGGTGATCGAGCGCAACGGCAACGTGGCCATCGACTGCACCGACAACATCCACCCCGAGGTGCAGTACGCCGCCGCGCTGGCCGCCCGCGTGGTGGGCCTGGACATCGCCGGGGTCGATCTGGTGGCGCAAGACATCTCGCGTCCGCTGTCGGCCCAGGGCGGCGCCATCGTTGAAGTCAACGCCGGCCCCGGGTTGCTGATGCACCTGAAGCCGGCCGAAGGCATGCCGCGTCCGGTGGGACGCGCCATCGTCGACCACCTGTTTCCTGAAGACGAGACCGGCCGCATCGACATCGTCGGCCTGGCCGGCTCCAAGGGCACGCGCACCATCGCGCGTCTGGTGGCCTGGCTGCTGCACCTGAGCGGTCGCCGCGTGGGCCTGGCCTGCCGCGACGGCTTGTTCCTCGGCGGACGCCAGATCGAGCGCACCGACGGCGCGTGCTGGGAGTCCGGCCACAGGCTGCTGCTCAACCGGTCGGTGGACGCGGTGGTGATCGAGAACGGCGCCACCTCGGTGCTCAACGATGGCCTGGCCTACGACCGCTGCCATGTGGGTGTGGTCACCGATCTGTCGTTTGGCGCTGGCGATGCCGCCGCGCTGGCCGCGCACGATGTGCGTGAGACGAATCAGCTCGCCAAGGTGCTGCGCACCCAGATTGACGTGGTGATGTCTGACGGCATCGCCGTGCTCAACGCGGCCGATGTGCGCATCGCCGAGATGGCCGCGCTGTGCGACGGCGACGTCATCCTCTACGCCCTCGACGGCACCAGCGAGGCGCTGTTGGCTCACCGTGCCACTGGTGGCCGTTGCGCCTTCGTGCGTGACGGCTGGGCGGTGCTGGCCACCGGCGCGGCCGAAACCCGTTGCTCGAACCTCGCTCACGCCAGCCGTCGCTTCGAGGCGGGTGACGCTCTCGCCTCGGCCGATGACCGCATCGAGGTGCTGCTCGCCGCGATCGCCACGGCCTGGGCCTTGGGCATTTCGCCCGAGCTGATGGCCGCTGGCATCGACACCTTTGCGGTGACGATGACCGCCGGTGTGGTGGCTCCCGCCGGGCTGGACCTGGCGTCGCCAACGATCGCCCCGGTTCCGACCCCCGCCGGCAAGCCTGCGGCGGTGGCTACAGCGGTTCCGGTGACGACGCTCTGAGCCTGCCGTCTTCCTTCTTGATCCTTCGATCCCTTGACCGGCCCTGCCGGCAGAAAGCGTAGCCCATGGACGTGACCCGCATCCGGGCCTTGCGTGGCCCCAACCTCTGGAGCCGCCACACCGCCATCGAGGCGGTGGTGGAGTGCTCTGCGCCCGAGCGCGCCCTGTCGTTCATCACCGGCGTCGAAACCCGGGTGTGCAACCTGTTCCCGGCCGTGGGTGCGCTGCTGGTGTCGAGCCAGCAGCAGCCGAAGTCGATGGCGCACCTGCTCGAGTCGATCGCGCTGACGCTGCAGGCGGAAGCCGGCTGCCCGGTGACCTACAGCCGAACCGCGGCCACGGTCGAGCCCGGCGTTTACCAGGTGGTCGTCGAATACAGCGAAGAAGAGGTCGGGCGTGAGGCCTTCGAGCTGGCGCAAGCGCTGCTCGCGGCGGCAGTGGGCAACCACCCGTTCGATGTGGATACCGCCATCGGCCGTCTGCGTGACACGCACGAGGACGTGCGCCTCGGCCCGAGCACCGGCGCCATCGTCGATGCGGCGGCCGCTCGTGGCATTCCGTACCGCCGCCTCACGCAAGGCAGCCTGGTGCAGTTCGGCTGGGGTTCGCGCCAGCGCCGCATCCAGGCCGCCGAGGTCGATGTCACCAGCGCGGTGGCCGAGTCGATCGCACAGGACAAGGACCTCACCAAGAAGTTGCTGCTGTCGGCCGGCGTGCCGGTGCCGTACGGCCGCCCCGTGAACAGCGTCGACGAGGCCTGGACCGTGGCGCTCGAAATCGGGCTGCCGGTGGTGGTCAAGCCGCAAGACGGCAATCAGGGCAAGGGCGTCACCGTCAACATCACGACGCGCGAGCAGCTCGACATGGCCTACCGCGTCGCGGCCGAGATCGGCGAGGTGATGGTCGAGCGCTTCCTGCCCGGCAGCGATTACCGTCTGCTGGTGGTGGGCGACCGCATGGTGGCTGCCGCCCGGCGCGATCCGCCGCAGGTGCTGGGCAACGGCGTGAACACCGTGCGACAGCTGGTCGACATGGTCAATGCCGACCCCAAGCGCGGTACCGGCCATTCGACCTCGCTGACCAAGATCCGCTTTGATGACATCGCCATCGCCCGGCTGGCCGAGCAGGGTCTGGTACCCGAGTCGGTGCCTGAAAAAGGCCGGCGCGTCATCTTGCGCAACAACGCCAACCTGAGCACCGGCGGCTCAGCCACCGATGTGACCGACAGCGTGCACCCCGACATGGCCGCGCGTGCGATCACCGCGGCGCAGACCATCGGTCTGCACATCTGCGGCGTCGATGTGGTGTGCGAAAGCGTGTTGCACCCGCTGGAAGACCAGGGCGGTGGCGTGGTCGAGGTCAACGCCGCGCCGGGGCTGCGCATGCACCTGTCGCCTTCGTACGGCAAGGGCCGTCCGGTCGGCGAGGCGATGATCGAAAGCCTGTACCCGCATGGCGAAGACGGTCGCATTCCGGTGGTGGCCGTCACTGGCACCAACGGCAAGACCACCACCGTGCGGCTGATCTCGCACCTGCTGTCGACCAGCGGTCTGCGCGTGGGCATGACCAACACCGATGGCGTGTACGTCGAAGGCCGGCAGATCGACAGCGGCGACTGCAGCGGCCCGAAGAGTGCGCGTAACGTGCTGATGCACCCCGATGTCGACGCGGCCGTGTTCGAGACCGCGCGCGGCGGCGTGCTGCGCGAGGGTCTGGGCTTTGATCGCTGTCAGGTGGCGGTGGTCACCAACGTGGGCAGCGGCGACCACCTCGGGCTGAACTACGTCGCCACCGTTGAAGACCTGGCGCTGATCAAGCGGGTGATCGTGCAAAACGTGTCGCCCATGGGCTTTGCGGTGCTCAACGCCACCGACCCACACGTGGTGGCGATGGCCGCCAACTGCCCGGGCGAGGTGATCTACTTTGCCGCCGACCGCCAGCACCCGGTGATGGTGGCGCACCGCGCCCAGGGTCACCGCACGGTGTGTGTCGAAGGCGAATGGCTGGTGGCGGCGCAGGGCGCGTGGCGCGAGCGCATCGCCTTGCGCGATGTGCCGCTGACGCGCAGTGGCGCCATCGGATTCCAGGTCGACAACGCGATGGCTGCCGTGGCCGCCGCCTGGGGCGTGGGCCTGACCTGGGACGCCATCCGCCGCGGGCTGGCGACCTTCTCGAGCGACACCGACAACGTGCCGGGCCGCTTCAACATCATGAATTTCCGCGGCGCCACGGTGATCGCTGACTACGGCCACAACCCCGACGCCATGCGCGCGCTGGTGGCGGCAGTCGAAGCGCTGCCGGCGCAGCGTCGCTCGGTGGTCATCAGCGGTGCGGGCGACCGCCGCGACGAGGACATCCGCGAGCAAACCCAGATCCTGGGCGGTTGCTTCGACGACGTGGTGCTGTTCCAGGACGCCTGCCAGCGTGGCCGCGCCGATGGCGAGGTGATCCGCCTGTTGCGTGAAGGGCTGGCCGGTGCCCAGCGCACGCGGCGCATCGACGAGATCCGCGGTGAGTTCGTGGCGATCGACCTCGCGCTCGATCGGCTGGAGCCGGGCGACTTGTGTCTGGTGCTCGTCGATCAGGTCGACGAAGCGCTGGCGCACTTGGCGCAACGGGTGGCGAGCGCCGCCACATCCGAGGCCTGAGCGCGGCCTGTCAGCGCCGCAGCACGCCGAACCACTCGCGCTGAGCCGGCGTGAGTTGTTCTTCGGGCGTCATCACGGCGTGCTCGAGCGCGTTGCGCGTGTCCGGCTCGGGTTGGGGCAGCGGCCCCGACAGCAAGGTCTCGAGCAACGCACGCGCCGAGGCGATCGTCTCGCGGTACAGCGCCAGCATCGCCGTCATGGTGACGTGCTTGCTCGGGTCGTCCATCCAGCAGTCGTAGTCGGTCACGATGGCCACCGTGGCGTAGGCCATTTGCGCTTCGCGCGCCAGAAACACCTCGGGCACGTTGGTCATGCCCACCAATTGGCAGCCTGCTTTTTGCAGGAACAGACTTTCGGCGCGGGTGCCCAGACGCGGGCCTTCGACGCAGGCGTAGGTGACGTCGCGATGCAGCGTGATGGGCGGCTGTTGCGGATGGCGCACAGCATGGTCGCTCACCGCCTGAGCCACCCAGTCGATCAGCGCGCGACTGACCGGCTGCGCGGTCGATACATGGGCGGCCACGCCGTCGCCAAAGAAGGTGCGTGAACGCCCGCCCTTGGTCCAGTCGAAGTACTGGTCGGGCATGGCCAGGTGCCCCGGCGCGATCGCCTCGGTGAGGCTGCCCACAGCCGAAAAACTGAGCACCTGCGTGGCTCCGGCGCGCTTGAGCGCGTAGATGTTGGCGCGGTAGTTGATCTCGTGCGGCAGCAGACGATGCCCTGCGCCGTGGCGCGCCAGGAACAGCAACTCGTGACCCGCCATGCGGCCCTTGCTGATGGTGCCCGACGCCATGCCGAAGGGCGTGGCCGCATCAAGTTGCTCGTCGATCTCCATGCCTTGCAATTCGTAAAGGCCGGTTCCGCCCAGGATGGCGAGCATGGGTTTCCTTTCAGAGCAGCGGCAGTTGCTGCGTGGGTGCGAGATGGGTTTGCAAGAACAGGTCGTACAAGGCGGTGAACTCGTCGAGCCGCTCGAAGTAGGGCATCGCGCCGGTCGAAATCACGTCGAAGGTCCAGCGCGGCTGATGCGCGTAGGCGGTCTTGTGGCGGTAGTCGATGAAGTCGCCCCGCACGCCATGGACCATCCACACCGGCATCGTGAGCGACTGATAGACGCGGCTGATGTCGGCGCTGAACAAGAACGCGCTCACGAACCAGTAAGGCGCCAGCTTCGCGCCGGGCTGCTGCGTGGTGACGGTGGCGTACTCGAGCACCCCTTCGTCGATCACCGGGCCGCCCCAGGTCTTCTTGAGGAAGAAGCGGATCACCGACCGCCGCGTCAGCAGCCGGTAGAGGGCATCGCTCCACAGCGGGTTGAAGAAGAACTTGCGCAGCCCCGCCATGCCTCGGTTGCTGCCGGGCGGGCCGTCGAAGGGCGCGCCGCGGTTGAAGCCAGTCGGGCTGACCAGCGCCACGCTGCGGTAGTGCGAGGGCACCTCTTGGGCCGCGCGGGCAGCGAACTCGCTCGACAGTGACAGACCCAGCACGTCGATGGGCACTGCGCCGTGGTTGCGGCGGATGACGGCGGTCATCGCGTGCACCGCGTCGGTCATCAGGCGTGGCAGGTACGCGCGGTCGCTGCGGTCGGAAAACCCATAGCCCGGCATGTCGAGCGCGTAGACCGGGCGCCGGTGGCGGTAGTGCTCGTAGAGCGGACGCACCTCATACGCAGAGCCAGCCGCGTTGATGCTGTGCAGCAGCAGCAGCGGGGTTTGATCGTCCGCCGCCTGGTCTTCGATCGGGCCCGCCGTGTAGTACGACAGCCGGCCGGCCAAGCTCTCCATCTCGATGCGTTCGCCCGACAAAGCGGCGGGTAGAACCGGGCAGGCAGTGCTCTGGATGGACGGCGTTGGCATGGCTGGATTATCCCGACCGTGTGAGCCGCGCCGGCGCTTGCACCGCTGAGCGCTTTGAGGCGATGGAGAGCATCACCGGTTGTGCCGCCGCTCGGGCTGCACGTGGCTGCTGAAAAAGCGCCACATTTCGCGCGAGGCGTCGGGTCCGCTCGGGTCGGTATAAGAGCCGCGCTCACTGCCGCCGGACCACGCGTGGCCGGCGCCGTGCAACAGCCAGTGCTCGGCCTGGGTCGCAGCGCTTTCGGTGCCCGGGTGGGTGATGCGGGTGTAGCAGCGCCCCTGCGCCGACACGCCTTGCTCGATCACCGGCGCCGGGCTGGGGCTGGCCATGGTGGCCAGTTCGCTGCGCCGCACCGCCACCTCGATGGCGCGCGCGCCGTTGTCCGGGTGAACGACGGTATCGCTGTCGCCGTGGAACACGATCGTGGGCACCGGATCGACCACGCCGCTGTGCGTGGCGTCAGCCGGCTGTCCGTTCTGCATGGCTGACAAGGCAGACATCAGGTCACTTGCGGCACCGCTGGCCAGGCCTGAGTGGATGCCGACGGCGGCATACAGGTCAGGGTAGGTATGACCCAGGACGGCCGCCATCGCACCGCCGGCCGACAGCCCTGCTGCGTAGATGCGGCGCGCATCAAAGCCGTGTTCGGCGATCACGGCGTGAGTCAGGCCAGCCAGCACGGCCGGCTCGCCTTGGCCGCGCTGCTGGTGTCCTTTTTCGTACCAGTTCCAGCAGCGCCCCGGGTTGGCGTCTTGCGACTGCGCCGGGTAGAGCACTGCAAAGCCTTTCTCGCGTGCGAGCTCGTTCATGCCGGTGCCCGCAGCGAAGTCTTGCGGGCTTTGCGTGCAGCCGTGCAGCATCACCAACAACGGCAGCGGCCCGGTGTGTGCGGCTGCCGTGGGTGGCAAATACAGCTCGTAGCCGCGCGTCAGGCCAAGTTCGGTGTGCTGGCCGGTGAGGGTCAGGCCGAGGTGGTCGGTCGGCTCGAGCGCCGGGCGCGCTGCCAGCCCCACTTCGGCTTCGCGTTGGGCTTTGGTGTCGGGTGGTGTCACCGGCTGTGGTTCGACCTGGCTCACCACGCCTTCGACCACGACCGGCCGGTTTGGCTCGACCGGCTCCGCCGGAGCGGTGCCCAGCGATTGCTGGATGAACTGCGCCACCCGGCCCAGGCGCCCCGACTGGGTGAGCCGGGCCACGTCTTTCATCCAGCGTTGAAGCGAATCGGGCATGGTGACTTTCGGGTGGTGGAGCAAGACGCCGCGGCCTGAGGCAGGCACAAGGGTCGCGATGCGCGCGGTGCCATGTGATTGTGGCCAGCCGCGCGCGTCGCCGGGTTGCTATTTGCCGTGGTTCGGTGATTGCGTGGCCGTCACTGTGTGCGCTCAGACCTTGAAGCGTGGGCGAGTGTCCCCACATCGCCTGAGAGTTGAGGGTTTCCCGCGCGGGAACCTCACCGGAGTTTTGGCAAGCAACCCACGATCAACGAAGCGACCATGAGCAAACAAACCCTTTCCTTTCAGGCCGAGGTCAAGCAGATCCTGCACCTCGTCACCCATTCGCTGTATTCGAACAAAGAGATTTTTCTGCGCGAACTGGTCTCCAACGCATCTGACGCCTGCGACAAGCTGCGCTTCGAGGCGATCAACCAGCCTGAGCTTTATGAAGATGCGCCGAACCTCGAGGTGCGCCTGAGCTTCGACACGGAAAACAAGACGCTGACGATTCGCGACAACGGCATCGGCATGAGCGCTGAAGAAGCCGTGGCCAACCTGGGCACGATCGCCAAGAGCGGCACGCGTGAATTCATGGCCAAGCTCGAGGGCGACCAGAAAAAGGACGCGCAGCTGATCGGGCAGTTCGGCGTGGGCTTTTACAGCGGCTTCATCGTGGCCGATCGCATCACCGTCGAGACCCGACGCGCCGGCGCGAAGCCTGAAGAAGGTGTGCGCTGGAGTTCCGAGGGAACGGGCGACTTCGAAGTCGAAACCATCACCCGCCCCGAGCGCGGCACTTCGATCATCTTGCACCTGCGCGAGGGCGAAGAAGAGTTCCTGAGCGGCTGGAAGCTCAAGTCCATCGTCAGCAAGTACTCCGACCACGTGTCGCTGCCCATCCTGATGCAAAAGGAAGAGTGGGACGCTGAACAAAGCAAGCAGGTCACCCGCGATGAGTGGGCTCCTGTCAACAAGGCCGCAGCCCTGTGGACGCGCAGCAAGAGCGACATCACCGAAGAGCAGTACCAAGAGTTCTACAAGCAGATCAGCTACGACACCACCAACCCGCTGGCCTACACGCACAACCGGGTCGAAGGCCGCAGCGAGTACACGCAGCTGCTCTACATCCCGGCCAAGGCGCCGTACGACCTGTGGAACCGCGACAAGCGCGGCGGCGTGAAGCTCTACGTCAAGCGCGTGTTCATCATGGACGACGCCGAAGCGCTGATGCCGGTTTATCTGCGCTTCGTCAAGGGCGTGATCGACAGCGCCGATTTGCCGCTCAACGTCAGCCGCGAATTGCTGCAGGAAAGCCGTGACGTCAAGGCGATCCGCGAAGGCTCGACCAAGCGCGTGCTGAGCATGCTCGAAGCGCTGGCCGACAGCGAAGACGAAGCCGATAAGGCCAAGTACGCGTCGTTCTGGCGCGACTTCGGGCAGCTGCTCAAGGAAGGCGTGGGCGAAGACCACGCCAACGTCGAGCGGCTGGCCAAGCTGCTGCGCTTTTCGAGCACGCACGCCGACGAGGGAGTGTCGTTTGCAGACTATGTCTCGCGCATGAAAGAAGGCCAAGAGGCGATCTACTACATCACCGCCGACAGCCTGGCCGCCGCCAAGGGCAGCCCGCAGTTGGAGATTTATCGCCAAAAGGGCATCGAGGTCTTGCTGTTCACCGACCGTGTCGACGAGTGGATGCTCAGCCACCTGTCCGAGTTTGATGGTCACGCACTGCAAAGCGTCGCGAAGGGCTCGGTTGACCTCGGCAAGCTGCAAGACGAAGAAGAAAAGAAGCAGGCCGAGCAGGTGGCCGAAACTTTCAAGCCGGTGCTCGATCGCCTGAAAGAAGTGCTCAAAGGCCGCGCCAAGGACGTGCGCGTCACGACCCGGCTGGTCGATTCACCCGCGTGTTTGGTGGTCGAAGAAGGCGACCTGAGCGGTCACCTTTCGCGCTTGCTCAAGCAGTCCGGCCAGGGCGCCCCCGCGTCCACGCCGATCCTGGAGGTCAACGCCAAGCATCCGCTGGTGAGCAGCCTGGCATCGAGTGAGCACTTCGACGATCTGGCACACATCCTGTTCGATCAGGCCGCTCTGGCCGAAGGCGGCCACCTCGAAGACCCGGCGGCGTACGTGCGACGCGTCAACGCGATGCTGATCGGTTGATCTGCTGGAAGGCGAGCGGTCCGAATCGGGCTGCTCCAGAAAACAGAAAACCGGCCAGATGGCCGGTTTTTTCTTGAGGCAGCGACGCTCAGGCTTGCTTGCGGCGGCGAGCCATGAAGCCCACCACGCCCAGACCCGCCAGCATCAACGCATAGGTTTCTGGCTCGGGAACGGGAGCCGTGACCAGTTCGATGGTGTAGTCCTGCTCGCGAGTTTGGTTGTTCTGGTCGAAGCTGACGTCGGCCATGTGGATGGTGAACTGACCACCGTTGCCGAAGAACACGGGCAGGTCGGTCCAGTCGATCAACAAGTCGACGGCTTGGTCGCCGATCAGGCCAACGGTTGCGATGCCCGAGGCGGTCACGGTCTGGAGTCCGCTCAACGGGTTGTTGAACGAGAAAGTCGCGGTAACTCCCAGATCATTGGTCTCATTCCCGACAAGGGGAAAGTAACCTGGGCCGGTGATGGCGGGAAGAACCGTTCCGTCCTTCAGCTTGATGTTGCCAAACTTGAAGGAGGCGCTGGTGGCTCCCTCGGCGAGGGAAAAGGACCGGCCCGTGGTGTCCTCCGTGAAATCGACGCCCAGCTTGTCGAGATTGAACGCTTCACCGACGGCGTTGGTGGTCGCGCTGTAGCCAGATCCTGGCGTGAAGTGAGATGCTGAAACGTCGAACTGAATGGCCGACGCATAGGTGGTTGCGCTGACCATCGCCAGACCAGCCAGCAGCTTGGTGAATGTTTTCATGGGGAATCCTGGAAGTGAAAAGGGTGTCAGGCCGTCCCTGCACCCAACGGAAACAGGAAATTTGCCCACGAATTCACTGTATCGACGACGGGATGCGCCCGCATCCCCCTGAACAGGGGGTTTTGAGCTGCCGGCCCGCTTTTCTCAGTCGCGCAGAACCTGCTGCTGCAACTGCTGCGTGATCTGCCGCCAGTAGGCTTCAGTGCCGAACCAGGGAAAGCTCGGCGGAAAGGCCGGGTCTGACCAGCGCTTGGCGAGCCAGGCGCACTGGTGCACGATGCGCAAGGTGCGCAGCGGCTCGATCAGCGCCAGTTCGCGGTCGTCGAAGTCGCGGAACTGCTCGTAGCCCCTCAGCAGCGAGCGCAGTTGCTGCTTGGCCGCCACCGCGTCGCCCGACAGCAGCATCCACAGGTCCTGCACGGCGGGGCCGGTCAGGCAGTCATCCAGATCCACGAAGTGCGGGCCGGCGTCCGTCCACAGGATGTTGCCCACGTGGCAGTCGCCGTGCAGCCGGAGTCGTTCGATGACGCCCACACGCTCAAACGCGTCTTGCGCCAGGTTCAGTGCGGCATCGACGGCGTCCTTCCACTCGGCCTGAACGGGCGGTGGAATGTCGCCGTGTTCGAGCAGCCAGTCGCGGCAATCCCAGCCGAACTCGTTCATGGACAGTTCGCGCCGGTTTGCGAAAGGCTGGCGTGCGCCAACGAGATGCATGCGGCCGATGAAACGGCCGATCCATTCGAGCGTGGCCGGGTCCTCCAGTTCGGGTGCGCGACCCGCCTTGCGGTCGGTGACGCAAAACCGGTACGCCCCCTCGGGCGTCGAGATCTCGGCCAGCGTGGACGGCTCGCCCATCAGCCTGGCCGCAACGCTGGAGTCGCCATTTGTGTGCAGCGCCCAAGGTGCGGCGATGGGGATTTCCTCGGCCATCAACTCGCTGGCAAATGCGTGCTCTTCCAGGATTTGCACATCTGTCCAGCGGTTGGGGCGGTAGAACTTCGACACGACCGCGCGGCCATCTTCAAGAAAAAGCTGGAAAACGCGGTTCTCGAAAGAGTTCAGTTGCAGCAGCCGGCCATCGGCGTACAGAGCGACGCTGTCCATGGCGTCCAGAACGGTCGCGGGGGTCAATCCCGCGTAGGGAGTCTGCTGAGGCGCAGCGGGGTGAGGAAGTTCGTTCACCGGCCCATGGTAAGCGGCGCGGCCCTCGGGTCGACCTGGGTCTGGTTTGGTTTGTCCACTGCAACTGATTCTGTTGGCGCAGCACGAGAGGGTTCGGGTTCCCGCTCGGACCCGGCGCCCGCGAGGCCCTCAGAGGTGAAAAACGAATCCTGAAACAGGCTCGATTCCTGCCACTTGGGTTTGCGCTGTGCCCTGCGCGCAGCGACCGTGGTGGCCAAGGTGGTCCACGCGACATCCAGCATGGGCGACGGGTGCAGTTCAGGCGGAGCCCGATCCCCGTGTGCGAAGGTGCCAGTCGGCAAGATCGACCGCAATTCGGAGATGTCGGGCAACTGCTGCGCGGTCACGCGCAGATGCTTGATGCCGCAGGCGGCCAAGACAGACTGTCGAACCTGCAGGCTGCGCCTCGACCGCGGCCGGTCACCATCCAGATCGACCGCGAGAAGAACGCGCCCGTCGGGGTCACACAAGGCAAAAGTCACGTGACTCGACCCCAACAGGGTGTGCCAGTAGCGTGCCTTCGATGCATCGTCAGGCTGGCAAAAGCGCACCAGAGCCAGTTTGGGGACGATGAGATGCCGTGGAAATGCGGTGCGAAGGTGGCGATACAGGCGGCGCTCATGCGAACCAAGAACTGCACGAGCTGAAACCGCCCACTCCTTTGGCAACGCGGGGGCGGCATTCGAACGCCGAGCCCACGCGCCCAACAGGCAACCCAGTGGCAAAGCCACGAGGCACGCCAGGATCAAATCGGTGATGGTGATGGTCGGGTTCACGGGGACGATGTTAAACAACCGACTGCGGCAAGACACATCTTTGGGCCTACCGCTTCTGTTACAGTCGCGGGCTTCCCTGAAAGTTCGTCTTCAAGGGAGGCTTGTGGGCGGGCTTCAGCCCGCTTCAGGAAAGCTCGAGAGGCTGCCAAGTCAAGAAGCAGTTCCGAGAGCAACTCGATGCCGGTGGTTTCGCCACCGGTTATTTTTTAGTCATTTATCTGGAAAAAACCATGAAAACCTTCAGCGCCAAACCGGCTGAGGTGACGCATGAGTGGTTTGTGATTGACGTGACCGACAAGGTCCTCGGCAGGGTGGCCAGTGAAGTCGCCCTCCGTTTGCGCGGCAAGCACAAAGCCATTTACACGCCACACGTCGACACGGGCGATTTCATCGTCATCGTCAATGCGGACAAGATTCGCGTCACTGGCAACAAGGCCAACGACAAGATCTATTACCGTCACACGGGTTACCCCGGTGGTATCTACGGCACCAAGTTCAAGGACATGCAGGCCAAGCACCCTGGCCGCGCGCTCGAGAAGGCTGTCAAGGGCATGTTGCCCAAGGGCCCGCTTGGCTACGCCATGGTCAAGAAGCTCAAGGTCTACGCAGGCGACGCCCATCCGCACGCTGCGCAGCAACCCAAAGTTCTGGAACTCTAAGGGGACACGTGATGATCGGAAATTGGAACTACGGCACAGGCCGTCGCAAGTCATCCGTGGCACGTGTCTTCATGAAGAAGGGCACTGGACAAATTCTCGTCAACGGCAAGTCCGTTGAAGATTACTTTGGCCGGCAGACCTCGATCATGATCGTCAAGCAACCCTTGATGCTCACGTCGAACGACGCAGCCTTTGATGTGAAGGTGAATGTGCACGGTGGCGGTGAGTCCGGGCAAGCCGGTGCCGTGCGCCACGGCATCACCCGCGCACTGATTGATTACGACGCAGCGCTCAAGCCCGAACTGAGCCGCGCCGGATTCGTCACTCGTGACGCCCGTGAAGTCGAACGCAAGAAAGTCGGCTTCCACGGTGCCCGTCGCCGCAAGCAGTTCAGCAAGCGTTAATCCACGCTGTTTGCTGGTTGCAAGAAGCCGCCTACGGGCGGCTTTTTCGTTGCCGGAACGCGCAATGCAATACCCTGACAGTTCGAAGGTTGAGGGGCGCCGACCGATAATCGAGCGAGATTTTCGTGAGTCGGGAGGTACCACACCATGAGTTCAGTCGCACAAGCAACACCAGACCAGTCCACATCGCAGGAGCCGCCGCCGCCTTTGGTCTTCACCGACAGCGCGGCATCCAAGGTCAAGGAGTTGGTCGATGAAGAGGGCAACCCCGATCTGAAACTGCGCGTGTTTGTTCAGGGCGGCGGATGCTCAGGCTTCCAGTACGGGTTCACCTTCGATGAAGTGATGAATGAAGACGACAGCCGCATGGACAAGAACGGAGTCACCTTGCTGATCGATGCGATGAGCCTGCAGTATCTGATGGGCGCCGAGATCGACTACAAGGACGATCTGCAGGGCGCTCAGTTCGTCATCAAGAACCCCAATGCCACGACGACTTGCGGTTGTGGGTCTAGCTTTTCAGTCTGAGCTGAGCCGGCTGGAATTTCGCTTCAACTGCCGCCTGTGGGCGGCAGTTGCTTTTGTGGCGCACCACCAGCGTCAACTGCCCGCCGGATAGATGGCACCCAGCACCCGCGGTCCCGTTGCGCCGGTGGCTGCGGCCAGGTTTCCCGGGCGACGGTCAACACACAGTTGGGCAAGCCACGCAAAGGCCACGGCTTCGACGCCGTCCACTGGAATTCCGTGAGCCTCGGTCGACTCGACCTTGACCTGCGGTAGGCGCCGGACCAGAAGCCCCATCAGGTGATCATTCTTGGCGCCGCCGCCGCAGACCAGCAGGCTGCGAGCGTCTGGGGCATGACGACGAAGGGAGTCTTCACATGACCAAGCCGTCAGTTCGGCAAGACTGGCCTGAACGTCTTCGGGCTTGAGTGCTCCGGCATCCGCACGTTGCAGGCAGTCTCGCAACCACTGCTCGTTGAACAAGTCTCGTCCCGTGCTCTTGGGCGGCAGCATCGCGAAGTACGGCTCGTCCTGCATGGCACGCAGCAGGCATTCGTTGACTTCACCCGAGGATGCCCAGTGGCCGCCCCAGTCACAGGGTTGCTGCAAATGCACGCCAGCCCAGTGGTCCATCAACACGTTGCCCGGGCCGCAGTCGAAGCCGAAGGTGAGGCGGTCGCGTGCCAGCACCGACATGTTGCTCATACCCCCGAGGTTCAAGACGGCCACGGTGTACTCGCCCGAGCCCAGGAAGACCGCCCGGTGGAACGCCGGCACCAGCGGCGCACCCTGGCCACCCGCTGCGACATCCCTGGAGCGGAAATCGGCGACCACGTCGATACCCGTCAGCTCGGCCAGCAGCGCCGCATTGTTGATTTGCAGCGTGTAACCCGTCGCGTCAAATTCGTGGGGGCGGTGACGCACCGTCTGCCCGTGCGCTCCGATGGCGGTCACCTCGCGATGCGCCACCTGCGCTTGCTCCAGCACGGATTGAGACACCTCTGCGTACACGCGAGCCAGCGCATTACCGGCAAGGGCGGCACGGTGCAGTTCATCCGGGCCGGAGACATTGAGCCGCAGCAGCTCTTGCATCAATTCGGATTGGAACGGGCGATGGGCATGTGCCAAGATGTCCACGGACAAGGGAACATCGGCCTCGCTCAAACGCACCAGCACTCCGTCGACGCCGTCCAGCGACGTGCCCGACATCAACCCGATGAAGATCCGGCTCATGGGCTGACCCCGCAAATGCAAAGGCCCGCTTTCGCGGGCCGCCACAGATCGAAATCCGTCATCGTCGTGGGGCAGTCGAAATCACTCGAACGTAGAGACCGATCCACCCGATGCTTCAGCGGCATCCAACTGGAGCCGAATCGACTGAGTCGTCTTGGCCAGCTCACGACTGGAACTGGGGGTGAGCGCCAACGTGTCTGCCAGAGCTGCGATCGAAGCGGGATCCTTTTGAATTCCGCCCACCTTGAACTCGAAGTGCAGGTGCGGCCCGGTCGCCCAACCCGTGGCGCCGACAGCGCCGATGCGCCCGCCCTGTTCTACTGCCTGGCCCCGCCGCACATCCATGCGGCTCAGGTGGGCATAGACAGTGCATCGGTCCTTGCCGTGCTTGACGCTCACCACGTTGCCGTAGCCGTTTTTCCAACCAGCGAAATCGACAACGCCGTCGGCGACCGTGCGCACCGGAGTGCCTGAAGGCGCACCGTAGTCGACACCTTGGTGCTGACGCCAGTTTTGAAGGATGGGATGAAAACGCATCGCAAAGCCGGATGTGACGCGCGAAAACTGCATCGGGCTGGCCAGAAAAGCACGCTGCTTGCCTCGCCCGTTGAAGTCAAAGTAGGCGCCGCGTCCGCCCTTGTCGGAAGCCTGAAACCAGATGGCTGAATGGGCACGGCCGCGGTTCACGAACTCTGCAGCGAGAAGACGCCTGGCCGACTGGTTCCAGGTCACTGGTTCTCCGTCAGCCAACAAGGCTTCGTAGGACACGGTAAAGCTGTCGCCTCGCCTCAGGTCACGGTGAAAGTTGATTTCGGTCGCAAACACTTCGGACAGTTGCACGGCAACCGAATCGGGGATGCCCGCTTCATCGGTCGCGCTGAACAGCGAGTCGCCCACGATCCCGCTGCGCAACTGGACACTGGCTTCCAATGGGGCGGTTTCAACGCGAACCACGAAGCGATCACCTTCGCGCAGTATCCGCAAGCGTGTGAAATGGCTGTCGATCTGTTCGGCTCGCCGGGTGGGGTATCGCGCGATCAGTTCTTCTAGCGCCCCAGAACCATCGGTTCGAACTTGAACCATCTTGCCGCCGCGCCCGGCCAACAACTCCCGAGCCACGCTGTTGCCTCGGATGAAGGCGACAGCCTGAGCGTCATCGACATTCAGCCGACGCAAGAGACTCTCGGCCGTGTCGCTTTGACGGGTGATGTCACTGCGAAACAAGGGCAGGGCGGCGCTCGACAGCGATTGAATCTGAGCGCTCAGGTCGTCCGAGGTGACCGATTCGGTGATCCAGGTTTGCGGCGTTGTGGCCTGATCAATGGCCAGCGGCGCCACGCCGAAGGCTGTCGCTCCAAAGCCTGCCAATGCCAGCACCACGGCCGCCGCCAAGCCGCGCGGATGCCGCTGAATCACGCGCTTGGCGCGCAGGCTCAGTCGGACTGCGGCTTGATCAAGGAAATCGTCTGAACTCAAGGTGTCGGGCGCGGTGCGATCTCGTTGGATGCCAGCATCTGGCGAAACCAGACGATCATTGACGCAGGAGGTGGCCGATAAAATAGGAAGCTACCCTCAAAACCGAAGAAAAATCCGGTCCAAAAGTTCGCTCTCTCCCATCTCGTCGGTGAAGCGTCCGGAGTATACCGACCGGGCCCCGCCGATTTTCCTCGCGAATTGTTTCGCTTTGTCTCTGTAACCCCCACGTTTCCCCATGACGCAGACCTCCCCCACCGACCCGTCGCGCGTCGAAAGGCAGCCGTACCCTGTCACTGACAGTGTGCGTGCCGCTTTGAGTGCCACCCAGCGCGGTTGCGATGAGCTGCTCCCCGAGGCCGAGTGGCTGGCCAAGCTCGCCCGCTCAGAGGCCACGGGCGTGCCGCTGCGCATCAAGCTTGGACTCGACCCGACGGCTCCAGACATCCACATCGGCCACACGGTCGTCCTGAACAAGCTCAGACAGCTTCAGGATCTGGGTCACACGGTCATCTTCCTGATCGGAGACTTCACTTCCACGATCGGTGATCCCTCAGGGCGCAACGCCACACGGCCCCCGTTGACTCGAGAACAGATCGAGGCCAACGCGCAGACCTACTACCAGCAAGCCAGCTTGGTACTTGATCCGGCGCGCACCGAGGTTCGCTACAACTCCGAGTGGTGCGACCCGCTTGGCGCGCGGGGCATGATCGAACTCGCCGCGCGCTACACGGTGGCACGGATGATGGAGCGCGACGACTTTTCCAAGCGCTTCAAGGCCGGGACGCCCATCAGCGTGCATGAGTTCTTGTACCCCTTGATGCAGGGCTACGACTCAGTCGCCTTGAAGAGCGATCTGGAACTCGGCGGCACCGACCAGAAGTTCAACCTGCTGGTCGGCCGCGCGTTGCAAAGCGAATACGGTCAGGAGCCGCAGTGCATCCTGACGATGCCGCTGCTCGAAGGGCTCGATGGCGTCGACAAGATGTCCAAGAGCAAGGGCAACTACATCGGCATCAGTGAAGCGCCCAACGACATGTTCGCCAAGCTGCTGTCCATCAGCGACACGCTGATGTGGCGCTACTACACGCTGCTGAGTTTCAAGTCGGAAGCCGACATCGCGCGCCTCCGGGCCGAGGTGGCGGCGGGTCGCAACCCCAAGGATGCGAAGGTGGCGCTTGCCAAGGAGATCACCGCGCGGTTCCACAGCGTGGCTGCGGCCGAATCGGCCGAAGAAGACTTCAACCTGCGCTCGCGCGGCGGCATTCCCGACGTCATTCCCGAGTTGGCGATCTCCGGCGCGCCCTTGGGCATCGGTGCGTTGCTGCGGGAAGCCAACCTCGCGCCATCGAGCAGCGAGGCGCTGCGGCTGGTCGATGGCGGCGGCGTGCGGGTGGATGGCAACGTGGTCGCCGACCGCGGCCTGAAACTCGGCGCCGGAACCTACGTCTTGCAGGTTGGCAAGCGCAAGTTTGCGCGCGTCACTCTGAGCTGACGCCGCCACATCGCTCCGTTGATGAGCCCGATTCGGGCCGTCGCGTCAGCGGTTCGCGATGCCTGAAGCCACCAGCCCCGCAGGCACGTGGGCCGAGGCGTTTTCGATGTGACCGGTTTGATCGTCGAAGAAGAAATCGGGTTCGAACTCGCGAAGGAACTCGCCCTTTTGCAGGCCACCCAGGAACATCGCCTCGTCGATCTCGATGTTCCAGTCCATCAGGGTGCGGATGGCCCGTTCGTGGGCGGGCGCGCTGCGTGCGGTGACGAGCGCGGTGCGGATGGCCATGGCGGGAGACGCGGCCTGTTGCAGACGTTGCAGTGCTTCAAGCAGCGGCTTGAACGGACCTGCGGCCAGTGGCTTTTCGGCGCGATCGCGTTCGTGGGCCTGAAAGGCATCGAGCCCGGCGCTGCGAAACACCTGCTCGGCCTCGTCGGAAAACAGCACCGCATCGCCGTCGAAGGCGATGCGCACCTCATGCGGGTGGGCCGCCGATGCGCGTGCCGAGTCGGGATAGACCCGCGCGGCCGGCACGCCGGCTTCGAGTGCAGAGCGCACATCGGCCTCGTTGGTCGACAAAAACAGGTTGGCGTTGAGTGGGCGCAGGTAGCGCCAGGGGGGTGCCCCGCGCGAGAAGACGCCGCGCTGGATGGGCAGCCCATGTTGCTTGGCCGAGCGAAACACCCGCATGCCCGACACCGGGTCGTTGCGCGACAGGATCACCACTTCCACCCGTTGCGTGGGTGAGGCACTCGGCGAGTCACCGTCTGCCGCACGGTTGAAGGCCAGCAACTTGTTGACGAGCGAGAACGCGACGCCGGGCTTGGCGGTCACATCCAGCCGCTCGAGTTGCAGCCGCATGTAGGCATGGTCGTCGGCTGCTTCGAAGACCTCGTTTTCCTCTTCGAAATCGAAGAGGGCACGCGAGGAGATCGCGACGACGAGTTGGCCTTCGAGGGAGACGGGCATGTCCTTGATGATAGGTCGTGCACCTGTGCGCAACGCCTGCCGGTGACTACTGCATGAAGCCCATCGGGGTGCGCCTCAGGTGCGCATCCGGCAGGTCGGCTGTGACCACCCGCGAGCGATGAGCCAGCTTGGCATTGCCAAACGCCGTCATCCAGGCGCGGCGCATTTCGCGCGGCGCCATTTCGCTCATGCGCTCGAGCACATCGTCGCCGGGCTGCTCGTCGAAGCGGTTGCCCCAGTCGTGCGCGGCACGGATCGACGCGTAGAGCTTGGCGGCGATGTAACGCGCGGCATCGCGATCCGGGGCGTGGACTTCGTAGACGTTCATCCGGTTCAAGATGGGGTCGGGGATGCCGCGCGCGTCATTGGCGGTGGCCACCCAGATGACCTGACTGGCGTCGATCGGCACCTCGGCAAATTCGTCGGTGAAGCTGCCCGCGGTGTCGTGCTCGAGCAGGCTGTAAAGCGCGCCGAGCGGGTCGTAAGCGTGTTCGCCGCCGGCCTTGTCGATCTCGTCGACCACCATCACCGGGTTGGCGTACTGGCCGTCGACCAGCGTCTCGAACACCTTGCCCGGGCGCGCGCCTTTCCACTGGCTGGAGGCGCCCGACAACACCCAACCGGCGGTCATCGAACTCATCGAGATGAAGCCCATGCCGGTGCCCAGCAACTGTGCGAGTTCACGGGCGAAGTGCGTCTTGCCCACGCCGGGCGGGCCGAGCAGCAGCAGCGGTGTGATCTCGAGCACATCGCGGCTGTCTTCGCAAAGCGCGAGCTGCCGCTTGATGTCGTCGAGCACTTCGCTGAAGTTGGGCAGCTCGTCGTAGAGGTGCTCCATCACCGGCAGGCCCGACGGCTTGACCTGAAATCGATCAGAGCCCTTTTCAAGCATGCGCTCGTAGGTGGATCGCAGGTTCTCGTGCTCGCGCTGAGGCAGCTTCTCGAGCTTGCGACCCACTTCGTCGATGCGGTAGAGGCTGCGCATGCGGGCGATCGGAATGCCGCCGCGTGCGCCGCTGACGTTGACCAGTTCATGGGATGTGACCATGGAGCCCTCCGGATAACGAAGTCGAGTGATTTCATTCAATCACTCGCACCCGCCGGGAAAGACCGGAGAAACACCCCTTTGACCCGCCAGATGGCGGTCATGACGAGATCGCTATTTCACCCAGGTGTTGAGCTGAATGATCGGCAGCAAGACGGCCAGCACGATCAGCATCACCACCGCACCCATCGCCACGATCAGCAAGGGCTCGAGGATGGTCGCCATCTGCATGGCGCGCCGCTGCACTTCGGTCGACAGCTGCTTGGCCGCTCGGTCGAGCATCTCGGGCAACTGGCCGGTTTGCTCGCCCAGCCGGGCGAACATCGCGAGCAATCCCGGAAACCGCTTCTTGCCCGCCAGCGCCGAGGCCAGTGGCGCGCCTTCTCGCACGCGCACCAGCGTGTCGAGCGCATCGGCACGCATGGCGCGGTTCGATAGTGTTTCGGCAGCGGCCTGCAGGGCTTTCAGGATGGGCACGCCGGCGCCGGCCAGCATCGCCAGCGTGCCGGCAAAGCGCGCTGCGTTGTAGCCGCGGCTGAGTCGGCCGACCAGCGGCAAGTTGAGCAATCCCGCATCGAAACGTTCACGAAACGCCGCGCTGCGCAGCATCAGCATCAAGGTGCCCACGCCGGCGCCGATCGCCAGCAGCAGCAGCCAGCCGTAGTGGCGCAAGAACCCGCTGATGGCCAGCATCGCCACGGTCAGACCCGGCAGGGCTCGCTTCGAACTGGTGAACACCGAGGCCACCTGCGGCACCACATAGGTGACGAGAAAGATCACGATCACCACGGCGATCATCGACACGATGGCCGGATACAGCGTGGCACCGATCAATTTGGCCTTGAGGGCCTGACGCTCCTCGAGGTCGTCGGCCAGCCGCTCGAGCACCTGACCGAGGGCTCCGCTTTGTTCGCCGGCGGCCACCACGCCGCGGTAGACCTCGTCAAATTCGCGCTCGGCGCTGCCCAGCGCACGGGCGAACGACGACCCGGCGTTGACCTCGGAGCGCAAATGCGCCACCAGTTCGCGCTGTTTGGGGTCTTCGGCCTCATCGCTGAGTGCGGTGAGTGCGCGTTCGAGTGGCAGCCCGCTGCCGACCAGTCCCGCCAGTTGCCGCGTCCACACCGCGAGCGTGGTCGATGAGAAAACGCGGCGTGTGAATTGAATGCCTTTGCCCTGAGCGCCCGCCGAGCCGACCTGCGTGACTTCAAGCGGCACCAGCGCCTGTGCGCGCAACTGTGCCCGCGCAGCCCGTGCGGTGTCCGCCTCGACCAAACCGGTCGTGGTTTTGCCCGCAGCGTTCAGGGCTTCGAACTTGAAGGCAGGCATATCAGGCGCGAGGCGGCTGGGGGGCCAACTCTGCCCGGCGCCCGGCCGCCCGAAGCCGAGGCAGCGCCCCTCGGGGGCAGGAGTAAAGCGACTGGGGGGCCAACATCACTCTCGCGTGACCCGCATCACCTCTTCGGCAGAGGTGATGCCTTCTTCGACCAGCCGTTCGCCGTCTTCACGCATCGAGCGCAACCCGGCCTGCTCTGCCGCCACGAACAGCTGCGATTCGGCAGCGCGGCTGTGGATCAGCGAGCGCACCGACTCGTCGGCCACCATCAGTTCGTACACGCCGGTGCGGCCCTTGTAGCCCGTTTGCCCACACTCGGCGCAGCCCACCGGGTGGTAGCGGCCCTGGTCGTCGACCTTCTTGCAGGCGCCGCACAACTTGCGCACCAGCCGCTGCGCCAACACACCGAGCAGGCTTGAACTGAGCAGGAACGGCTCGACGCCCATGTCGGTCAGCCGCGTCACGGCGCTCGGCGCGTCGTTGGTGTGCAACGTGGCCAGAACCAAGTGGCCGGTCAGCGAGGCCTGGATGGCGATCTGCGCGGTCTCGAAGTCGCGAATCTCACCGATCATGATCACGTCCGGGTCCTGGCGCAGGATCGCGCGCAGGGCCTTGGCAAAGGTCAGGTCGATCTTCGGGTTGACCTGCGTTTGTCCGATGCCGCCGAGCTCGTATTCGACCGGGTCTTCCACCGTCAGCACGTTGGTGGTGGCGGTGTCGACGCGCCCCAGCGAGGCGTAAAGCGTCGTCGTCTTGCCCGAGCCGGTCGGCCCGGTCACCAGCACGATGCCGTGCGGCTGTTGCACCAGACGGTCGAAGCTGGTCAGCACGTCGCCGCTCATGCCCAGCCCTTCGAGCGTGAACTTGGTTTCACCCTTGTCCAGCAGCCGCAGCACGGCGCGTTCGCCATGCGAAGACGGCAGCGTGCTCACGCGCACGTCGACGGCACGCCCACCGATGCGCAGCGAGATGCGGCCGTCTTGCGGCAGGCGTTTTTCGGAGATGTCGAGCTCGGCCATGATCTTCAGGCGCGAGATCAAGGCGGCGTGCAGCGCCTTGTTGGGCTGCACCACCTCGCGCAGCGTGCCGTCCACGCGAAAGCGCACCGAGCTGCTGCGCTCGTAGGGCTCGATGTGGATGTCGCTGGCGCCATCCTTGGCAGCTTGCGTGAGCAGCGCGTTGAGCATGCGGATGATCGGCGCGTCGTTCGAAGCCTCGAGCAGGTCTTCGATCGCCGGCAGGTCTTGCATCATGCGGCTGAGATCGGCTTCGCTCTCGACCTCGCCGATCACCGTGGCGGCGTTTGACTCGCTGCCCGCGTAGGCCACCGCGATGCGGTTGACCAGCGTTTCAGACGGCTCCCGTTCCAGCGCGTCGACGTCGTACAGGCGCAGCACCTCAGCGAGCGCGGGCAGCGACACGTTTTCGGGTGCCCACAGCACCAGACGGTCGCCCTCGTCGTCGAGCAGCACCGTGTGGGCTCGCGCAAAGGCGTAGGGCAACGGGTGGCGGGTGGACATGCTGGCAGCGCCGAGTCAGTTCGGAGCCGGGGCAACGGCCGGCTCGACCGTCTCGGACAGCTTGCGGCTGTTGGGAGCGGCCAGCGGCTTGGCTGGGTCCTCTGCCGAGCGCAGCGGCGGAATGACCGGCACCGTGCCGATCGGCATCAGCGGGCTGGTGGGCATGCGCACGTCTTTTTGCTCGCCGCGGATCATCTCGTAGCGATCGACCGACAGCTTGTTCGCCGAGGCGGCATCGCGCATCACCACCGGTCGCAGGAAGACCATCTGGTTGGTGCGCTTCTTGGTGCGGGTTTCGGTGCGGAACATGGCGCCAAAGAAGGGGATGTCGCCCAGCACCGGCACCTTGGATTTGTCCACCGTCACCGTGTCTTCGATCAGGCCACCGAGCACGATGATCTGGCCGTCGTCGACGACCACTGTCGACTCGATCGACTTCTTGTTGGTGGTCGGGCCGGCGCTCGAGGTGCCCGGCGCCGTGCCCACGGCCAGGCTCGACGACTCCTGGAACAGCGTCATGCGCACCGTGCCGTTTTCGCCGATTTGCGGGCGGATGCGCAGCGTGATGCCCACGTCCTTGCGCTCGATCGTCTGGAACGGGCTGGTGGTGGACGAGCCGGTGTTGGTGTACTGCCCGGTGATGAACGGCACGTTGCTGCCGACGATGATCTTGGCTTCTTCGTTGTCCAGCGTGATCAGGTTAGGCGTCGACACGATGTTGGTGTCGGCACGCGATTGCAGTGCCCGCGCCACCGCCGACAGGCCGAACGAGCCGCCGTAGTTGCGAATCACCCCGATGTTGAAACCTTCGCCCACGCCCTTGGCCGCATTGACGGCCGAGGTGGCGCCCTGACCGGCCAGGATGTTGGTGGTTGTGCCGAAGTTGGTGCCGACGCCACCGATGTACTTGCCGTTGGTGTTGCCCAGCGCTTGCCACTGGAAGCCGAAGTCGGCCGTGTCGTCGCCCGATACCTCGACGATCATGGTTTCGATATAGACCTGTGCACGGCGCGTGTCGAGCTGCTCAATCATGGCGCGCAGCTGGCGGTACATCGGTTCGGGGGCGGTGATGATCAGCGAGTTGGTCGCCGGATCGGCTTGTACGAAGCCACCTGTCGAAGGTCCGCCCGATGGTGTTACCGGAGAGGTGGCTTGTGTCGCACCTCCTGGATTGGCTCCCCCCATCGGCGTTTGTGGCGCGGCGGCCGGCTGGTTGGGAATGCTGCTGTTGGACGAGGCGCCGGTGCCACCGCTGTAAGCGGCGCGCAATACCGCAGCGAGCTTCACCGCATCGGCGTTCTTCAGGTAGACCACCCAGATGTTGCCGGTGGCATTGCTGCCGGTGTTGGGCTGGTCGAGCTTGGCGACCAGCGCGCGGATCGAGGCGAGCCGTGCCGGGTTGGGGGCACGCACCAGCAGCGAATTGCTGCGCGGCTCGACGAGCACCGACGCCGTCGAGGTGCCGGGAACACCTTGTCCAGTGGCCCCGGCCGACTCGGTCAGGCGCTGCACGAGTATGGCGATATCGCTGGCCACGGCGTGCTGCAAGGTGATCACCTCGACGTCGCCCGAAGCCGGCGTGTCCATCGCGGCGATGATCTTTCCGATGCGTTGCAGGTTGTCGGCGTAGTCGGTGATGACCAGCGTGTTGTTGCCCGGGTTCGCGTTGATGGTGTTGTTGGGGCTGATGAGCGGGCGCAGCACCGGTACGAGGTTGTTTGCGTTCTCATGAGTCAGGCGGTAAATCTGCGTGATGACCTGATCGCCACGCCGGTTGACTTCGCCCACCGACACAGTGCCCGACTGCAACTTTGCATCCGCCTCGGGCACCACCTTGAACAGTCCGCCGGCCTCCACCACCGTGAACCCAAGCCCGCGTAGCGCCGCCAGGTAGTTGAGGTAGGCCTCGCGGGGCGACAAGGGCTCTTCGCTGTACAGGGTCATCGTGCCCTTGACCCGCGGGTCGATCACGAACTGCTGACGCAATATGGCAGCCATCGCTCGGGACACCGCTTCGATGTCGGCATTGACGAAGTTCAGCGTCACCGGTTCACCACGGAACCGCTGGGCGGGTGCGGGGCTGTCGGGCTGCGCCCACGCCGGTGACGCCGCGAAAGGAGAAAGCACCAGCGACAGCATCAGCGGCGCCAGTACGGCTGCCCTGACCAGACGGGGCGCACATTGCCGCAGCCAGATCGGCAACACGTTCACAGGAGGACGAGCGTTCATGGCTATCCGATCGAAATGACGGACCGCGCGCCTTCGCGCCGCCCGAGGATGTTCAGCAGGTTGGTCAGGGCCGCCTCGTCGGCATCGCTGGAGCGAGCCTCCCCCTGAAAGTGCAGCTTGCCCGAGGCCCAGGCACCCGAGCCACTCAGCTGCAAGGTGCCTTCCGAGGTGGACAGCGTGAACTGAACGCCGCCTGCGGCCTCAGGCGCGCCTCGAAGGCTCAGGCGGTAGCTGCCCAGTGTGTCCAGCGTGGACAGCCGGGACGAGCCGCCCATGAGCTCCAGGTCCAAACCGCCTGACATGCGCCAATGGCCCTGGGCTGGCTCGATCGTCATGCCCGAGGACATCACGCGCATGACGCCGCCAAGCTGGATCGTGTTCCAGGGTGTGCCCAGACCGCTGAGCCAGGCAGCAGGCCATTGGCCGACCGTGGCGGTCTGCGGCTGCACGACGGCGGAAAAGCCCGCCAGGCTCGGCTTGAGCACGATGGTGACATCGCCATTGGTGCAGCAAGCCTGGCTCAATCGCAACTGCAGCGCGAGCCCCTGCGGCCGCATGGACCAGACCAGTCGGCCCGGCAAGGCGCTGGCGTCGTGGCTGCCCGCACCACCCGTCAACACCGTCACGGCGCTGCCCGACCAAACGGTGCCTCGCGCGTCAGCGAGCATGAACCGCTGCTGGGTGGCGGCGGAAACGGCGCTGGCCAGCCATGCTGCCGGCGCAAAGCACACGAGGGCGATCAGCGCCCCTGTCACGGCGCCGGCCACGCTCCAGCGCGTGCTTCCGGCGCGTGCGCGACCCCAGGCGAGTTCTGCGTGTGTCGAATCTGCAAAGCGAGACGCCCCCGCCATTGAGTGAGCAGCGCGATTCAAACCCTTGCGGCGCAGCGCAGTCAGGCCCAGCCGGCTGGCGGAAAAACGGTTCATGGGCTGGCCTTCAAGGACAGCACGACCGTGCCTGCGTAGCCCTGCGCATCACGCGAGAGTTGTGCTTCGGAGACTCGCGCGCGGGCTGCGCTGCGCACTTCGGCCAGCCAGCTTTGCAGATCGCCGCCGGGCATGGAATTCAAGGTGACCGTGGCGCGATCGTCTTGCAAGATGAGCTGCGCCCTCGACCCCAGCCGGTCGGTGGCTGCCAGCAGGGCCGTGCTGGACTGCATCGCCGATATCGGCGCCACGTTGCGCAGCTCGGCGGCCTCGGCGGCCAGTCGGCGCATCGTCTGCAACTGGGCGTCCAACTGGTCAATTTGTGCCGGCGTCTCGCTCAGGGTGCGCCAGGCAGGCGCCACAGCAACGCTCCAAAACAAGACGACCGCCAGAAAGGCACCTGCTGCGGTGAGCACGTTGCGCTCGCGCGCGGCCAATGCACGCCATCGAGCCATCAGCCGTTCGAGCAGCGCCACCCAGGACGCAGGAAGAAGCTGCGGCAGTCGAGTCATGCCGGATTTGTCGGCCGGGTTCATGGTGGCGAATGGCTCGCGCGTGTCATGACGAGCCTTCCTTGGGACGCGTCCACCTGCCAGCCTGTCGGGCGCAATTGGGACCGGAAGCGATCGGTTTCGGCGTCGCTCCAGCCGACGGCGGCCAAGGTCAGGCGGCCGGGTTGGAAACTCAGGCTGGCCACTGGCGGTTGCCCGCTCGGCCAGGCGGCAGCCGCTGCCTGCAATGGCGGCTCAAGATCGACCTCGGAGGGCTTGCCCGCCAGCGCACGCAGCGAATCGACCTCACGCTGCATTTGCAGCGGTGCATCGAGCACCGCGCGGATCTGCGGAAACGAGGACTGCACCAGACTCACCATGGCTTTGCGCTTGGATGCCACCTCAGCGCTCTGGTGCCATGCCCACAGGTTCAGACCGATGACCTGAGATGCGACCAGCGCGAGCAGCCCGTAGCGCACCGGGCGCCAGACCGGGCTCGACCAGCGGCGCAGCAGATCACGCACGGCACGGGTGCCGCGGTTGCGGCGAGCCAGATCGAACTGGCGCAGGTTCCACAGGGTGCGCGTTGCCAGCAGCGCTCGTTCGCTCGAAGACGCCACGGTCACTGGGATGCCCAGCCAGCGCTCTGCGGCGGTGGCCACCTCGGGCGTTGAACTCCAGCGGGCCTCCGGTGGCAATGGCTGCGGCAGCAGGCTGCGCGCGAGGCCGCCTTGAAGCCTCAAAACCACCACGCCATCGGAGTGGGCCCACGTCAGCGTCAGGTCCTGTTTGGTGGCGCCGATCGCCTCGCTGAAGTGGCCGCAGGGCCGGTCGTCAGGCCATGACAGGGGAACCACACGATCGACAAAGACCTCATGGCGTTCCAGCCCTGTCAGCACCCCGGCCAGCCAGGGCCGGTGGATCGCTGCCACCCAGGCCGACTGGCCGGCGATCGAGCCAGGCGCGAGCGCGAAGTGGGTGGACTCGGCGTCTTCAAGCACGGCGTCCTCGAGCAAGCCGGTGAGCGCAGCACGCAACCGTGCTGCCGGCGCCTTGGGCAGAGTGATGCGGTGCCAAGCGATGTCTGCATCACAGACCACCGCGACCACGGTGTCGGCCTTGGGCAACAGCGACGGTGCACACCGGCCCTGGGCCTGAACGGAAAAGCCATCGCTGCTCAGCAGGTAGTCGAATTCATCAGTGCCCGAGGCCTCGACCGCCAACGGCTCAGCGCTGCGCGAGCGCAGACGGGGGCGGGGGGGCAGGGAAATGACGAGGGTGGACATGGGCGGTAGACGCTCCGCTGCAAAGCGGAATTGATTCTAGTGACCGGCCCGGCACAAAACGCGATGAATCAAGGGGTTACCGATGATTGTTGTAGCCGAGTGTAAGTATCTGGGCGGTCTGAACCAGCAGTTCAACGTACGCTGTCTTTCGAACTGACCCGCCGCCGCTGCAGCGCCACGACGTCCAGTCCGCGCCGTTCGACCAGTGAAAGTTCTTCCATCACGCGGTCGTCCAGGCGCAACCGTCCGCGCACTTCAAAGAAGTTCGACAGCACACCGACGCGGCTTTCTTCCATCTTCAAGGTCGCGGGTACCAGGGCCTGTGCCTCCGCGAGGGTCTTGAACGGCGTGCGCTGGCGCGTTTGCACCAGGCGCTCCGCGCCGCCCACATCCAGCCCGTCGATGCTGGCGGCGATGACTTCTCGAGAAGCGGTGTTGAGGTTCACCGCTGTTCGCACCGGCAGGATCACCACGTAGGGCGCGAGCCTGCGTACAGAGTCGGCATCGATCCCCAGCCATGCGAGTTGTCCGATGTTGCGGGGCATCAGTGGCGCGGTGACGGGACGGTCCGCACTGCCCGCTGGTGTCATCGCATCGCGCAGACCGCTGGCCACGCGGGTGGCAACGTCTGGCGCCACACCGATCGATTCGAACAACCTCTGAAGTGCAAACAGTTCGACGTCCACTACCTTGCCGCTGTCATCGATCAGGTTGCGCAGGTTGTAGCGAGACTGCGCGTCGATGATGCTGCCGGACAGGAAGGCGTCAGGGCCGCTGTCGGTGTTGTCACGGTCGGTGGCCAGAAAGGTTGACAGCCTGGCTTCGGCGAGGGGCGTGGCCCAGGGTTCACTCAGCGTTGTGGCGCGGCCGCTGCGCGCGTCCTCACGCAGGATCAGCCTGGCCCAGTCGAGCGAGCCGGTCAGGATCCAGGCCGCCTGGGTGCGCGCGCGTTCGGCCGACTCCACCTGAACCGCGCGCCACTGCTGCCAGATCATGGCCGATGCCAGAGTGGTGACGAGCACCACGATCAGCATGGCGGTGAGCAGCGCCGCGCCGTGCTGCTCACGTGCGTGCATTTCGCGTCGGCGGGCTGGCCTCATGGCAGTTGCGGACCAAACGACACGTCGCGCGTGAGCGTGCCGTCAAAGCCACCGCCACCGGCGAAGGTCAGTACCAGACGCATGCCCGAAGGCAGTACCGTCTTCGCAGGTGGGGGCGCCACGCCGCTGCCCGGGGTGGCGGCGACCTGAGCCACATCGCCGCTTGACTGGCAGTTTGTCCACGCATTGCCACGAAAACAGTACAGCTGCCACTGGGTCAGACCACTGAGCGTCTTGACGATCGCTGGGTCGTTGTCCTGCAGCAGTTGGCTGCGCAGCCAGCTTTCTTGCAAGGCGGCACTGGTGGTCACCGAGGGACCCGCCCAGCGCACCCACTGGCTGGTGCCCACATCGGCCTCGTTGGTCGACGGCATCAGCGTCCACGAAACCAATTGCACCCCGTCCGCCGTGCGCCGGGTCAGACGCAGCCTCGCACCATCGAAGGTCAGCGCGGGCACCATGTCGGTTTCGTGCAGGGAGGTCAGATCCAGCTCCCATTGCGCCAGAACAGTCGTGATGCGCAGCGTGCGTTCGAGCCGCGCCTGGCTGGCATCGCGCGTGCGAACGATGCCGTCTACGCCTTGCCAGGCCATCAGCGCCAGGGTCGACATGATGACCAGTGCGACCAGCACCTCCACCAGGGTGAAACCGCGCATGAAAGATGGCGTGCGCCCCATGGTCAGTAGCGCGGCAGGATGGTGGACAAGGTCAGCACGGTTTCGCCAGTCTCGTTGGCCATCACCGTGTCGACACGACGGAAGCTGGGGTTGGGCGTCGCGCTCACCCTGAACGTGCCGAGGTAGGTGCGCCCCAGCTGCTGACAACTGAACGAGGCCTCACCGATGTTGGGGTAGGTGTGAGCCAGCTTGAGACCGGTCAGCTCGTTGTCGGCACACCATTGCGCTTCGGTGACTTCAGTGAGGCGCTGGGCGTTGTTCAGCAAAGCGCCTGCCGCCTTGGCACCTGCGCCAAGGGTCACCGCCACGATGACCAGCGCGACCAGCACCTCGATCAGGGTGAAGCCACCGGCCCGACGAGCTATGGGTGTAGCAGTCTGGCCCGCCGTTGCCAGTGCGGAATTCATCGGCGGGGCGAGTCGGCTTCATCGCCGACCACGGTGAAGGGTCCCAGCCCATCGGTGGCGAGCGTGAGTCGGCGATCTTCCAGACTCAGGGTGATGCGCTGTGCGCCGATCAGGGGCTCCGGGCCCAAGACGATCGAACTGGCTCCGATGACGCTGGCGGTGACACCCGTTGTCAACCACCGATCCGGCAGTGCGGCAGTTGCAGGCAGCCCGACAAAGCGGAAATCGACGGCAGCCTCACTACCGGTCGTCCCGGCCCCTGGCATCCAATTGACGGCAAGTCCCAGCGCACGCGCTTCTGCTCGAGCCGATTCCAGCAACGAGGCCAGCCTTGCACCTTCTTGTTCAAGTCGTGTGGACGAAGGATCGCGCAGCGCCAGGGTCACCACCGAAGAGGCCAGCGCGATGAGCGCGATGACGATCAGCAACTCGATCAGCGTGAAGCCGGCGTGGCGAGTTTTCACCCGCCGCAATCGCTCATTGCCAGGAACCGATTTCGGCGTCGTTGCCTTCACCACCCACCACGCCATCGGCGCCCAGGCTGTAGATATCTATCTCTCCTTTGACACCGGGATTAGCGTACTGATAGGGACGCCCCCAGGGGTCATTGGGCAACTTGTCCAGATAGGGCTTCCAGTTTGGTGGCACCGCGCCCGCGCTGGGCTTCGCGACCAAGGCCTGCAGACCCTGCTCGGCGCTGGGGAAACGCTGGTTGTCCAGTTTGTAGAGCTTGAGCGCTTGCATCAGATTGTTGACGTCGGTGCGAGCGGCTGTGACTCTCGCGTCATCGGCACGGTTGAGCACATTCGGCACGATCAGCGCCGCCAACACACCAATGATCACCAGCACGACCATCAGCTCGATCAGCGTGAACCCCGCGGCGCGAACGACTGATGCAACGCGGGACGGAACCGCAGCAGTGGTGTGTGGAGAAGGAACGTATTTGGTTTCGACCATGATGAATTCCCGGTCACGTTTCGGGTGCGCGACAACTCGAGGGGATGATAATCGGCCATGCTTTCACGATCCGTCGCTTTTGCCATTTGGGCCTTGGTCGCCGGAACGGGTGTGTTCTGGGGCATGCGTTTGTTCGTGGAACCAGAGAAGGCACCTTCGCAGGTGATCACCACGGGCCAACCCGCTGTGGCGCGTGGCGACGTGTCGCGGATTCTGGGCTCCAACCCAGTGGCGCAAGCGGCCGTCGAAGCGCCCATGGCCAAGCCGGATTTCGGTGGCCGCCTTCGGTTGGCTGGTGTGGCTGCGCCCAAGCGTCACGGTGGTACCGGTCTGGCCATCATTTCTGTCGATGGCAACCCACCTCGCGTTTACCGTGTGGGCGCCGTCATCGACACGGACCTGGTCCTGCAGGACGTCAGCTGGCGTACTGCCACCGTTGTGGTGGCGCACAGCGGCAACTACAGGGGTCCTGAGGTCGTCCTTGAGATGCCGGCTTTGACCGTGGCTGAAAGGGGGATCTTGCCTCCGCCAGTGATGCCCGGATATCGCGGTTCGCAGGCTCCAGCGCCCATGACGGGGGCGGTCGACGCCGCACCTGACGGCCGAGACGCGCTGTCTGCCATGGAGCCACCCAGCTCCGGCGGAGTCCTAAAAGGCGCTCGCGCCCGCTGACCCGGCGTCGAGGTCGGTAGGACGGTTGGTGGGCGAGAGTTCGCCCGGTCGGCTGGGCCCCGGGTCTTCTCCTTCCGCAACTTCGGTCAACAAAGCAGCTGCGCTGCGAACCAGCGGCCAGGCCAGCGTGGAGCCGGTGCCGTCCAGGCTCTCCATTCCAAGTTCAAGCAAGGCCGAGGCGTTGAAGAGCCTCAAGGCACGGTCGAGTCCCGAGTGGGCGTGGCTACGGCAAAAAACGCAATAGTCGACGACGGCGGGGCTGATGCGTGAACTCACGGCGAGCGCGGCACAAGCAGCCAGACCATCCACCATGATGAGTTGCCTCTTGCCGCTTGCCATGAGCATCAGTCCGACCAGCATCGCAATTTCGAAACCGCCTAGAGCGGCCAAAACCTCCACCGGATCATTGAGTTCCTTGTGACGCGCCATCGCGCCGAGCAAAACGGGCATCACTGCATCGAAGTCCCGAGACTGTGTACCCGGCCCTTGTGGCATGAAATCCCGAATCGGCACATCGGCGAGCCGTGACAGCACCATGGCCGCCGATTGTTCCGAGCCCAAGCCGATTCCCGAGCAAAGCATCGCGTTGCCGGCCATCGCGTCGCCTATTTCCATGCCGGCCCGGATCGCACCGTGGGCCTGCTCAAGCGACATCGCAAAAGTCAGGCGCGAGCTTCTGGTGCCATGTGCGATCTTGCGGGACAGCAAGCGCGGGTGCGTGCTCACTGTCTCTGCTATGCCGGCATCCACCACCGACAACTCGAGTTGCTGGATGCGCGCGAAAACCGACAGCGGCATCTGCGATGCCAGCAACGCCCTCACCAACTGGTGAGTGGATTGCTTGGCAGTCGCGCCCATACCGTCGGCGGCGATGCCGTGATCTGCGGCGAAGACGACAACCTGAGGCGCACTGAATGATGGCTTCAAGGTGTTTTGAATCAAGCCCAACTTGATCGCGAGCGGCTCGAGTTCACCGAGATCGCCAGTGGTGTGACTGCGGCGCAGGAGCTTTTCCCGCAGTGCCACTTCGAGCAAGGCGTTTGCTGTGGGTGAGATCAAATGTTGGTAACTGGACATTGACAAACCAGAAGGCTCAGCCGCAGGTTCAGTACGCGTCGATCAACGCAGAAAGAGGCGATAAGCCGGATTGTCTGTTTCGTCGACGCATGGGTAATCTAGCGTGCCCAAAAACTCTCGGAATGCCTTTTTGTCCTCTCGGGGGACCTGAATTCCGACCAGGATGCGGCCGATGTCGGCTCCCGTGTTTCGGTAGTGGAACAGGCTGATATTCCAACCTGGATGCAGGGTCGACAGGAACCTCATCAGAGCACCCGGGCGCTCGGGAAATACGAAACGATAGAGGCGCTCATCCCGAGCGAGTTCGGAGCGACCACCGACCATGTGCCGAAGGTGAAGTTTTGCCAACTCGTCGAGCGTGAGGTCGATCGCGCCGAAGCCCTGGCCGTTGAATTCGGCAGCTATCGCAGCCGATTCACCGCGTTTCGTGGTCGTCAGTCCAATGAAGACATGGGCGCTTCGCTCATCCGATATCCGGTAGTTGAATTCGGTCACCGAGCGCGGGCCGATCACTCCGCAAAAACGCTTGAAGCTGCCGCGCTCTTCAGGAATCGTCACGGCAAGCAAGGCCTCACGCTCCTCGCCAACGTCTGCGCGCTCTGCCACGAAGCGCAGGCGGTCGAAGTTCATGTTGGCGCCGCACGCGATTGCAACCAATGTGCGGCCTTGCAACTGGTGCGTCTCGATGTACTGTTTGGCGGCTGCTACCGACAAGGCGCCGGCGGGCTCAAGGATGCTTCGGGTGTCTTGAAAGACATCCTTGATGGCGGCGCAAACGGCATCTGCGTCCACCGTGACAAAGTCGTCGACCAATTCGCGAGTCAGCCGAAAGGTCTCGACACCGACCTGCTTCACGGCCGTGCCATCCGAGAACAAACCGACCTCGGACAGACTCACCCGCTTGCCGGCCTTGACGGAGCGGATCATGGCGTCGGAGTCGTTCATCTGCACGCCAATGACCTTGATCTCGGGTCGCACAGCCTTGATGTACGCGGCCACTCCGGAGATCAGGCCGCCGCCGCCAATCGCCACGAACACCGCATCGATGGGCCCAGGATGCTGCCGCAGGATTTCCATGGCGATGGTGCCCTGGCCGGCGATGACGTCCGGGTCATCAAAGGGATGCACAAAAGTCAGCCCGTGCTTTTGCTCGAGTTCGAGCGCATGGGCATAAGCATCTGAATAGCTCTCACCATGGAGCACCACGGCCCCACCGAGTGCCTCGACCGCGTCGACCTTCAAGCGGGGCGTTGTCACCGGCATCACGATCATCGCCTTGCAACCGAGTCGTTTGGCGCCGAGAGCAACACCTTGAGCATGATTTCCGGCGGATGCGCAAATGACCCCGCGTGCCAATTGTTCAGCGGACAACCGAGCCATCTTGTTGTATGCGCCGCGCAATTTGAAACTGAACACCGGTTGAGTGTCTTCGCGCTTGAGGAACACCTGGTTGCCCATGCGCTGACTCAGATTTCGTGCCAATTCCAGCGAGGTCTCGATGGCCACGTCGTACACGCGCGCCGTCAGGATCTTCTGCAAGTAGTCGCTCAAACCCAGCGGCTTCACGCCAGCGCGACGCGTTGGCACTCGCTTGCGTTGCACTGGCGAGGCGTACTTGGGCGATTTGGGGCCAGACATCTCGGTCTCCGGGCTGCAATGAGGAGTGCGCCGCATGACATGCGGACAAGCGGGCGCGGATATTACGCTCCAGCTCGAGGGGGCAGCCTGGCCCCGAAAAGCGCTCGGCGCAAATAAAAAGGCCCAAGGCATTTCTGCCTTGGGCCAAATCCACCGCAGGAGGTGGAGGAGACAAACGGAAAAGAAAAGAAGCATTAAAACAACATGTAGGGATAGTACGGATTTCTTCTGCTTGATGCAAGAGATCTTTTCCGTTCACCTGTAACTTTGTGTGCTTATCCGGGCAGCCGTGGACAATGTCCCATCGATGACGGGGAGCCTTGGATGGAATGCGTGGTCAATTGGGTTGCCGCTTCGGGCATGAGCTTCGTGGCCGAAACGGGCAGCGGGCACATGATCGTGATGGATGGAGCCGTTGAGGGTGGTGGGCGTAATTTGGCGCCGCGGCCAATGGAAACTGTGTTGGCCGGCACGGCCGGCTGCACTGCCTACGACGTGGTGTTGATACTGCAGCGTGGGAGGCACCGGGTAACAGGTTGCCGGGTGAAGGTGACGTCCGAGCGGGCCGCTACCGATCCGAAGGTGTTTACGAAGATCAACATGCACTTCACGGTCACCGGCCACGAAATTCCGTCGTCGGCAGTTGAGCGCGCGATACAGATGTCGCACGAAAAGTACTGTTCGGCCAGCATCATGCTCGGCAAGACGGCCGACATCACGACGAGCTTCGAAATCGCCACGGGTTGATGTCAAGCCAGCGGCCAGCATGGCCGCCTCTCTGCGACTACAGGTGGTGTGCCGTGCGCGTCATCAGCGTGGCAGCTGCGCGCATGCCCCAGCGCACCGGCGCAGGCAGTTCTGTGGCGCCGGCTGCGCGCGCCTGCTCAGCATGGCGCGCTTCATCGCTTTTCATTTGCTGAACGATCGCTCGAGAGCGTCGGTCCGATTCGGGCAGTCGCTCCAGATGCTCATCGAGGTGTTGTTCAACTTGTCGTTCCGTCTCGACGACGAAGCCCAGGCTTGTCGCGTCGCCGCTGATTCCAGCCAGCCAGCCCAGCGCGAATGAGCCCAGGTACCAAACTGGGTTGAGGAGGCTAGGCCGCGCCCCAAGTTCCTTCAGGCGCATCTGAGTCCACGCCAGATGGTCGGTCTCATCACGCGCCGCAGACTGCAGTTTCTGGCTCAGACCGGCATCCTTTGTGGCCATGGACTGGCCCAGGTACAGCGCCTGTGCGCACACCTCCCCTACGTGGTTGACCCGCATCAGCGAGCCCGACAGTGCTTTTTCGGTGGCAGAGAGCGCGGCGTCATCTGCATTGCACTCTAAATGCGTTTGTGCATCGGAGGTCAATGCCGTAGTGGGCGGCCTTGGTGTTGGGCGAGATGAAGTCGCAACGCCCGATAGGGTGCGCAGGGCGTTGTCGGCAGCGGTGATCAGTGGCTCGAGCATGGAAACTTGGCTTTTGAAGGGCGCGCGTGGAACGACGCATTTGATGTGGACCGGGCAGTCGAAATAGGATGTCACGAATTTGAAGCGCCGCAAACGTAAGATCGATTTCGAGCGATTGCTCTGTTTTGTGTCACGCCTGCCGGCCGGAAATCTACTTCGGCAGCTTGTGGTGCCCGGGCAACACAGGGGGGCGATGCCTCGGTTTTTTTTGCCGGGTGTCGTCCGTGCTGAAGGAATTTCCCGGGCTTATGACTACCATTCGGCATCTTGGTGATTGGCGGCGATGGATCGCTCCAGTTTCAGTTGCGTTTCAATAGACAGTTCAGGAGATTTTCTAAATGAAGAAATCAGTCGTCGCCCTTGCAGTCCTGGGTGCTTTCACCTCTGCTGCGTTTGCACAATCCTCCGTCACCTTGTACGGCCGCATTGACCAAAACGTGACCTACCAAAACCCTGGCAACTTCGTCGCCATGAAGAACGGTGCCGACAAGGGTAAGTCGGCCATGAAGATCAACGACGGTAGCGTCAACGGCATGGGCTCGTCGCGCATCGGCATGAAGGGCACCGAAGATCTGGGCAGCGGCCTGAAGGCGTACTTCGTGCTCGAGGCGCAAGTCACCGCCGACACCGGCGATGCGGGCAGTCGCGCCACGCAGACTTCGTCCACCAGTTTCTTCAACCGTGAGGCTTACGTGGGCTTGGGCTCGACGTCTTACGGCGATGTGCGTTTGGGCCGCTTGGAGACCATCTCCCGCGAAACCGACCGTCGTGTCAACGACGCCAGCGGCGAAAATGAGCTGAACATCGCTGAGGCGGTTGACAACTACTATGACGGCACGGGGCCCAATAACGGCACGGAACACAAGCAGGTTCGCCCGCTGTTCCAAAATTTCGGTACGCGTATCGACAACGCGATTTCGTATCGCTCGCCGAGCATTGGTGGTCTGCAGGGTGTTGTCACGATTGGCCTGAGCGAGAACTACAAGTCTGGGACTGCGGGAGTGCCTGTTTCAGGTGATACCCATGGCCTTGAGTACCGCGGCCTTGGAGCGATCTACAACCTTGGTCCTTTCAACGCGGCTGTGAGCTATGAAGAGGTGGCTTCCAACAAGGTCCGTGGCGGTAGTTTTGACAACACGGTCACTGTGGGCGCCAATTACGACTTCGGTATGGCGGTCTTGTATCTCGCGTACCAAAACTCGACCGATATTTCCCGGGATGCGCTCTCTGGATCGAATAGCCTGAGCTTTGCTGGAGCCCCCCTGGTCAATCCGGATGACAGCAAGGGCGTTGACCACGAGGCGTTCAACGTGGGCGTGAAGGTTCCTGTCGGTAACTTTACCTTCAAGGTGCAGTACACCGAGTCCAACATCAGCGGTCTGCGCACATCGGGTGGTACTGCTGCAGAAAATTATGCGGTCAGGGGTGGTCAGCTGAAGCAGTACAAGTACGGTGGCATCGTCAGCTACGCGTTCTCGAAGCGCACTTCGGTCTACGCGGTGGCCAGCGCTCGCGGAGGCGACGGCGATCAGTACTTCCAGCGCAAGAACGAGTACGCGATCGGTATCGGCCACAACTTCTGATCGATTGCGACTCGTCGCTCGTCTGTCAGGAACGACAAGCCGCCTTCGGGCGGCTTGTTTCGTTGTGGCGTCTGCCTTTGCGCTGACGCTGGGTGCTTGCAGTTCGACGTCTGAAATGGGCGATGGTCTGCAACTCGACGGCTCAGGCGACGTGTGGCGGCTTTTTGAATTCCCGTTCAAGCGGGCGACTCACTACGCGCCCGTCAACCTCGGTGGCCGGCGGGTCATCCAGGCCGACGCCGACAACTCGGTCAGCCTGTACCGGCGAATGGTGCGGATCGAGCCATCCGAGTTGGGCCGAGTCTCTTTTTCATGGATGGTCCCCGGGCTCATCCCGGGAGCGGATCTGAGCAGGCAAGACACCGAAGACGCGCCGGTGCGCCTGGTGCTGGGTTTCGACGGCGATCTGGGACGACTGCCGGGCAAGGATCGTCTGCTGTTCGACCTGATCGAGGGCATCGTCGGTGAGCCGCCGCCTTACGCCACCTTGATGTACGTGTGGGACAACCGCGCCGCCGTTGGCTCGGTGATCGTGGCTGCTCGTACAGGCCGCATCCGCAAGGTCGTTGTCGACTCCGGCCCCACGCAAACGTCGGTCTGGCGGTTTCATGAGCGCGATATCGCCAACGACTTCAGGATGGCGTTCGGTGAAGAACCCGGCGCTCTGACCTCTATCGCGCTGATGACCGACAGTGACAACACGCGAACCAAGGTTCGTGCCTATTACGGCGAGGTCAGCCTGCTTGAACGATCTGGCGTGAAGCCGTAACCGGCCAGCGCTGCCGCCGGCAGCGGTTGCGTCGAGAATCGAAGCTCGTCCATCCCTGCGTCCCTGCGCACCCCGATGCCCCTGCTGGCTTTCATCTGTCGACGCTTGGCTCAGGCCGTGCTGGTGATGCTGGCCGTGAGCTTGCTGTCGTTCTTGCTGTTCCAGTTTGTGGGCGACCCGGTGACGAACTTGCTCGGCCAGGAAGCCACGCCGCAGCAGCGCATCGAGTTGCGCCACGAACTTGGCCTGGACCAGGGATCCGTCACACAGTTCTCGCGCTTCGCGGCTCACGCCTTACATGGCGAATTTGGCATCAGCTTTCGTCAGGGGCGAGCGGTGTCGACGTTGATCGCCGAGCGATTGCCCGCCACGCTCGAGCTGTCGCTGGTGGCCGCGGTGATGGCCGTGGCGCTGGGCATTCCGCTGGGTGTCTACGCCGCGCTGCGCCGTGGTCGATGGGAAGCACAGCTGTTGATGGCGGTGTCGTTGATCGGCGTGTCGTTGCCCACGTTTCTGATCGGCATCTTGCTGATTGCGGTGTTCTCGGTCGCGCTGAACTGGCTGCCTAGCTTCGGTCGTGGCGAGTTGGTGAAACTGGGTTCCTGGAGCACCGGCTTGCTGACAGTCGACGGTTGGCGGCACATGGTGTTGCCGGCGATCACGCTGGCGGTGTTTCAGCTCACGCTGATCTTGCGACTGGTGCGGTCTGAGCTGCTCGAGGTGCTGCGCACCGACTACATCCGGTTTGCGCGGGCGCGCGGCCTCACGAATCGCTCGGTCTACTTCGGCCACGCATTGAAGAACACGCTGGTGCCGGTCATCACCATCACGGGGCTGCAACTGGGTTCGCTGATTGCGTTTGCCATCATCACCGAGACGGTGTTTCAGTGGCCGGGCATGGGTGCGCTGTTCATTCAGGCAGTGCAGTTTGCCGACGTTCCGGTGATGGCGGCCTACCTGTGCTTGATTTCTCTGATCTTCGTGGTCATCAACCTGTTGGTCGACTTGCTCTACTTTGCCGTTGATCCGCGATTGCGCATCGAGCGCTCGGGCGGCGCTGCATGAGCATGAGCCGCGCGGCGCTTCGCAGATTCTTCGACGGCGAGTTGTGGCATCGCTTCACGCACTCGCCGGTGGCGATCGTCGCCGCGGTGGTCGCGCTGGTGTGTGTGGCCGCCGCCGTATTCGCCAACATGCTGGCACCGCATCACCCCCTCGATCTGGCCACGCTGGAACTGGCCGATGCGCTGCTGCCGCCGGCGTGGTTGCCCGAGGGTCGCGCCACCTATTGGCTGGGCACGGACGATCAGGGGCGCGACATCCTGTCGGCGCTGATGTACGGCTTGCGCATCTCGCTGTTCGTGGGACTGGCGTCGGTGGTGGTGTCGACGGCCCTGGGCGTGGCGCTGGGCCTGCTGGCGGGTTTTGTCGGCGGCGTGACTGATGCTTTCATCATGCGCGTGTGCGACGTGATGTTGTCGTTTCCGGCGATTCTGGTGGCGCTGCTGATCGACGGCCTGGGTCGTGCGCTGTTTCCCGGCTCGCACGAGGCGCTGGCCTACGCGGTGCTCGTCATCGCGATCTCGCTGACCGGCTGGGTGCCCTATGCCCGCACGGTGCGCAGCAGCACGATGGTCGAGCGCCAGAAGGAGTACGTGCAAGCGGCGCGTGTCATCGGCGTGGCGCCGCTGCGCATCATGCGTCGCCACGTGCTGCCCAACGTGATGGGCCCGGTGATGGTTCTGGCGACCTTGCAGGTGGCGTCGGCGATCCTGATCGAGGCAACCTTGTCGTTTCTGGGCGTGGGCGTGCCGCCCACGTCGCCGTCGCTGGGCACGTTGATCCGCACGGGCAATGATTTTTTGCTCTCTGGCGAGTGGTGGATCACGCTGTTTCCGGGGTTGCTGCTGGTGGCCGTGGCGCTCAGCGTCAACCTGCTCGGTGATTGGCTTCGTGACGCCTTGAACCCCAGGCTGCGTTGAGATGACCGCGCTGCTTGAAGTCAAGCGCCTGTGCGTCGAGTTCCAGACGCGCCAGGGCCGCGTGCGTGCGCTCGAGGACGTGTCTTTCAGCCTCGCACCGGGCGAAATCCTCGGTCTGGTGGGCGAATCGGGTGCGGGCAAGTCGCTGACCGGCGCGGCGATCGTCGGCCTGCTCGAGCCGCCCGCGCGCCTTTGTGGCGGCAGCATCGTGTTCGACGGCCAGCGCATCGACCAGCTGCCCGACGCTTCCCTGCGGCGCCTGCGCGGCCGACACATTGGCTCGATCTTTCAAGATCCGCTGACTGCGCTGAACCCGCTGTACACGGTGGGCGCGCAGCTTGTCGAGACCATCCGCACGCACCTGCCAATGAATGAGGCCGATGCCAGCGCCCGCGCGATTCAACTGCTCGAAGAGACTGGCATTCAAGGTGCTGCTGCGCGGCTGGGTCAGTACCCGCATCAGTTTTCGGGCGGCATGCGCCAGCGCGTGGTGATTGCGCTGGCGCTGGCCGCCGAGCCGCGGCTGCTGATCGCCGACGAGCCGACCACCGCGCTCGATGTGTCGGTGCAAGCACAGGTGATTTCGCTGCTCAGGCGGCTTGGCCGGCAACGCAGTCTGGCTGTGCTGCTGGTCACCCACGATATGGGCGTGATCGCCGAGGCTTGCGACCGTGTGGCGGTGATGTATGCCGGACGCATCGTCGAGATCGGCCCGGTGCGCGACGTGATCCATGCTCCTGCGCATCCCTATACCGCCGGCCTGATGGGTTCGATTCCATCGATGACTGGCGACTGTGAGCGCCTGCTGCAGATCGACGGTGCGATGCCGCGCCTGGGAGCGACACCCGCGGGCTGCGCGTTCCATCCTCGTTGTTCGAGCGTGATGGCGCGCTGCCGAACCGAGCGGCCCGAGTTGCTTGCGGCAGGCGCGAGCCGTGCGGCTTGCTGGCTGCATGACGGGGAGGCCTTCCGGTGACGGCGTTGCCAATGCCCGACGGCACGGCACTGGCGGCGCCGCTGGTCGAGGTGCGCGATCTTGCCAAGTCCTTCGAGGTGTCATCGCCCTGGCTGGAGCGGGTACTGGCGCGCGAGCCGCGCCGCTTCATTCGCGCCGTGGATGGCGTGACCTTCGACATCGAACGCGGACAGACGCTGGCGCTGGTCGGCGAGTCGGGCTGCGGCAAGAGCACGGTGGCTCGCTTGCTCGTCGGGCTTCACCAGCCGGATGCGGGCAGCATTCGATTCGATGGTGTCGACTTGCCGCAGGCCTTGAAATCGCCACGAGCGGATGCGCTGCGGCGGCGCTTGCAGATGATCTTTCAGGACCCCTACGCCAGCCTCAACCCACGCTGGACGGTGGCTGACATCGTGGGCGAGCCGCTGCTCGAGCACCGCCTCATCGCCCATCGCTCGGAACTGGACGAGCGCGTTGGCGCGCTGTTGAGTTCGGTTGGTTTGTCAGCCGACGATGCGGGCAAGTTGCCGCACCAGTTTTCGGGCGGGCAGCGCCAGCGCATTTCGATCGCGCGGGCGCTGGCGACGAACCCCGAGTTTTTGGTGTGCGATGAGCCGACCTCTGCGCTTGATGTGTCGGTGCAGGCGCAGGTGCTCAATCTCATGGGCGACTTGCAGCGCCGCCATGGACTGACGTTTGTCTTCATCTCGCACAACCTCGCGGTGGTGCGCCATGTCAGCGACCGGGTGGGCGTGATGTACCTCGGGCGCATCGTCGAACTGGCTGACCGCAGCACGCTGTTTGCGCGACCGGTGCACCCGTACACGCGGATGCTGCTCGATGCGATCCCCGATCTGGCGATGAGCGGCCGCGTGCGCCAGCCGACATCAGGCGAAGTGCCGAACCCCATGCAACCGCCCGCGGGCTGCGGATTTCACCCGCGCTGCCCGAACGCCAATGAGCGCTGCCGCGTCGAGCGGCCGATGCTCTTGCCCTTCGAGGGCGCGATCGTCGCTTGTCATGCGGCGGAAGAAGGGCGCTTGTGAGCGCCGCCGCGTTCAGCCTTGAGCGGGCAGCAAGTGCTCGTGGCGAAACAAGTCAGCGGGCGTTTCGCGCTCGCGAATCAGCCAGACTTGATCGCCCGAGACCATGACCTCGGCGGCGCGACCGCGGGTGTTGTAGTTGCTGGCCATGCTCATGCCGTAGGCACCCGCCGACAACACCGCCAGGTGATCGCCGGGCCGCACGGCCAGCGTGCGGTCACGCCCCAGCCAGTCGCCTGATTCGCACACCGGGCCGACCACGTCGCACACCACGGGCGGATCGGCGCGCAGCCGGCACGGCACGATGCCCATCCAGGCCTCGTACATCGCCGGGCGCATCAGGTCGTTCATGGCGGCATCGACGATGCAGAAGTTCTTGCCGTCGGCGTCGTGCGCCGGCTTGAGGTACAGGACCTCGGTGACCAGCACCCCGGCGTTGCCCACCAGCGAGCGTCCCGGCTCGAACATCAACCGGCGGTGGCTGTGGCCACGCGCATCGATGCGCTGCAAAAGCGCGCCGATCAGGTCGGCAGCCGACGGCGGCTGCTCGTCGGTGTAGGTGATGCCCAGGCCGCCGCCGAGGTCGAGGTGGTGCAAGCGTGCGCCGCTGGCTTCAACCGCCTCGACCAGATCGAGCACCCGGTCGACGGCATCGAGGTAGGGCGCGATGTCGGTGATCTGTGAGCCGATGTGGCAGTCGATGCCTACCACCTCGAGCCCCGGCAACGAGGCTGCGTGGGCGTACACCGCCACCGCCCGCTCGTGCCCGATGCCGAACTTGTTGCCCTTCAGTCCGGTGGAGATGTACGGGTGTGTCTTCGGGTCGACGTCGGGGTTCACTCGCAAACTGATGCGCGCGGTGTGGCCCGACTGGACGGCCACCGACGACAGCGCGTCGAGCTCGGCCTCGCTCTCGACGTTGAAACACATCACGCCGGCGGCCAGTGCCTGTCGCATTTCAGCGCGCGTCTTGCCCACGCCGGAGAACACCACCTTAGAGGGTTCTGCTCCGGCGGCCAGCACGCGCTCAAGCTCGCCTGCGGACACGATGTCAAAGCCGCATCCGGCCTGCGCGAAGGTTTGAAGCACAGCCAGACTGGAGTTGGCTTTCACCGCGTAGCAAATCAGGTGGTCCCGGCTGGCCAGCGCCTGCTGATAAGCAGACAGTGCCGCCAGCATGGCCGTGCGCGAGTAAGCGTAAAGCGGCGTGCCGAAGCGAGCCGCCAAGTCTGAAACGTCGCAGTCGTCAAGCGTGAGGGAGTCGGCGCGATAGGCGACGTGTGGCGCGCCGGGAAGTGTCGTCACGGCGCCGTGCCCCAGCCCTTCGTGGGGCTGGCAGGACCTGATGCTGCCGATGTCGCCATTGGTGCCACAGGCTCATCGGCGGACGTTCTGGCTTGGCCCGGAAGAAACAGTGCGCCCTTTTGACCGCACCCTGAAACCACGCAAGCGCAGGCGATCAAGGTGACCACACAAAGCGGCCGAAAGGAGGTGGCGACTAAACTTTGAAGGCGTTTTTGCATCTGCGGAATTCTACTGACCATGCCCGATCCAGCCCCCCCCACGCCGCTGACAGACAGCGAATTCCGCGCCACGGCCAGCGCGGTGTTGTCGGGTATCGAGGCGAGCATTGACCGATGGCTGCAAGACGATGTGATCGACATCGATGCGAGCCGCACCGGGGGCATGCTGGAACTTGATTTCCCGGACCGCAGCAAGATCGTTATCAATATGCAGCCGCCGTTGCATGAACTGTGGCTGGCCGCCCGCAGCGGGGGCTTTCACTTCAAGTTGGTCAGCGGCCGGTGGGTCGACACGCGCAGCGGTGCCGATTTCCAGTCGGTGCTCTCGACTTGCGCCAGCGAGCAGGCCGGCGTGACTCTGCAGTTTTGAGGCTGCTGCCGCAGCCCTTGGCCACTGCTTGGCGCTGCGCTCAGCGGCTGAACATGTCCAGGATGCTCTTGCGCTCGTCCGACCCTGGCGGTTTGGGCGCGCTGTCTTCGAGGCCCACGCTGCTGACCCCGCTGCGCTGGGTGTATTCCTCGTAGAACCACTCTGATCCGATATGGACCAAGCCCTCGGGCGCCGTGGCCGTCAAATCGGCCTCCGGTTTTCCCTTCAGCGCTGCGCTCATGTAGTCGATCCACACGGGCAGTGACAGGCCCCCGCCGGTCTCGCGGTCGCCCAGTTTGTGCGGGTTGTCGTAACCGATCCACACGATGGCCACCGTGTCATGCTGGTAACCGGCAAACCAGGCGTCAAGCGAGTCATTGGTGGTGCCCGTCTTGCCGTAGATGTCGTGCCGCTTCAAGGTGGCTTGGGCACGGGCGGCGGTTCCGGCGCGTGTCACTTCTTCCAGCAGACTGTTCATCATGAACACGTTGCGCGGGCTGATGGCGCGCATCGACTCGTCCAGAGGCGCCGGCTTGAACTCATGCACCAGGTGGCCCTTGGCGTCGGTGATCCGGCTGACCAGAAACGGGTTCACCCGGTAGCCGCCGTTGGCAAACACGGCATAGGCGCCGGCCATCTGCAAGGGCGTGACCGAGCCGCTGCCCAGCGCCATCGTCAGGTAGGCCGGGTGCTTGTCGGCATCGAAGCCGAACCTCGTCGCCCAGTCCTGGGCGTACTGCGGTCCGATCGACTGCAAGATGCGGATCGACACCATGTTCTTCGACTTGGCCAAAGCCTTGCGCATGGACATCGGCCCCTCGAAGGTGCCGTCGTAGTTTTGTGGCTCCCAGGGCTGGCTGCCGGTGCTGTCAGCGTCGAAGAACAAGGGCGCGTCGTTGATGACGGTCGCAGGCGAGAAGCCCTTTTCGAGCGCAGCCGAGTAGACGAATGGCTTGAAGCTCGAGCCGGGCTGGCGCCAAGCCTGCGTCACACGGTTGAACTTGTTCTTGGAGTAGTCGAAGCCCCCGACCATGGCCTGGATCGCTCCGGTTTGCGGCTCAAGCGCCACGAAGGCCCCTTCGACTTCGGGCAGTTGAGTTGCCGTCCATGCGCCACTGTCGCTCTTCACCACCCGGATCACCGCGCCGCGGCGTATTTGCGTTTTGGGGTTCGCCTTGTCGCCCAGCCCTGAGGTCACCGGTTTCAGGCCTTCGCCGGTGATGCTGATCTGTTCGCCGTTTTGCAGGGTCGCTACCAGCTTGCGCGTGCTGACGTCAAGCACCACGGCAGCCTTCAGCTGATCGTTGTCCGGGTGGTCGCCCAGCGCTTCGCCGATACGGGTGTCGATGTCAGAGGCATTGGCGGGCAGGTCAATGTAGGCCTCCGGGCCGCGGTACACCTGTCGCCGCTCGTAGTCGAGGATGCCGCGCCGCAGTGCGCGGTACGCCACCATCTGATCAGCTGAATTGATCGTCAGGTGAACCTGCAAGCCCAGCGTGTAGGCGTCGTCGCCGTACTGCGCATGCACCAGCTGGCGAGCTGTTTCCGCGGCGTACTCGCCGTGGGAGGGGGACTCGGTTTGCGTGCGGTAAGTCAGCTTTTGCTTGCGGGCCTCATCGCGCTGCGCTTCGGTGATGAATCCGTTTTCCAGCATTCGATCGATGATGTGCAGCTGGCGGACGGTGGCGCGGCGCGGGTTGGCGATCGGGTTGTAGGCAGACGGTGCTTTGGGCAGTCCGGCGAGCATCGCCGCTTCGGCGACCGTGATGTCTTTCAGGGGCTTGCCGAAGTAGACCTCGCTTGCCGAAGCGAACCCGTAGGCGCGCTGACCGAGGTAGATCTGGTTCATGTAGACCTCCAGGATCTGATCCTTGCTCAGCAGGCTCTCGATCTTCAGCGCGAGCAGGATCTCGTAGATCTTTCGGGTGAATGTCTTCTCGGTCGACAAATAGAAATTGCGCGCGACCTGCATGGTGATGGTCGACGCTCCCTGGCTTCTCGACTCGCCGAAATTGGCCAGACCCGCACGAAGGATTCCGAGGTAGTCAACCCCGCCGTGTTGATAAAAGCGGGCGTCTTCGATCGATAGCACCGCGTCCTTGATCACCTTGGGGAGTTCGGCAGCCGACACGAAGTTGCGCCGCTCTTCGCCGAATTCGCCCAGCAACGAGCCATCTGCCGCGTAGATGCGCATTGGAAGCTTGGGACGATAGTCGGTGATACCGCTGATGTCCGGCAGGTTGGGGTAGGCGACCGCCAGCGCAATCGAGCCCAGCATCACGACGCACAAGACCCCCGCGATGAGCAAACCGACGGCAGCCATCAGCAGGCGGTTCAAACCGGACAACCACCTCGCCTCTTTCGGCTCGGACGACTGGGGCGCCGATCCAACGGCCCCGCGACGGGATTCGCTCATGGAGCTCCTGAAAACACGACACCGATTATAGGAAGCGGGGTGCCATCGACACCCGCCAGGAAGCCGCCGTAACAAGGGGTCACAACAAACAACTCACTTGATGGTGCAGACGCACCGATAACCGACTTTGATCGGTACGTTCGCGCTCCAATCAAGCCGGTTTTCATGGCCCTTTTCGCCTTTTGGCTCATAGGCTTTGCTGCTAGCATTGAAGTGATTTCTTAACAGTCAGCCGTATGTTCGGCGCACTGAAGGACAAGGCCTGTGAGCTTTTTGGACACTTTGCTGGGCCGTACTCATCCCCCGATGGTCGGGCTCGATATCAGTTCTTCGAGCGTAAAGCTGGTCGAATTGGGGCAAGACGAGTCCGGCAAATTCATCCTGGAGCGATTTGCCAGCGAGAGCTTTGAAAAAGGTTGGATCATCGATGGCCAAATCGAGAAGTTCGAGGAGGTCGCCGACGCTGTGCGTCGGGTGGTCGTCAAGAGCGGTAGCAAGACTCGAGACGTGGTGATGGCGATGCCGCAGTCCGCGGTGATCACCAAGAAGATCATGCTGCCGGCCGGCCTGCGCGAGGAAGAACTCGAGGTGCAGGTCGAGTCAGAGGCCAACCAATACATCCCTTTTTCGCTGGACGAGGTGAGCCTCGATTTCTGTGTCATCGGCCCGAGCCCGACTTCGTTCGGTGACGTTGAGGTGCTGATCGCTGCGTCCAGAAAAGACCGGGTTCAGGACCGCCAGGGACTCGCTGAGGCTGCCGGTTTGCGTCCGGTGGTGCTTGACATCGAGTCCCATGCGTCGCGCCTCGCGATGTCGCGCATCGTTCGCGCCTTGCCCAACGAGGGGCGTGATTCCCTCGTGGCTTTGTTCGAGATTGGTGCCGACACGACCAGCCTCAAGGTGTTGCTGGATGACGAGTTGCTCTACGACCGCGACCAGGCCTTTGGCGGGTCACAGCTCACTCAGCTGATCTCCCGCCAATACGGCTTTTCATTCGAAGAGGCCGAGCAGAAGAAGCTGGCTTCCGACCTGCCTGAAGACTATGGCTCCCAGATCCTGGCCCCGTTCGTTGACAGCCTCTCGCAGGAAATCGGCAGGGCCTTGCAGTACTTCTTCACCAGCACGCCTCACCACAAGGTGCATTACGTGATGCTCGCGGGGGGTACGGCTACGTTGCCTGGCCTCAAGGACCGGGTGACTGAGTTGACCGGTTTCGCCTCCAAGGTTGTCAATCCTTTTGACAACATGGCGTTCGGCAGCGCCGTGCGTGAAAGCAAGCTTTACCGTGAAGCGCCGTCGTACCTGACCGCCTGCGGTCTGGCGATGCGGAGGTTTGCCAAGTGATCCTGATCAACCTGCTGCCGCACCGCGCTGAAAAGCGCAGACGCAAGAAGATTGCCTTCTTCTCGGGCGTTGCTGCGGCCGCCGTCGCCGGCTTGCTGGCGGTGGGTTTGTGGTTCGGGGTCGTGCAGCAGTTGACCGCTGCCCAGCAAGAAAGAAACGACTACCTCGGGCGAGAGATCAAGACGCTTGAAGCGCAGATCAAGGACATTGCCACACTGAAATCAGAAATTGAATCGCTCAAGGCGCGGCAAAAAGCGGTTGAAGACCTCCAGGCGGACCGCAATGTGCCAGTCCATCTGCTGAACGAGTTGGTCAAGCAGGCGCCTGAGGGCATCTATTTCAAGTCAGTCAAGCAAGAAGGGCAGACGCTGAGCATCGTTGGCGTGGCGCAGACCAATGAGCGGGTGTCCGAATTCCTTCGCAACACCAGCTACAACTCCGAGTGGATTGAGCGGCCGGAACTCATCGAGATCAAGGCTGCTGGTACGCAGACCGTCGATCGCTCGCAAAAGCGTTTGTCCGAGTTTTCGATCCGTGTGAGCGTCAAGCGCCCTCAAGAAAGTGCGGTTGCGGATTCCACCGCTTCTGCCCCTCGCGCTGCCAGGAAGGACTGAGCCCCATGGCCAAATCTTCATCAGCACGTGTCGATCTGAACTCTGTATTTCAGGGGGCTGCCACCCAATTCAGGGGCTTGAACGTCAGTCAGCCCGGCCAGTGGCCTGCATTGCCCAAGCTGGCGGCGTTTTTGGCGGTGGCGGTGGCTGTCGTGGTTCTGGGCTGGTTCGCTGTGGTGCTGGATGCCAATGACGAACTCGAGGCTGAGCGGGCGAAGGAACCGACGCTCAAGCAGTCGTATCGGGACAAGCTCGTTCAGGCGGTGAATCTTGGCGAACTTCGCAAGCAGAAGCTGCTGGTTGAGGAGTACGTCATCCAGCTCGAAAAGCAACTTCCGGGCAAGGCCGAAATGGATGCGTTGCTGTCCGACATCAATCAGGCGGGGCTGGGTCGCGGGTTGCAATTCGAGTTGTTCCGCCCGGGGCAGGTGGCCGTCAAGGACTACTACGCCGAGCTGCCCATCGAATTGAAGGTGTCCGGCCGCTTCCATGACATCGGGGCGTTTGCCGCCGATGTGGCCAATCTGTCGCGCATCGTGACGCTGCACGATTTGTCTATCAGCGCCTCCAAGGCGGGCAGCGATGTTCTGTCCATGGATGCGACGGCTCGTACCTACAGATACCTGGATCCCGAGGAAGTCGAGACGATCCGCAAGGGCGCCGCGGCCAGGAAATCCAAGTCGGGAGCGCAAAAATGACGCTTCGTCCGAAACTTGGGTCGGTCCTCTTCGGTGTGTCCATGCTGCTGACCGCTTGCAGCGGCGAGCAGCAGGAACTGTCCGAATGGATCGCGCAGCAGCGCGATGAGGTCAAACCCAGCGTGCAACCCATCTTGCCGCCCAAGAAGTTCAACCCGCAGCCCTATCTGGCGGCTGAGGCCGTCGAGCCGTTCAGCACCCAAAAGCTCACGGTCGCGATCAAGCAAGAGGCCCGACAGCCCAGCTCTCTCCTGGCGTCCGAGGTCAACCGCCGCCCCGAGCCCTTGGAGGCATTTCCCCTCGACAGCGTGACGATGGTGGGCAGCCTGATCAAGCACAACACGCCGTTTGCGCTGCTGAGGGTCGACAAACTCCTCTACCAGGTCAAGCTTGGCGACTACCTCGGCCAGAACTACGGAAAGATCGTGAAGATCACCGAAACAGACATGTCCATTCGGGAGGTCGTGCAAGACGGCAGCGGCGAATGGACGGAGCGAATCAGCTCGATCCAACTCCAGGAGAAGGCTCCATGAATGCCATGCAGAAGATCAACACCATGGGCGACTGGCGCGTGCGTCTCTTGGCCCTCGCTTGCTCGCTGGTCGTCTGGTTTCCAGCCATGGCGCAGCCTGTCATCCAGTCCATCAGCACATCTCGGCAAGCTGGCACGGAGGTTGTCAGCATTGAACTGTCCGAGGCGCTCACAGCGATCCCGGCTGGATTTGCAGTGCAAAGTCCTCCTCGCATCGCACTTGACCTGCCTGGCGTTTCAAACGGCATGGGCAAGCCATCAGTTGAGTTGAACCAGGGCAATGTGCGCACGGTCAATATCGCTCACACCGAGGACCGTACCCGTCTGGTCATCAACCTTGGTAAGCCAGCGACCTATCGTGCCGAGTTGCAGGGCAAGAGCTTGATCGTCGTTCTGGATTCGGGCGTTTCGGCATCCGTGGCAGCAGTCAACCCACGCGCCAGCGATGACGCGGTCCGGTTTGCCGAGGGACAGAATCGCACGCAGTTGCCGGTCAAGAACATCGACTTCCGTCGCGGGGCCGATGGCGCCGGCCGTGTGGTCGTGGATTTGGCCAACAACCAGGTGGGCGTGGACATTCGGCAGCAAGGGCAAGGCCTCGTGGTCGAGTTCCTGCGCTCCAGCTTGCCCGACAACCTGAGGCGGCGTCTTGACGTGGTCGACTTCGGTACGCCAGTGCAAACGGTGACGGCCGTGCAGATCGGTGACAAGGTCCGCATGGTGGTGGAGCCACGTGGAGCCTGGGAGCACAGTGCCTATCAGAGCGATAACCAGTTCGTGCTCGAGATCCGGCCACAAAAGATTGATCCGAACAAGCTCACTCAGGGCCCCGGCTTCGCCGGCGAGAAGCTGTCGCTCAACTTCCAGAACATCGAGGTTCGGGCGTTGCTTCAGGTCATCGCTGACTTCACCAATTTCAACGTGGTCACCAGCGACACGGTGACAGGCAACGTGACCTTGCGACTCAAGGACGTGCCTTGGGACCAGGCGCTCGACATCATCCTTCAGTCTCGCGGCTTGGGTCTGCGCAAGTCCGGCAACGTCCTGATGATCGCTCCCAAGGACGAACTGAACGCCAAGGAAAAGGGCGAGCTTGAATCGAATGCCCAGATCGCTGCACTCGAGCCTGTGCGCTCGCAGGCCTTCCAGTTGAACTACACCAAGGCCGAAGAGGTCGCACGCGGACTGTCTGGCGAGTCCTCCGGTGGGTCTGGCGGCGGCGCAGCGGCCACCCGGATCCTGTCGACTCGAGGTACGGTCTTTTCTGAAACCCGGACCAACCAGCTGTTCGTCAGCGACACGCCGGCCAAGCTCGAGGAAATTCAGAGTCTGATCTCGAAGATCGACGTGCCGGTGCGCCAGGTCTTGATCGAGGCTCGCATCGTCGAGGCTGATGACTCGTTCGGTCGATCGCTCGGTGTTCGGCTGGGCGGTCGGGCCGACTACGGGTTGAAGAATGCCGGCGGTACGCGGGCGGCCGTTGGCGGAAACCTGAACGCCGTGGGCTTGCAAAGCGGGCAACTCGCTTCGGGCAGCACGCTCACGATGAGCGACCTGAATTTCGTGAACCTTCCCGCCGTGGCCCAAGGCGGCTACACGCCGGCTTCGATGGCTGTGTCTCTCTTTGGCTCGAGTGCGAACAAGTTCCTCAACCTCGAGATTTCCGCACTCGAAGCCGACGGGCGCGGCAAGATCATTTCGAGTCCGCGGATCGTCACTGCCGATCAGATCAAGGCGATGATTCAGCAGGGCACCAAGATTCCCTACCAGCAGGCGACTTCCAGCGGCGCCACCTCGGTGGCGTTTGTAGATGCCACCCTCAAGCTTGAGGTGACCCCGCAGATCACCCCTGAGGGCAACGTGATCATGAGCGTCGAGGTCAACAAGGACAGCGTGGGTGCCAGCACCCAAGGCATCCCGTCGATCAACACCAAGTCGGTGAAGACTCAGGTTCTGGTCGAAAACGGGGGCACGGTGGTCATCGGCGGCATCTTCGAGCAGACCGAGCGCTCCGACGAAGCCAAGGTTCCTGTGCTGGGCGATGTGCCGGTGCTGGGCAACTTGTTCAAGACGAAGACCAACTCGATGAAGAAAACCGAGTTGCTCATCTTCCTCACCCCTCGCGTGGTGAGCGAGCGCACGGCCGCACGCTGACAGCCGGCAGCTTGGGTCGGCACCAGCGGGGGGTTCCCATGCTCATCAGCCTGATCGGTATGCCCGGTGGTGGCAAGTCCACCGTGGGTCGGCAACTGGCGCGCAGGCTGGGCGTTGCGTTCAACGACAGCGATGCGGTCATCGAGCGCCGCATTGGCTGCAGCATCCGCGAGTTCTTTGACCGTGAGGGCGAGGAGCGTTTTCGTGACGTCGAGCAGGAGGTGATTGCCGAACTGGTGGCTTCATCCAAAGGCGTGCTGGCCACTGGGGGTGGTGTGGTTCTGCGCGAAGCCAACCGTGACACGTTGCACCGCGGCAGTTCTGTCGTCTACCTGCGCTCATCACCGGAGGAACTCTTCCGGCGCCTTCGTCACGACACAAACCGGCCTTTGCTGCAGGTGAGTGATCCCATGGCCCGCTTGCGCTCGTTGTTCCAGGTGCGTGACCCGCTATACCGAAGCATCGCCCATTACGTCATCGAGACGGGTCGACCGTCGGTGCCCAACTTGATCAACATGTTGCTCATGCAGTTGGAGTTGGCGGGTCTGATCCCGATGGACACCGTGCCGTCGCCGGTTGATGGAGCAGAAGCGCCAGCCCACTGAGCGCGGCGGTCGCGTTGCAAAATACGCCGATGCCCAAGCAACTTCAAACCGAGACCGTCAGCATTGCGCTGGCCGAGCGCAGTTACGACATCCTCATCGGTTGCGGGTTGCTCGATTCGCCCTCATCGATTTCATGCGGCCCTGCATCGGCCGAGGCGCTGATCGTCACCAACACCACCGTTGCGCCGCTGTACGCCGAGCGCTTGCAACGCGTTCTCGCCCAGCACCACGCCCGCGTACGCACCATCGCTTTGCCCGATGGCGAGATCTACAAGGACTGGGTCACCCTCAACCTGATCTTTGACGAACTGCTGGGCGAGGCCTTCGATCGCAAGACCGTTCTCTATGCGCTGGGTGGCGGGGTGATCGGCGACATGACCGGCTTTGCAGCGGCCTGCTACATGCGTGGCGTTTCATATGTGCAGGTTCCGACCACGCTGTTGGCGCAGGTTGACTCATCGGTGGGTGGCAAGACCGCCATCAATCACCCCGCCGGCAAGAACATGATCGGCGCGTTCTACCAGCCGCTGCGGGTGATCGCCGACCTCGACACGCTCGACACCTTGCCCGATCGCGAAATCTCCGCGGGTCTGGCTGAGGTGATCAAGTACGGTCCGATCGCCGACGATGCGTTCTTGAGTTGGATCGAGCAGCACATCGACGCGCTGCGCGCCCGGGACAAGGCCGCGCTGGCCCACGCCGTGCGGCGCTCATGCGAAATCAAGGCCTGGGTGGTGGGGCAGGACGAGCGCGAGTCGGGCTTGCGCGCCATTCTCAATTTCGGCCACACCTTCGGCCACGCGATCGAGGCGGGGCTGGGCTACGGCGAATGGCTGCACGGCGAGGCCGTGGGTTGCGGCATGGTCATGGCCGCCGATCTGTCGGTGCGCCTCGGGCTCATTGACGCGGCGTACGCCAAGCGGCTCACTGCCTTGATCGAGCGCGCCGGACTGCCCACGCGCGGCCCTCGTCTTGGCGCGGCGCGTTACCTCGAGTTGATGCGCGTCGACAAGAAGTCCGAGGCGGGTCAGATCCGCTTCGTGCTGATCGATGCGCCGGGTCGCGCGAGCCTGCACCGTGCCAACGACGACGTTGTGGCCGAAGCCATCGAAGCGCACTGCGAGTGAACGCCACCCACGGCGGATCGCTGTCGCCATTCGCCAGCCACCCTGATCACAGCCGCGGTCGGCGGTACGCCGAGCCTCCTTCGCCTGGGCGCAATGCGTTCCAGCGCGATCGCGATCGCATCGTGCACAGCACGGCATTTCGCCGGCTGGTCTACAAGACGCAGGTCTTTCTCAACCACGAGGGGGATCTGTTTCGCACGCGCATGACGCACTCGCTTGAGGTGGCGCAGATCGCCCGTTCGATCGCCCGCCCGCTGGGCCTGCATGAGGATCTGGTTGAGGCCATCGCGCTGGCTCATGACGTGGGCCACACGCCCTTCGGCCACGCCGGTCAGGATGCACTGAACGCCTGCATGCTGCAGATACACCCCGAACGGGAAGGCTTCGAGCACAACTTCCAGAGCCTGCGCGTGCTCGATTTTCTCGAGGTTCGCTACCCGCAGTTCGAAGGCTTGAACCTGAGTTTCGAGACGCGCGAAGGCGTGCTCAAGCACTGCTCGCAGGCCAACGCGCGACGTCTTGAAGTCAGCGAGCCCGGCGGCGTCGGCCGGCGGTTTCTGGCGCGCACGCAGCCCGGACTTGAGGCGCAGTTGTGCAACCTGGCCGATGAGATCGCCTACAACGCCCACGACATTGATGACGGTGTGCGATCGGGCTTGCTTTCGCTTGAGCAGCTTGAAGAAGCACAGGTCTTCGACCGTTACCGCGTCGAGAGCTTGCAGCAGCATCCCGATCTGTCGGGCAAGCGTCTGCTGTTCGAGGCGATTCGCCGCATGCTTTCGGCACAGATTCACGATGTGATCGAGAGCACCCGCGCGCTGATCGATCGCACGGCTCCTCAATCAGCAGACGAGGCTCGGCAACACCCGCCGCTGGTGTGCTTCAGCCCGACGATGGCCGTTCAAAGCGCGCAGCTCAAGCATTTCCTCAGTCGCAATCTGTACCGGCACCCGAAAGTGCAAGACACCACCGACCGGGCGCGCAAGGTGGTGGCCGGCTTGTTTGAGCGCTACCTGAACAACCCCGCCGATCTGCCGGATTCCGCGCCGGTCTTGCCACCGCTGGTCGACAAACCCACACAGCGCGCACGCGCCGTGGCCGATTACATCGCCGGCATGACCGACCGGTTTGCCTTGCGCGAACACGAACGTCTGACGGGCGAACGCTTGTTTGACTGAGCCCTGTCTCGGCGCGCGCAGCGCGGCTTCAGTCGGCCGCGAGTACCAGCTCGATGTGCCTCACGCTGGCCACCGCCACGCCACGGCGCTGAGCAGGACGCAGCATGGTTTCGCACAACCTGGACGCCACCGAGAGTTGCAGAGCGGGTGCCTGCTGCGGCTCGATGCGCGTGACGGCGCACTGTTGCGCCACGCCCGTCTCGCTGATCAGGACATCGACACTCACGCTGCGTACGCCTTGGCCCATGAGCATCGGAACGTCGACGTTCCACTCGGGCAAAGGCATCGCAGGCTCATCGACTTCAGAGGTATCGAAATAGCGCTGACCGGGCTCGATGGGTGCATCCGGGCTCGCCGGCTCCTTGGTATCCGCTGACTGCGAGTCCTCTGATGCCGAAGGAGCGACCAGTAGCGGTGTCGAAATCACGTCAGCGACGGTGCGCAACTGTATGGATGTGACCGTCGGCGAGCGTGCCCTCAGACCTGACGAACTGGCCGTGTCGCCCCCGCTCACCGCAGCAGCCAAGGCCACATGCAGCACAACGGCACCCGCCAATGCGGCTGCCGGGCGGCGCCGAGCCAGGCCCGGGCGTGCCAGCTCGGTGCTCGAGGAGGCCTGCATGCGCACCGTCTATCTCCAGCAACTTTGCATCGCCGCCACCTGAGTGGCGCCTGCCGCTGACGTGTAGTTGACCAGTTGTCGCACACCCGTGCTGGTGATCTGGAAGTTGCCGCACTTGTCGCCCACCATCGTTCCGGCGCGCGTGGCCGTCACGGTGAAGGTGCTGGTGGATCCGGTTCCGGTGGTTGCCACCGCGATCGTGTACGCAGCTGTTCCGGAAGTCGGTGACTGGCTGTAGCGGGCCGGAAACAGCGTTGCGTCCGTCACGGCCACACCGGCCGTGTTTTGGTCGTAGGCGTAGTTTTCGGCGTAGAAGCGCTCCATCCACTGAGCGCTTTGCATGAGCAAGGCCTGAGCTTCGGCGCGCCGGCCGCGGGCGACGTAGTCGCGATACGACGGGTAGGCGATCGACGACAGGATCGCGACGATGGCCACCGTGATCATCAACTCGATCAGCGTGAAGCCCCCCTGAGCGCTGCGGTCGCCTGACCCAGGGGTTTCCAACTGGCAGGATGTGTTCATGCTCAACGTGTCTTGAAGCCGGGAATCTCGCGCCAGAAGATGCGCCCGGAACTGAGACTGGAGCTCAGGCGCGGATTGTCTCCGCCCGACGTGGCGCCCTCATAGGCGGTGCAGTTGAGCGATCCGCTGGCGCATCCGGCCTGACTCGAGCCTCTGCCCACCAGGTCGCTGACGAACTGGCCCTTCTGGTCGGTGACCGGTACGGTGGCCAGCATGAAGGTGACGAATGTCGGCAAGATGCTCTTGACCGTGGGGTCGCTGATGTTGGCGCTGCCCAGCAAGCCGTTGGGCAAACCGGTGACCGGATCAACGCCCACGAGTCGGGCCACGGGGGTGCTGGTGCATGGATCGGTGTCTGCACCCGTCAGGGCGGGCGCGGGCGATACCGTCACCGTCAGCACCTGGTTGTTGGCGATGGTGAGGTTGTTCAGGCCCATTTCCGATGACACGTTGAAGAACATCGCCCAGCCGTTCTTGGTGCTCCAGTCGATGGCATCGCCGGTCACGTAGCGGTGCAGGTCATCACCGTAGTTCACCAGCGTGCGCGTGGCCAGCGAGCTCAGGCTGCGTGGCAGCGCGGCTTCCATGGCGGCAGCCGTGGCGAATGAGCCACTCGAGAACGCGGGCTTGTCCCACACCCCGAACATGGCGTTGGTGCGCGTCGTGTTCGGGAAGTCCGATGCGTACAAGGCTGATCCGGTCACGATGTCCACGATCACGCCACCGAGCGGGTGGAAATTGGCCACCGGCGCTCCGGTGATCGGCAAGGGGCGGTTGCTGGCGTCGATGGCCTTGAACAGCGGTTTGCCGAAGTACGACACCGCCCAATTGGCCGGGTCGCTGCTGCTGACATCGAAGCGCCACAGGTTGCCCTTGATGTCGCCGGCGTAGATGTAGTCGGCCACGCGGTCATTGTTGGTGTCGACCCAGGTGACCTGCGACAGTCCGTTGCAGTCCACGGCCGGGCTTGTCACCGTCGTGCTGCATGTGCTGGTCGGCACCACAAGCTTCTTGTACTTGCCGCCGCTTCCGGCCGCATCCCCGTCGGCGAAGACGATGAACAGCGCTGCGTTGCCCGTGGTGCTTTCAATGCCATTGCCGAACAGCGCGGCGAAGCGCCCGTTGTTCATCATGGCGATCTGGCCCGGCTGGTTGGTGGCGCGGTTGAGCGTGGGTTCGGAGACGATGTAGCCCAGATCCGAGTCGTCGGTACTGGTCAGTTGCCACTTGAAGATGCTGCCTGCATGCGTCTCATCAAGTTGAGCGCCGCTGACCGTGGTCAGGTTGCTGGCATCGGTGGCCACCGAGCCGGCGCTCGTCACGTCCAGGGCAAAGATAGCCTTGCCACCGCGGCCAAGTGACGAGAACAGGTAGGTGCCCCACGCGTTGCCGACTTTCACATCTCCCACGAACGGCGAGCCGTCAACGAACGACTGCACCTTGGCACCGTTGGGATCCGCGTAGGCTTTCAGGTTCGGGAACACGGGCTCCGGAACGTACGACAGCACCGGCTTGCCACCCAGGCTGGTTGAACTGGCGTCGAAGGCGTGCAGCATGCCGTCACCCGCACCGGCCCACAGCAGCAGACGGCGGCTCGACCACGTCGAGATGAAGTCCGCGTAGCCGGTGAAGGCCGTGCCGAAGTAGCGACCGTTGGGACGCTTCTGGATCGTCGGGTTCGAGTTGACGATCGGCCCCAGGATCGACGAGGCTGCCCGCGATCGGAACAGGCCCGCGTAGCTGGTATCGCCACGCAGCCATTGCAGCACCTGCTGACCGTAAGCGCTGCCGCTGTTGACACCCCCCGCGGTGGTTTGAAGATCCACCTGCTTGGCGGCGCTCAGGGTTGCCCATGTGAACGCCTTGCCCACAGCGCCTTCGTTGGTGATGACCTGACGTGAATTCCAAGCGGTCTGCGTGAGCAAACTCTCCGCGTTCCAGGTTTCATTACCGGGAGATGCGAACGAGCCGTCGGCCTGCAAGGCGTAGGCACGCAGTGCGCCGCTGCCGTCGCCTGCATTGAAGGTGGCGACCACCTTCAGGTCACCCTCTTGAAGCTGGCTCGAGGCGATGGCCGGTGCGGTGTTCGACGAGGTGACGATGTCCTCGAGGATTTCCTTCAGCGACGTGGCGAGCAAGTCCGGACGCCGGGCGTAGAAGTAGTTGTCCGGGTTGCCGTCGCACGGGTCGGCGGCGGTACCGGCACACGAGGTTCCGTCGGCCTTCTTGCGATCCCACTGATTCAGCCGGGTCGGGTAGAGGTCGGTGGCTGCCGCCTTGTCGTCGCTGGTGTATTTGAAGCCGCCGTATTTGGCGATGTACCAAAGCGGCTCATTGAGCTTCACGTTGGTGGCACCCGTCATGCTGAAGGTCTTGTAGGTCTCTCCGCGGATGTAGTTGCCAGTCGCGGTCAGTCTGGAGCACAGCTGGGTCGAGGTCGAACCCGACGGGGCCGGGCAACTGCCGCTCTGCGACACCGCACCGGCAGCCACAGTGGCCGTGGTGTTGGCCACGAAATTGTTGATGCCGCTGTGCATGTACAGACCATCTGTTTTCGTGCCGACCAGGGTGTAGCCAAAGCCGAAAGGTTGCGTGGAGCCCGTGTTGGCCTCGATGGCCTGGGTGTAGATGGTGAGGGTGGGCGCTGCCACCGTGCCGCCGACGACCCAGCGGATCGAGTCGAGCTGATCCTGGTCCTGGTCTTCGCCGAGCATGCTGTGCTGCCAGAGCACCAGCGCCGAACCCGACGCGAATCCTTCCCCGCCATCAGGAATCGACGTGCTCAGGACCTTGAAATCCACCATGTTGCCGGGCAATGCCGGCGATCGAATCGAATCCAGGCTGGCCGGAGTGATGTACACGCGAGGGCATGCCGGGTTGCTCAGACCTCCATTGGCCGTGGAGCAGCTGGCTTGGCCCGGCAGAGGCACCTCAATCGTGGCTGCGCTGCCTGACAACGTCACGCCGTAGTTGCGCACGGTCATCGCGTTGTAGGGCAGGTCCGGGATGCCGTCGGCTGTCGCGTCAAGGTCGCTGCGGATGCGGTGGGTGTTCGCGTAACTGGCCACTCCTGCACCGAGGTAGGTGCCACGGAAGTTGGGGCCGTTCGGGCACGCACCCTCCACCAGGCCCAGGTCGGTGATGGTCTTGCCCGTGCACTGCAGGTCTGCCGCGCCGCCGATGTTGCCGGCCGAGCCCAAGTTGTTGCCCACCAGGCGCGTGGTGCCCGTGATGCTCTCCTTGTCGCCGATGATCTTGGTCAGTGAGGCTGCAGTTCCGGTACCCGTGATGTCGCTGAAGGCCCCCAGACCGGTCACGTCGTCGTAACTGTTGATGGCACCTGACATCGTGATGATGTTCAAGGGGCGGCAGATGCCTCGGCCGTAGAGCTGGTAGCGCTTCTGGCCGGAGTTGATGGTCGTGTTGTCGAAAGTGCTGCTCAGCGGGTCGACCCAGCCGCCGTTGGTTCCGTTGGGGATGGGCAGGCCCACCGCCGTGTCCTTGGCGCCAGCCGTCACCTGGGGTGTCTTGCCGGCGTAGTAGCGAATCGACTCCAGCAGCAATTCGCCCACCGGGTTGCCCCACGAGGGACAGTTTCCGTTGGTCAGCTTGTCCGAGTAGCGAAGCGTCGCAGAGCAGGTGCTGATGTCGTAAGTGCCGGCACTTTCGTCGTAGCCGTACAGGGTGATTTCGCTCAGCGACTGCACGATGCCGCCCTTCGATGCGCCCTTCGTGCCGGCCGTTGAGGCCAGGAACTTCCCGGTGGCGGCGTCGATGAACTGCCCCGTCTTGGGGTTGATCTCGTCGTTGATCTCGCCGATGTTCTTGCGCAGCACCCCGGCTTGCAGGTTGTTGTCGTAAGAGCCCATCAGCAGGCCGAACTCGGCGCGTGCCGCCTGGCTGCCGCTGCTCGTGCTTTCGCCGAAGTCGTGCAACAGGCCAGTCGGCTTGTAGACCGCTGAGGCTCCCGTGCCGTACTTCTTGCAGTTGGATTCCAGCAGGCCGCTCACGCAGACTTGCACGCGTGCCGTGAAGCCCGGCCCCACGGTGCCGCTACCGGCGCTGTAGGTGGCACCATCGGTGCCGGACACCGGCACACTGGCCTTGTGCACGTAGTTGGCATTCGCAGAACCGAGGGTGCCGATCGGCGTCTGGTAGTTGGCCGTCAGGAAGTTAATCGTTGGCGTCTCCCAGGCGTAGGGGACTTCACTTGACCAGTTGCAGGTGCGGACCTCGGTCATGTTCCACAGCGCGAAGTTGCCGATGGCCACCCGGATTTCCGGCGTCAATGCGTTGGTCTGCGAAATCCCGACGCTTTCAGCCGGCCTCCGGCACAGCGTGATGCCTTTTTGGATCACCGTGGCATTGGTGAACGGCGTGACGCGGTTCAGGTCGGTGCCGTTGTAGTACTTGACGAAGGCTTGGCTGTTGCGGGGGACGAACGACTCCTCGAGCGTCGTGCTGGTGGCGGAGTCGCCTGACATGTAGCGGTCGGTCTGGAGCGCACCGTAGTACGAGCGCAGCCCGCCGAAGAACACCTTGCGCAGGACGTCCATGCGCGACATCGTGGACCAATTCAGGAAGTTGCCACTCCACTGCCCCGTGCCCGAGGCGCAGTAGTGTTTGCCCAGATCGCTTCCTGAGGTGCTGACGGCTGCCGCTGGCACGAACCGCCCGCTGTTGGCGGTCTCATACGTGTAGCACTTGTCGGAGTCGAAGTAGCCGTAGTAGCTGAAGCTGGGCTTGTAGGTGTAGTCGACGATGCCGTCGAAATCGATGTCTTCGAAGTCTGTGTACGCCTTCCAGAACATCGAGAAGTCCTTCGACGCCGTCAGCATCACCATCGGCTTGTTCTGCGTGGTCGAGGTGATGTTGGGAGGGATCGCGCTGAGGGTGGCAGCCGCGGAGCCCGCCAGAGTGGCCAGCACCAACGCAAAGATCAGGGGCAGTTTTTTCATGGGGACCTCGGGTCTGGATTCAGTTGGGCGGGCGCACGTAGCTTTGCAGCACCACTTCGGTATTGATGTCGGTTCCAAACCCGCGCGCGGTGATGCGCATCACCGCGTCGGACTCGCGATCGATCCACTCGATCAGGTATTCGGGGTGTCGGGCGACCCCGCCGATGTGGGGTGTGCCGGTGAACGGGCCGATCGGCACGCCGCCCGAGAACGTGCTGCAGTTCAGCACCCCTGAGTTGTCGCCCCACAGGCCGCCTTTGGCGGTGGGCCACCACGCCTGCGCATTGGCCATGGTCGCGTAGTTGCTCGCGGCCAGGTAGTCGGGGCTGACGCGGCACTGCCCTTTCGGGCAGGTGGACTCCCACAGCCCGGGTACCAGCTTGTCCTTCAATGGGCGCGAGCCTGTGCGATCGCACCGGGCGTTCGCTGGCATGGCGCTGTAAGACGAAAACAAGTCTCGCTCGGCATCGCGCAGTGCGGCCTCGGCGGACTGGCGCGCGATCTCGTAGTCGAGCTGGTTGCGGGTGATGCCTTCGCCCAGCGTCGAGCGCCGGATGCCGAAGACGGCTGCGATGGTGATGACCAGCAGGAACATCAGCACCACCGGAAGCGCGATGCCGGTCATGCCGCGTGAGCCTCGGTGTGCGGAAGATGAGGTCATGGCGCGGTGGCTCACAGGATGGCGCTCAGGTTGTTGCGCACGGCGTACACGCGCTGAAAGCTCTTGAAGATGTAGCGGTTGCCCGACGGCATCGAAAGCGTCTGGCCACGGCAGTCCGTGTAGGTGCGTTCGCTGCCGGTCTTGTCTTGCTGCCGTCCGTTGCTCACCGAGCGCACCAGCACGCAAACACTGACCGCGGTGACCCGTTGCCAGGCTGTGCGTCCGCCCACCACGGGTTGGGCGTTCACGTCGGCCGCTGTCAGAAAGTCGGTGGGCGACTGCTCGGAACCGTCGCCGTTGTAAAGGCCGTAGCGGATGACGAGGTCGTCGATGCCTTGCAAGGCCGACTGAGCTGCATCTGCCTCCTGGCCGTTTCCATGGCACCCGAGGTTGTTGGCACTGATGGTGTTGCCATCGCTGTCGACGTAACTGGCTCCAGCCACGATGCCGAAGCGGTTGGACACGAACATCGGCAGACCTGTGGCGCTGCGGGATGCGTTGGCCGAGTCGTTGGCGACCTTGTTGCGGTTGCAGTCGTTGGTGTTGCCCAGCAGCGAGTCGTTGCCAAACTCGGGCGAGGCAAAGTAATTGATGACGATCGAGTCGGGTTTGTCGGCCTCGGTGGTGGCGCAGCCCTTCGTGCTCGGGTCGTAGTTGGCGCCATCGCAACCGTAGATGCCTGCATTGAAGGCTTCCTTGGTGACGTCCTTGGCGTTGAAGTAGGCGCCTGCAAACTGGTTGTTGGTGGTCCAGTCGTTTCCGAACTGTGCGGGGTAGAAGCCGGCCTTCTGGATTTCGCGTCCGATCATGTCCAGCGCGATCTTGCCGGTCTCGTTCACGTCCGAAATGGCTTGCGAGCCCCGCGCTGTCTCTCGCGTGCCGAGGTACAGCGCCGAGGCCGCCAGTGACAGCACGATGCCGATCACCAGACCGACCAGCAATTCGACCAAGCTCACCCCGCGTTGAGTCGGGACGCAGGTGGCGCGTTGTTGCACAGCAGTGTTTGGGCGCGGCATGTTCATGGAACGATCGTCATGTTGGTGCAACGCACGCCGTTGATGACCTGGGCGCCTGCCGGGCAGCACTGGCGCGCTGCGATGCCCGTCATGGCTGCCGTGCAGGTGGCTGATGCGTCGAGCGTCACGCCGTCGCCGGTGACGAATGTCTTGTCGAACCACATCACGGTGGCCTGATAGCCCTCGTCTCGCTGCCCGGACACCCACACGGCCGAGCCGGGCATGCTCCGGTTCAAGCCGATGCGCCACTCGGTCAGGTGAAATTCAGCCAGTTCAGCGGCGGTGCACGAGGTGGCCATGCAGTCTGTGTTGATGGCGACGGCCCCGCTGTCCAACGCGGAACGCTGAGCCGCGTAGTTGTCTGTGTTGAACACATATGCGTCGACAACTGCGGTCGGATTGGCTCGCACGCGGTCGGCCAGATCCGACAAGCCTGACGAGATCGATGCGCGTGCCCAACCGCCTTGCGAAAAGCGCAGCGATGCCGCCGACAGTCCGGCGATGCCCAGCAGTCCGATCGACAGCACCAGCATGGCCACCAGTGCCTCGAGCAGCGTGGTGCCCGCCTGCGTGCAGCGCCGCGACGGATGCCTTGCGCGCGGCAGGCTGACGCTTGCTTGAGCGCGGCGGCGGAGTGAGTTCATCAAGATCATGGCGTCAGTTGCAGTTGGCTGAGTACTGCCGCACCGTGGGGCGCCCTGCGGCGTCAAGGCAGACGGTGCGCCGGTAACTCGTGGCAACGCCAGCGGGCGGTTGAACCTGAAAATTACCGGTGGCCGTGAGGTTGGCGTAACCCCGCGGGTCAAACAGGACGATGTTCAGGGCCGCACTCGACGGCAGCAGCGTGTAGCCTGCAGACTCGCCGGACCGCTGCTGCAGCACCGTTCCACCGACGCCAGCTCCGGCTGGGTCGGTTGCGGTGGCGTCGCAGGTGGGGTTCTGGAACAGCAGCCAGCCGTTCGCAAGGAAATCGGCTGCCGATCCAGCGGCGGCGGCACAGGTGGTGGCGTTGCTCGATGAGGCCGCGCAAAGCGACACACAACTGTTGCGCGATACCGCCAGCGCACGAGCTTGCTGCAGCGCTGCCGCAAACTCGTTCCCGACGTTGGCGACCTTGTTGCGTACCACCATCGCGCGCAGGTTCGGCACGGCGAGCGATGCGATGATCGCCAGCAAGGCGATCACCACCATCAACTCGATCAATGTGAACCCGCGTGAAAGATGTTTCAAGACAGAACCCTGGTGAACTTTCTGAAGCTGACGGCCGCCGGTCAGCCATTCCCGAGGTGGAACCTTGCCGACACCTTAATTGCGCAGAGGTGTGACACCACCGAGCGATCGGGCCGGCGGTTCATTCGTCCGGATGGGCGGTTTGGGTGCCGTGCAGATTTCTCGAATGGCCGTCAACGGGTGTCCAGCGCCATGAATTTCTCCGCTCGCACCGACACCCACCCCCCTTTTTCGGCCGCTTCATGGCGCGACTGAAGCGTCTGATCGTTCCGCAGTTGCCGCATCTGGTGCAGCAACGGGTGGTGGCGGGTTGCGAGGGCTTGTCCGATGCGGTGGATCAGCAGGCATTTGCGCTCGCCTTGCGTCACTGCTGTGACGAGCATGAGGTGGCGGTCATTGCTTACGCGCTGCTGGGCCAGCAAACGCTGCTGTTGCTGGTCCCGCCGAGCGCCGAGTCGCTTGGCAAGATGGTGCAAGCGCTCACACGCCAATTCGTCGGTCCGTTCAATCGTCGCCACCAGAGATCGGGTGCGCTGTGGCAGGGCCGTTTTTGCTCGGCGCCGCTGGAGTCGGCCGCCGAACTGCTGAACTGCGTGCTGTTCGTCGAGCAGGCCGCCCAGCGTCAGGGATTTCAGGGGGCCGCAGTCGAGTTTCCGTGGTCCAGCGCTGGCCATCACGCGGGTCTGCGCAGCGACGCTGTGGTGGCAGCGATGCCGGCGGACTCGGCCTACTGGAAATTGGGAAACACGCCCTTCGAGCGCGATGCGGCCTATCGCCGCTTGCTGGAACGTCCGCTGAGTGCAGCGGATGTGCGACGAATCGAGTCCACGCTGCTCAAGGGTTGGGCCTTGGGTTCACCTCAGTTTCTGGCTGAAATTGGTGCGATTGCCGGCCGCAGACCCTCGCCGGCGCCCCGCGGGCGACCCCCCTTGGGGCGGCGGGTGGACTGAAAGGGCAATTTGTGCACCGATCGGGTGATTGGTGTGTCCCTATTTATGACGCTGCCTGTCGGGGTCTTTCGGTAATTGGTGACTGACCCCAATTAAAAACCCTTGAGTTGGATGCTGCACCGCAGTAAATTCGCCCGTCCAATTTTCAAGGAGCCGCCCATGTCCACACGTCCTCAGCCTCCAGCCAGTGCGCAGGAAATCGGTGCGGCGTCCGAATCCGGGCTGTACAGCTCGTCGAATGAACACGACGCGTGCGGTGTGGGCTTCATTGCGCACATCAAGGGTCACAAGTCGTACTCGATCGTCGAGCAGGGACTGAAGATCCTCGAGAACCTCGACCACCGCGGCGCGGTGGGTGCTGACAAGCTGATGGGCGACGGCGCGGGCATCCTGATCCAGATCCCTGACGACCTGTATCGCGCGGAGATGGCCGCTCAGGGCATCGAGTTGCCCGCGCCCGGCGAATATGGCGTAGGCATGATCTTCCTGCCCAAGGAGCACGCCTCGCGGCTGGCTTGCGAGCAAGAGCTCGAGCGCGCGGTTCGCGTCGAGGGGCAGGTGCTGCTGGGCTGGCGCGATGTGGCCGTCGATGCCGACATGCCGATGTCGCCCACCGTGCGCGAGAAAGAGCCGGTGATCCGCCAGATCTTCATCGGCTGCGGGCCTGATGTGATCGTGCCCGATGCGCTCGAGCGCAAGCTGTACGTGATCCGCAAAACGGCTTCCAGCGCGATCCAGCGCCTGAACCTGACGCACAGCCACGAGTACTACGTGCCCAGCATGAGCTGCCGCACCATCATCTACAAGGGCCTGCTGCTGGCCGACCAGGTGGGGCGGTACTACAAGGACCTGAGCGACCCGCGCACGACCTCGGCGCTGGCGTTGGTGCACCAGCGTTTTTCGACCAACACGTTCCCCGAGTGGCCGCTGGCGCACCCGTACCGCATGGTGGCGCACAACGGCGAGATCAACACCGTCAAGGGCAACTTCAACTGGATGCGCGCCCGTGAAGGCGTGATGAAGTCCCCCGTGCTGGGCGACGACCTGCCCAAGCTCTACCCGATCAGCTTTGAGGGGCAAAGCGACACAGCCACCTTCGATAACGCGCTCGAGCTGCTGACGATGAGCGGCTACTCGCTCGCCCATGCGGCCATGATGATGATTCCCGAGGCATGGGAACAGCACACCACCATGGACGAGCGGCGTCGCGCGTTCTACGAGTACCACGCTGCGATGCTCGAGCCTTGGGATGGCCCGGCCGCCATGGTGTTCACCGACGGACGCCAGATCGGCGCCACGCTCGACCGTAACGGCCTGCGCCCAGCGCGCTACGCGGTCACCGATGATGACCTGGTGGTGATGGCTTCCGAGTCGGGCGTGCTGCCGTTCCCCGAGAACAAGATCGTCAAGAAGTGGCGCCTGCAGCCGGGCAAGATGTTCCTGATCGACCTCGATCAGGGGCGCATCGTTGATGACGAGGAACTCAAGAACCAGTTCGCGTCGGCCAAGCCTTACCGGCAGTGGATCGAGAGCGTGCGCACCAAGCTCGAAGACGTGCCCGCCGAAGGCACTGCGCCGGTGTTCACCGAAACCCTGCTCGATCGCCAGCAGGCGTTTGGCTATTCGCAAGAAGACATCAAGTTCCTGATGAGCCCGATGGCTCAAGCTGGCGAGGAAGCCACCGGCTCGATGGGCAATGACTCGCCGTTGGCCGTGCTGTCGGACAAGAGCAAGCCGCTCTACAACTACTTCAAGCAGCTCTTCGCGCAGGTCACGAACCCGCCGATCGACCCGATCCGCGAAGCGATCGTGATGTCGCTGGTGAGCTTCATCGGCCCGAAGCCCAACTTGCTCGACATCAACGCGGTGAACCCGCCGATGCGGCTCGAAGTTCCGCAGCCGATCCTTGACTTCAACGACATGGCGCGCCTGCGCGGCATCGAAAAGCACACTGCCGCCAAGTTCAAGAGCTATGAGATCGACATCACCTACCCGGTGGCGTGGGGCGACGAAGGCGTCGAAGCCAAGCTCGCTTCGCTGTGCGCCGAGTCGGTCGACGCGATCCGCAGTGGCCACAACATCCTGATCATCAGCGACCGCCACATGAGCCGCGCCCAGGTGGCCATCCCGGCCGCGTTGGCCTTGTCGGCGATCCACCAGCACCTGGTGCGTCAAGGCCTGCGCACCACTGCCGGTCTGGTGGTGGAGACCGGCTCGGCGCGCGAGGTGCATCACTTCGCGGTGCTCGCCGGCTACGGCGCCGAGGCGGTTCACCCGTATCTGGCGCTGGAGACGCTGGCCAATTTGCGGCGTGACCTGCCCGCCGATCTGTCGGCCGAAAAGGCGATCTACAACTACATCAAGGCGATCGGCAAGGGCCTGTCGAAGATCATGTCCAAGATGGGCGTGTCGACCTACATGTCGTACTGCGGAGCTCAGTTGTTTGAAGCCATCGGCCTCGAAAAGGCGATGGTCGACAAGTACTTCCGCGGCACCGCCACGCAAGTCGGCGGCATCGGCGTGTTCGAGGTGGCCGAAGAAGCGCTGCGCATGCACCAGGCTGCCTTTGGCGACGATCCGGTGCTCGAGAACATGCTCGACGCCGGCGGTGAATACGCCTGGCGCGCCCGTGGCGAAGAGCACATGTGGACGCCCGACGCCATCGCCAAGCTGCAGCACAGCACGCGCGCCAACCAGTTCGAGACCTACAAGGAATACGC
>CANGBT010000002.1 GCA_947452135.1 Burkholderiales bacterium
GAAACCGCCGAGGCGGCCGACTTGCACCTGCAGATCCTGCCGGGCACCGACGTGGCGCTGTTCAACGGGCTGCTGCACCTGATGCTGTGGGAAGGCCTGACCGACCGCGCCTACATCGACGCGCACACCAGCGGCTTCGATGCCGTGCGCGACCTCGTGCGCAACTGCACGCCCGGCGACACCGCGCGCCTGTGCGGCATCAAGGAAGCCGATCTGGTGCAGGCCGCGCGCTGGTTTGGCGGCGCCACGCCCACGCTTTCGCTGTACTGCCAGGGCCTGAACCAAAGCGTGAGCGGCACCGACAAGAACGCCGCGCTGATCAACCTGCACCTGGCCACCGGGCAGATCGGCAAGCCCGGCGCGGGGCCGTTTTCGCTGACCGGCCAGCCCAATGCGATGGGCGGGCGCGAGGTCGGGGGCATGGCCAACCTGCTGTCGGCGCACCGCGATCTGGGCAACGCCGAGCACCGTGCCGAAGTCGCTGCGCTTTGGGGTGTCTCCGACGTCCCGTCGCGTTCGGGCAAGACCGCCGTCGAGATGTTCGAGGCCGCGGCCGATGGCGAGATCGCCGCACTGTGGATCGCCTGCACCAACCCCGCGCAAAGCCTGCCCGATCAAGCCACGGTGCGCCGCGCGCTCGAGCGCTGCGAGTTCGTCATCGTGCAGGAAGCCTTTGCCCCCACAGCCACCGCGGCCTACGCCGACTTGCTGCTGCCGGCCACCACCTGGGGCGAGAAGGACGGCACCGTCACCAACAGCGAACGGCGCATCAGCCGCGTGCGTCCGGCCGTGGCCGCCCCCGGCCAGGCGCGTCACGACTCGCGCATCGTGGTCGATGTGGCCCGCCGCCTCGAAGCCCTGCTGCCGCCACGGCGCACCGACGGCGCCGCGCTGTTCAACTTCGACACCCCCGAGAGCCTGTGGAACGAGCACCGCGAAAGCACCCGCGGGCGCGACCTCGACATCACGGGTCTGAGCTACGCGATGCTCGACCGCGACGGCCCGCAGCAGTGGCCACTGCGTGAAGGTGAGGCCACGGGCGCCCAACGTCTGTACGCCGACGGGCAGTTCGCCACGCCCGACGGGCGCGCACGTTTTGCTGCGGTGGCCGCGCGGCCGCTGGCCGAAAAGCGCGATGCGCCCTACCCCTTCAGCCTGAACACCGGCCGCTTGCGCGACCACTGGCATGGTCTGAGCCGCACCGGCACGCTGGGCCGCCTGTACGGCCACGCCAGCGAGCCCACGATCGACATGCACCCGAGCGATCTGGCTCGGCTGCGGCTGGCCGGCGGCGATCTGGTGCAGGTCACCTCGCGCCGCGGCACGCTGGTGCTGCCCGTGAACAGCAGCACCAGCGTGGCGCCCGCGCAGGCCTTCATCGCCATGCACTGGGGCGACGAGGTGCTGGGCGGTCGCCACCGCGGCGGCATCAACGCGCTGACATCGCCGGCCTTTTGCCCGCAAAGCAAGCAGCCCGAACTCAAGCACGCCGCCGTCAAGATCACCCCGGCCGCCCTGCCGTGGCAACTGGTCGCCCGCGCGTGGATGCCGGCCGATGCGGCCTTGCTGCGCCGCGCCGAACTGCTGGCCGCGTGCAGCGAGCTGGATTACGCGGTGTGCATGCCGTTCGGCCGCGAGCCTGGTGCCACCGGCGTGTGGCTGCGAGCGGCCGCGCCCGCCGCGCCATCGGCCGAGTGGCTGGCGCACATCGAGGCGCTGCTCGGTCTCGATCACGCCGAGGTGCTGCGCTACACCGACCCGCAGCGCGGCCAGCGGCGCAGCATGCGGCTGATGCGACGCGAGACGGCGGATGCGGCTGGCGACACCAACGCAACGGCCAGCACGCCTGCCGGTGCCGCCACCGACGCGCTGCTCAAGTCCTTCTTGCTGGCCGGCGACACGCTCGCCAGCGGCTGGGTCAGCGACCTGCTGCTCGACGAACTGCCGGCGCAGCGCTTCGGCCGCGCGCTGCTCGCCGGCACCGCCACGCCGCCGGTGGCGCTGCCTTCGCGTGGCGCGCAGGTGTGCAACTGCTTTGATGTGTGCGAACCCGAAATCACCGCCGTGCTCGAGCGTTGCAGCGGCAGCGCCGAGTCGCGGCTCGCGCAGCTGCAAAGCGCGCTCAAGTGCGGCACCAACTGCGGCAGCTGCCTGCCCGCGCTGCGCCAGCAGGTCATGCGCATCCAACCCGCCGCCCAGACCGTTTGAGGAGCCCGCCATGACCCCACAGCGCCCCGACACCTTGAGCGCAACGCCCGCCGGCGCCACCGGCACCGTCAGCCTGGTCGGCGCCGGCCCGGGTGACCCCGAGCTGCTCACGGTGCAGGCGATCAAGGCGATCCGCCGCGCCACGGTGCTGCTGGTCGACAGCCTGGTCGGTGAAGGCGTGTTGCGCTACGCCCGGCGCAGCGCACGCGTCATCCACGTGGGCAAGCGCGGCGGCTGTGCGAGCACGCCGCAAGCGTTCATCCACAAGCTGATGGTGGCCGAGGCGCAGCGCGGCGAAACCGTGGTGCGGCTCAAAGGCGGCGATCCGTTCATCTTCGGCCGGGGCGGCGAAGAAGCCGAGCACCTGCGCGACGCCGGCATCGAGGTGCGCGTGGTCAACGGCATTTCCTCAGGTCTGGCCGCGACCACCGCGCTGGGCGTGCCGTGGACGCACCGGCAGCACGCGCACGGCGTGATGCTGGTGACCGGCCACCCCGGCGAATCGAGCACCACGCTGGATTGGCCCACGCTGGCCGCGGCCGCGGCGCAAGGCCTGACCCTGGTGATCTACATGGGCGTGCAGCGTCTCGCGCACATTCAAGACGGCCTGCTCGCCGCCCTGCCGGCAAACACGCCGGCCGCGCTGGTGCAGCACGCCAGCACGAGCCAAGAGCGCCGGCTGGTGACCACGCTGGGTCAACTGGCGGCCGACGCCGCGCAAACCGGCATCGGCAGCCCGGCAATCCTGATCGTGGGCGATGTGCTCAAGGGCGTGCAGGCGGCGAGCGCAGCGACCGAGCCGATGCGGCAGCGCGTCGCGCTCTGAAGCGCCGCTAGGCCTTGCCCGGCGCTGGCCGGCCCACCTGCGGGAGGCGGTTTTCAACGCCGGTGATCGAGGCGTCCACCTGTTCCCACGGCGGCGCGTGTTCACCGGGTCGGTCGCCCAGCAGGTCGACGACGAGCAGGCCCGACAAGGTGGCTTCCAGCGTGTCGAGCAACGTTCGGGCGAGAGCCACATCGACTTCAACGCGGTCCTTTTCCCACAGCCCCGCAGGCTCCGACGCGGCAGCGGCGACCGACACGCTCAAGGCCGTGCGGTCTTGCAGCAGCGCGCGGCGCAGCGGCGCCAATTCGGCGTCAGGGGCGCGCGCTTGCAAGGCGCTGGCGTAACGGCGCGCATCGGCGCACAGCCGCGCGAGCTGCGCGGGCACCGCCACGCCGCTGCGCAGGGGCTGAACCAGCGAGGTCAGCATGACCAGGCCCGCACCCATGAAGGTTGCCAGGATGCGAACACCGGCCAAAGGCTCGACGGAAAACCCCGACAGCTCACCGAAGGCCAGCACCAGCACCGTGACCGCCGCCACCACCACGGTGTAGTTGGCCCACATGAACGCGCAGCTCACGGAAGCACCCAGCCCCAGAAACAAGATGGCTGCGTCGGTCAACGGCACCGCGCTCAAGACCGCCACGGCGAGCAGCCCGCCCAGCACGGTACCGGTCACCCGCATGCTGACCTTGCTGACCGTGCCGGCCAGATCGGGCTTGCAGATCCAGGCGACGGTCAGCGGGATCCAGAAGGCGTGGTTGATGAAGAAGCCCGCCCAGGGCCCCAGCGAGATCGCGGTGGCCAGACCATAGGTCAGGCTCATCTGCCGCGCGTGGCGGATGAAGACATCGCCCGAATGCCCGTGCTGGCGCAGGCGCTCGAACCAGCCCGGGCCGGAAGCGGCGACCGGCGCACAGCTGGCCGCCGCGCCGATCGGCCAGGGCGCGATCAGCAACTGCGTGGCGTCATCAAGCGCGCCGCGCAGCCGGGCCACCAGCGCGGCATCCGCCGGCTCGGCGTGCAACTCGCAGGCGGCATGCACGGCGCTCAGCAGCGCGGGCAGCTCACTCACCCGGCGCGGGTGCACCAGCGCATCGGCAATCCCGCGGGTCAGACCCGAGGCGCTGGCGAGCAGCCGGTCGAGGGCCGCAGGATCGGCCAGATGCCCGCGCCGCGGCACCAGCGCAAAGACCACGAGGCGGCTGTGTTCCAGACAGGCCAGCAGTTGGCGAAACCAGGCCAGCGTGGGTCCGGCAGCACCGCTGATATCGACCGCGCGACTGGCGTCGAGGATGGCTGACGCCGATCCGGTGCCCGACCATCCGGCCAGCGGCTGCGCGCACACCTCAGCGAACTTGCGACAGGCAATGCCCACCTTGCGGCGCGTTGCCTTGAAGTTGCGCGGTGCGTCGACCATGGCCAACGCCACCGCGAGGCAACCGCCGGCAGCCATTGCCGCTGCATTCATCAAGGCGGTGCCGCTGCTGATCTCGGAGCCCGCGTGAAGCGAAAACAGCGCCAGACAGACCACGCCCACCAGGCCACCCGCGAGCCCGAGCGCACCGGCGAAACCCACCGCCGCCGCCACCACGAAGGCCGTCACCAGATGCGCCAGCGGGGATTGGGACACCAACCCGCCCAGCAGTGTGGCCAGGGCGCAGGCCAACGCCATGGCGAGCATCGTGCGCCAGCGCAGCCAAGGCGGCTCGCTCATGTCGCTCAGGTTGGTCAGGAACACCGCCATGGCGAACGGCAAGCCCAGTTCGAGGTTGTCCGAATGCGCGACGAGCACCAGCACCACGACGATGGTGACAAAGGTGCGAAAGGCCACGCCCCAGGCAATTTGCGAACGCTCGACCGGCAGGCACGAGGCCAGCACGTTGCGCAGCGAACGCCACAGGATTGCGCTCACGGTTCGGCTCCGCTGCGGCCCATGCTCAGCCGGCGGCCACGGGGTCGCCGGCCGTCGAGCCCGCGACCACCCACCGCACCGCCACGAAGGCCACCGTCATGCAGCACGCCAGGTAGATCGCCAAAGGCATTTGCGTGCCGTGTGAAAACCAGGCCATCAGCGCGCTGCTCACGCAGCCCATGAGGATCTGCAGGCAACCCAGCAAGGCGCTGGCGGCGCCGGCACGCTGGGGAAACGGCCGCAGCGCCAGCGTCACGCAATTGGCAAACACGATGCCCGCAGCCAGGTAGGTGATGAAAAACGGCAGCGCGACGGCCCACAGCGTGGTCAAGCCCAGCAGCGCCAGCCCCAGCAGCAAGAAAGCGCCGAACAGCGACACCCACAGCCCTGCCTTCACCAGATCGGCCTCATCGTGTTTCTTGACGAGAAAGGTGTTCGCGACGTTGCCCACGAGGTAGAAAACTGCGGTCGCCATGATGACGAAGCCGTACTGCTCAGGTCGCAGCCCGAGGGTCTTTTCGTAGAGGATGGGCGAGGCCGCCATGTAGGCCGCCGAATGGCTGAAGAACATGGCCGGCACGATCATGTAGCCCACGTACCAGCGGTTTTTCAGCAGGATGCCCATGGACGAGAACATCTCGGCCCAGCTGAATTTCGCGGCCGAGCCTTTGCGGGTTTCCGGCAGGTAGACGAAGGCCAGGCCCCAGCAAGCCACGGCGAACACGAAGATCAGCAGGAAATTGGATTGCCAGTTGAGATAGTCCTGAACGTAGCCGCCGGCCACCGGCGCCAGCATGGGCACCAAGGCCCAGGCGATCGACAGCCACACCGACACCTGCGCGAGCCGCTTGCCTTCGCAGGTGTCTCGGGCCACGGCCCTCGGAATGACCACGCACGCACCCGCGGCAAAACCCTGCAGCAGCCGCCCGGCCAGCAACTGGGCGATCCCTGACGCGAAGAAGCACACCGCCGAGCCTGCGGCGTAGAGCAAGATGGCCGGAAGGATGACCCGGCGCCGCCCCAGGGCATCGGACAACGCGCCATAGAACAACTGCGACATCGCCATGCTGAGCAAGAACAGGCTCAGCGACAGCTCGATGTACTTCGGCGCCACATCGAGTGCGACGGCCATGGCGCCAAACGACGGCAGGTACAGGTCGACACCGACCTGACCGAGGATCACGAAAGTGATGATCAGCGGGATGACTGCGCGGTTCATGGACGTGCGCCTCACGAGGCGGAAGCCAGCGACTCGACCAGCCGGAAGCCCGCAGCGCAAAACATCAGCGCCCCCAGCAAATGGGCCAGCGCGTGCGCCGCGGCCCAGCCGAAGTCACCACGTTGCAGCAAGCTGAGCGACTCGCCGGAGAACGACGAGAAAGTGGTCAAGCCACCGAGAAACCCGGTGACGACCAGCAGCCGCAGGGTTTCGTTGGGCGAGCGCGCAAACCAGGCCAGCGCCATGCCGATCAGCAGCCCGCCCAGGCAGTTGACGAACAGCGTGCCCAGCGGGAAAGCAGGCCAGCGTTCGTTGAGCCACAGCTGCACGCGCCAGCGCGACACGCCGCCGACCGCCGAGCCAAACGCCACGACGAAGATCTGTAGCCAGGGAACGTTTTGCATCATCGGGTGGCTTGAGGGTTGGCAGGGTCGATCGGGTTCCAGCGCGCCAGCGCCGCGTCGTCGCTCACGCGGGCATCCACCCAGCGCGTGCCGTCGGGCGTGGCTTCTTTTTTCCAGAACGGGGCTTGCATCTTCAGGTGGTCGATCAGAAATTCGCAGGCCTGAAACGCTTCGCCGCGGTGCGCCGAAGCCACCGCCACCAGCACGATCTGGTCTTGCGGCTGCAGCAGCCCCACGCGGTGGATCACGCGCACGCTGCGGATGTCGAAGCGCGCGCGCGCGGCGGCGATGTTGGCGGCGATCGAGGCTTCGGTCATGCCGGGGTAGTGCTCGAGTTCCATCGAGCTGACCGAAGCGCCGTCGTTGCGGTCGCGCACGCAACCCACAAAGGTGACCACCGCACCCACGGCGGGGTCGGCATCGCGCAGCGCGGCCACCTCGGCGCCGAGGTCGAAGTCCGCGGTCTGAATGCTCACGCTCATGGCTGCAGCGCGGCTCGGATCAACCGCCGGTGATGGGCGGAAAGAACGCCACTTCGGCGCCTTCGGTGACCACCGCCGATTCCTCGCACATCACATGGTTCAGCGCGCAGCGCCGGCCGTGGCCGCGCACCAGGGCGGCCGCGTGGTCGGCGCTCGAACCCATCAGGCGGTCGCGCAGCTCGCCCACGGTGATGCCAGCGGGCACGTCGATCACCTCGTGCTCGCCGAGCACCTCGCGAATGGCGGCGAAGTAGCGCAGGTTCACCTTCATGACAGCAGCTCCGCGAAGCTGAGGTAGCGCACCGTGTCGCCGGCGCGGATGGTGCCGCCGATGGGGTTGTCGACCAGCCCGTCGCCCCACACCGCCGAGGTCAGCACGCCCGAGCTCTGGTTGGCAAACAGATCGAGCCCGCCCGCGGCGTTGAGCCGCACGCGCAGGAATTCGCGCCGCCGGTCGGCTCGCGGGATGTCGAAGTCGGCACGCATGGGCAGGCTGCGCGCAGCCACATCGACGACGCCTTGCAAGTGCAGCAGCACCGGGCGCACCACCAGCAAAAAGGTCACGAAGCTCGACACCGGGTTGCCGGGCAGTCCGATGAAATACGCGCCCGGCGCGCCAGCCGATGCGCCACGCCGCACCTCACCAAACGCCAGCGGCTTGCCGGGCTTGATGGCCAGTTGCCACAAATCGATGCGGCCTTCGGCTTCGACGGCCGGGCGGATGTGGTCTTCGTCGCCGACCGACACGCCGCCGCTGGTCACGATCACATCGTGTTCGAGCGCGGCGCGGCGCAGCGCATCGCGGGTGGCGTCAAGCCGGTCGGGCACGATGCCGAAATCGGTGCACTCGCAGCCCAGCGACTCGATCAGCGCGCGCAGCGTGTAGCGGTTGGAGTTGTAGATGGCGCCGGGCGTGAGCGGCTCGCCGGGCATCACCAGCTCATCGCCGGTGGAAAACAGCGCCACGCGTGGGCGCTTGGCCACCGTCAAGGTGGCCGCGCCGACCGAGGCCGCCAGACCGAGCGCTTGCGGCGTGAGGCGGGCGCCCCGAGGCAGCACGACGGCGCCGGCGTTCACGTCTTCGCCGCGGCGGCGGATCCACTGGCCGGTCTGCGGCACGGTGTCGATGCGCACCATGCTGCCATCGAGCGCGGCACACTGCTCTTGCATCACCACCGCATCGGCACCGGCGGGCACGTGTGCGCCGGTGAAGATGCGCGCGGCCGTGCCCGTTTGCAAAGGCGCGGGCACGGCGCCGGCGGCGATGCGCTGGCTCACCGGCAGGCGGACGCCGGGGGCAGGCACATCGGCACAGCGCAGCGCATAGCCGTCCATCGCGGTGTTGTCGGCCGGCGGCACGTCGATCAGCGAGCGCAGATCGGAAGCCAGCACGCGAGCGCGGGCCTCGAAGGTGGAGATCAATTCGTTCGTGTCAGCCGCGAACGGCTGCACCGAGCGCAACAGCCGCCCCAGCGCCTCGTCAAGATCGAGCAAGGGCGGTCGCGGCGACGGTGCGCTGGACGTCAAACGTGCTCGCTGAGGTAGGTCTTGACCAACTGCACGTCAGGAGGCATGACCTCGAACCGCTTGGGGAGGTCTTCGATGCCCCGCATGGCCGGTGGCCGGTCGGGCTCGATGCCGATGGCCTCGACGATGGTCTCGGCAAACTTGGCGGGCAGCGCCGTCTCGAGCACGATCATCGGCACGCCCCAGTCCATGCACTCGCGAGCGACCTTCAGGCCGTCGGCGGTGTGCGTGTCGATCACCACGCCGAAGCGGCGATAGGTGTCGCGGATGGTCGCCAGCCGGTCGGCGTGGGTGCTGGTGCCCGACACGAAGCCGAACTCGGCCGTGCGCGCGAATTCATCGTCGGTGACGGTGAAAGAACCATGCTGCTCGACATCGGTCTTGAACAGTTGCTTGGTGCGCTCGCCGTCACGGCCGAGCAGATCGAACACGAAGCGCTCGAAATTCGACGCCTTGGAGATGTCCATCGACGGGCTGGAGGTTTCGTGCGTCTCGGCGCTGCCGCGCACGCGGTAGGTGCCGGTGCGAAAGAACTCGTCGAGCACGTTGTTCTCATTGGTGGCCAGCACCAGGTGGCGGATCGGCAAGCCCATCATGCGAGCGACGTGGCCGGCGCAGATGTTGCCGAAGTTGCCCGACGGCACCGCGAAGCTGACCTGATCGCCGTTGTCGCGCGTGGCCTGGAAGTAGCCGGCAAAGTAGTAGACGACCTGCGCGAGCAGACGCGCCCAGTTGATGGAGTTGACCGTGCCGATGTGGTGGCGGCGCTTGAACTCGAGGTCGTTGGAGACGGCCTTGACGATGTCCTGGCAGTCGTCGAAGACGCCTTCGATGGCCAGGTTGTGGATGTTGGGGTCTTGCAGGCTGAACATCTGCGCCTGCTGGAACGGGCTCATGCGGCCCAGCGGGCTGAGCATGAACACGCGCACGTTCTTCTTGCCGCGCATGGCGTATTCGGCCGCACTGCCGGTGTCGCCCGAGGTGGCACCCAGGATGTTGAGGGTTTCGCCGCGGCGCGCGAGCTCGTACTCGAACAGCTGACCGAGCAGCTGCATGGCCATGTCCTTGAACGCGAGCGTCGGGCCGTTGGACAGCGCCTGCAGGTACACGTCGACGCCTTCGGGCGTGTTGGCGGCGCGGTCGAGCGGCTTGAGCGGCGTGATCTCGGTCGAGCCAAAGACCTCGGGCGTGTAGGTGCGTGCGGTCAGCGCGCGCAGGTCATCGGCCGGGATGTCGTCGATGTAAAGCGACAGGATCTCGAACGCGAGCTCGTGATAGCGCAGGCCGCGCCAGCGAGCCAGCGTGGCCGCGTCGATGCGCGGGTAATGCGTCGGCAGGTACAGACCGCCGTCGGGCGCCAGGCCCTCGAGCAGGATCTCGCAAAAACTGCGCAGCTCGGCGTGACCGCGGGTGCTCTGGTACTTCAAGCGATCGCTCCTGGGATGTGTGGGCGGCTCAACTGAGTTCTTCCTTGCGGATGCGCACGATCGGCGCGAGCACCGTGGGCAGCGCTTGCATCTGCGCGATGGCACGGTTCATCTCGGACTCGACGGTGTCGTGCGTGAGGATGATCACGTCGGTGTGCGCCGTGCCAGAGCCGCTCGGGCCGTCGTTGGGGCGCTGCAGCAGCGCATCGATCGAGATGGCGTGCTCGGCCAGGATGCCGGCGATGCGCGCCATGACGCCCGCCTGGTCGGTGACTTGCAGCCGCAGGTAGAACGACGTGATGGTCTGCTCCATCGGCAGCACCGGCGTGGAAGCCAGCGCGTCGTGCTGGAACGCCAGGTGCGGCACGCGGTGGTGCGGATCGGCGGTGTGCAGCCGGGTGATGTCGACCAGATCGGCGATCACCGCCGACGCGGTGGGCTCGGAGCCCGCGCCCTTGCCGTAGTACAGCGTGCTGCCCACGGCATCGCCTTGCACCATCACGGCATTCATGGCGCCTTCGACGTTGGCGATCAGCCGCTTGGTGGGCACCAGCGTCGGATGCACGCGCAACTCGATGCCGCCGGCGTCGTCGCGCCGCTTGGTGATGCCCAGCAGCTTGATGCGGTAGCCCAGGTGCTCGGCGTAACCGATGTCGGCCGCTTGCAGAGCGGTGATGCCTTCGATGTGCGCGCGGTCGAACTGCACCGGCACGCCGAACGCGATGGCGCTCATCAGCGTGAGCTTGTGAGCCGCGTCGATGCCTTCGATGTCGAACGTCGGGTCGGCTTCGGCGTAACCGAGCGCCTGCGCTTCCTTGAGCACCACGCCGAAGTCGAGACCCTTCGATCGCATCTCCGACAAGATGAAATTGGTGGTGCCGTTGATGATCCCGGCGATCCACTGAATGCGGTTGGCCGTGAGGCCTTCGCGCAACGCCTTGATGATCGGAATGCCCCCGGCCACCGCCGCCTCGAAGGCCACGACCACGCCTTTTTCACGGGCAGCGGCAAAGATCTCGGTGCCGTGCACGGCGAGCAACGCCTTGTTGGCAGTGACCACATGCTTGCCAGCGGCGATGGCTTCGAGCACCAGCGTGCGCGCGATGCCGTAGCCGCCAATCAGTTCGACAACGATGTCGATGTCGGGGTGGCTGACGACTTCGCGAGCATCGGACACCACCCGCACGCCATCGCCCACCAGCGCGCGGGCGCGGGCGGTGTCGAGGTCGGCAACCATGGTGATCTCGATGCCACGGCCGGCGCGGCGCTGGATTTCTTCCTGGTTGCGGCGCAGCACGTTGAACGTGCCGCTGCCCACAGTGCCTGCGCCCAAAAGGCCAACTCGGATCGGATTCATGAAAGATGTGGGCTCAAGGCCGCTGCGGTTCGGGTGAAGGAGGAGGTGGCGGACTGGAGCGCCCGGCGTCAAAAGGTCACTTGGCGTGGCGCTTGCGGTATTTCTCGAGGAAGTGCGCAATGCGATGGATCGCCTCGGCGAGGTCATCGGAGTTCGGCAGGAACACCAGCCGGAAGTGATCGGGCTGCGGCCAGTTGAACCCACTGCCCTGCACGATCAGCACCTTCTCGGCGGCCAGCAGTTCGTAGGCGAACTCCTGATCGTCGGCGATCGGGTACATCTGGGGATCGAGGCGCGGAAACATGTAAAGCGCCGCCTTGGGCTTGACCACGCTCACGCCCGGGATCTGGTTGAGCATCTCGTAGGCCAGATCGCGCTGGCGGCACAACCGCCCGCCGGGCGCGACCAGCTCGCGAATGCTCTGATGACCGCCCAGCGCGGTCTGGATCGCCAACTGGCCCGGCGTGTTCGAGCACAGCCGCATCGAAGCCAGCATGTTCAGGCCTTCGATGTAGTCGGTGGCGCGTCCCTTGGCGCCCGACACCACCATCCAGCCTGCGCGGTAGCCGCACGAGCGGTAGTTTTTGCTCAGTCCGTTGAAGGTGACAAAGAACACGTCGTCGGCCAGCGAGGCGATGCTGGTGTGGGTTTCGCCGTCGAACAGCGTCTTGTCGTAAATCTCGTCGGCAAACACGATTAGCTGGTGCTCGCGCGCCACCTCGACGATGTCGCGCAGGACGCTCTCGGGATACAGCGCGCCGGTCGGGTTGTTCGGATTGATGATCACGATGGCCCGCGTGTTGGGCGTGATCTTGCTGCGGATGTCGGCGATGTCGGGGTGCCATTCCGACTGCTCGTCGCAAAGATAGTGCACGGCGGTCCCGCCAGACAGCACGACCGAGGCGGTCCACAGCGGGTAATCGGGCGCAGGCACGAGCACCTCGTCGCCGTCGTTGAGCAGGCCGTTCATGCTCATGGTGATGAGCTCGGAAGCCCCGTTGCCGAGGAACACGTCATCGACCGTCACGCCGCGCACGTGCTTTTCCTGCATGTAGTGCACCACCGCCTTGCGCGGCGCGAACAAGCCCTTGCTGTCGGTGTAGCCTGCGCTGTGCGGCAGGTTGCGGATCATGTCCTGCACGATCTCTTCGGGAGGCTCGAGGCCGAACACCGCGAGATTGCCGATGTTCAGCTTGATGACCTTCTGGCCTTCTTCTTCCATCTGCCGCGCCTTGTCCAGCACCGGACCGCGGATGTCGTAGCAGACGTTGGCGAGCTTGCTCGACTTGGCAATGGGTTTCACAGCAGGGTCTCCGGCACCGCGCCGGCGCGACGCGAAGCCTACAATTTTACGCCGCATGACCTGGGAGTTGACGAGCTTGAAACTGCACGCTGAACGCATCGAAGGCACCAACGCGATCGCCCGCCACGGCAAGGACGGCGTGGTGGTCAACGGCGTCACCCACACCACCAGCGTGGTGGTTCCGTGGCAAGGCCCGGTGGCCACCTGGCCGGTTCAGAGATTCGATCAACTCAGCGCCGCTCACTTTGCCGAGCTGGTGCTGCACGAACCCGAACTGGTGATCTTCGGCAGCGGCCTGAAGATGCGCTTCGCGCCGCCCTCGTACCTGAGGGCGCTGATCGAAAAAGGCATCGGTTTCGAGTCGATGGACACCGCCGCCGCATGCCGAACTTACAACGTGCTGCTCGCCGAAGGGCGTTCGGTGCTGGCCGCGTTGCTGTTTGAGCACTGATTCAGGCTTGCAATTGAGAACTGCGGGGCGTTTGCTCCCCCTATAATCTGCGGCCACGCCCGCGCTGGCGACTCCCCCCTAGAAACCTCATGACGCCAGCACTCAACAAGACCCTCCCGGAATTTGAAGCGCTCGCCACCGGAGGGGTGAAGTTCACCCCGCAGGCCTATGCCAACCAGACCGTGGTTTTGTACTTCTACCCGAAGGACAACACCCCTGGGTGCACCACCGAAGCGATGCAGTTTCGTGACCACCACGACGAATTCCTGAAGGCCGGCGCCGTGGTTTTCGGCGTGTCGCGCGACAACATGGCCTCGCACGAGAAGTTCAAGCAAAACTTGGAACTTCCCTTCGAGCTGATCGCCGACACCGAGGAAAAGCTCTGCCACATGTTTGGTGTGGTCAAGAACAAGATCATGTATGGCAAGAAGGTCAAGGGCATCGAGCGCAGCACCTTCTTGATTGACGGCACCGGCGTGCTGCGCGGTGAGTGGCGTGGACTCAAGGTCGCTGGCCACGTCGAGGAAGTGCTGGCTGCGGCCAAGGCGCTCAAGTAAGAGCCCCCGATCCAGGTGGCCTTGGCCGCCTCAAGCCAAGCGAAGCCGGCCTCGACGCCGGCTTTTTTGCGTCTGGTCACGGTCTGATTGGGGCCCTTGAGCGCCGTCAGACTGACACCATGCCGTGTGCATAATGGTTCATGCCCGAGCTCCATGACGCGCACGTCGATCCCGAAAGCCGCACCCGGTTCTGTGCGGCTTTTTTGTTTTCCAGCCCCTTCACTGTTGCAACGACCCATGCCACTTCCCAAGCCGCCTGCCAAACGTGCCGCCCAGTTGTCCGTGGTCGACTTCGAGTCGCAACCCGCGCCCAAACCCGGCAAGCGATCAGCGCGTCCCGGCGCCACGCCTGAGCCGGTTGCCGTTGCTGCGCTGAAGCCCCCCGCTCAGACCCGGGCGCAGGTGCCTGCAGCGGCGGCCCCTGCAGCACCCCGGCCGGCGGACGTGGAGCGGCCCGAGCCGAAGGCACGAACCGCCAAGCCGCGCGGCACCGGTCCGGCCAAGCTCTTCGTGCTCGACACCAACGTGCTGATGCACGACCCGATGAGCCTGTTCCGTTTTGACGAGCACGACGTGTACCTGCCGATGATCACGCTCGAGGAGCTCGACGACCACAAGAAGGGCATGACCGAGGTGGCTCGCAATGCGCGTCAGGTCAGCCGCGACCTGGACGCACTGGCCGCGCAAATGAACTCACGCGACGCCAATGGCATGAGCGAAGGCCTGCTGCTGTCGCAAACCGGGCACCGTGAGGCGACCGGAAAGCTGTTTTTCCAGACCAATCTGGTGAACGTGACGCTTCCGACCGGCCTGCCGCAGGGCAAGGCCGACAACCAGATCCTGGGCGTGGTGCAGGCGCTGCGCGACCAGCAACCCGACCGGCCGGTGGTGCTGGTGTCGAAAGACATCAACATGCGCATCAAGGCGCGCGCGCTGGGGCTGCCGGCCGAGGACTACTTCAACGACAAGACGCTCGACGACGGTGACCTGCTCTACACGGGCGTGCTGCAGTTGCCGGCCGATTTCTGGGATCGCCATGGCAAGACCATGGAGAGCTGGAACCAGGGCGGCTTCACCTACTACCGCATCAGCGGGCCGATGGTGCCCACGCTGATGATCAACCAGTTTGTTTACCTCGAGGCCCCTGGCGCTGCGCCGCTGCACGCCAAGGTGACCGAGATCACCGGCAAGACCGCCGTGCTGCGCACGCTGCGCGAATACACCCACGCCAAGAACGCGGTATGGGGCGTGACTGCGCGCAACCGTGAGCAGAACTTCGCCCTCAACTTGCTCATGGACCCGGACTGCGACTTCATCACGCTGACCGGTACTGCGGGCACCGGCAAGACGCTCATGACGCTGGCTGCCGGCTTGAGCCAGGTGATGGATGACCGCCGCTACACCGAGATCATCGTCACCCGCGTGACCGTACCGGTGGGCGAAGACATCGGCTTCTTGCCGGGCACAGAAGAAGAAAAGATGAGCCCGTGGATGGGCGCGCTCGACGACAACCTCGAGGTGCTGTCCAAGACCGACGGCGGCGCCGGCGAATGGGGGCGCGCGGCCACCAACGACCTGGTGCGCAGCAAGATCAAGATCAAGAGCCTGAACTTCATGCGCGGGCGCACCTTCCTCAACAAGTTCGTGCTGATCGATGAGGCTCAAAACCTCACGCCCAAGCAGATGAAAACGCTGATCACCCGGGCCGGCCCGGGCACCAAGATCGTCTGCCTGGGCAACCTCGCGCAAATCGACACGCCTTATCTGACCGAAGGCAGCTCGGGCCTGACCTATGCGGTCGATCGGTTCAAGGGCTGGCCGCACAGCGGGCACGTCATGCTCGCCCGCGGCGAACGCTCGCGGCTGGCCGACTTCGCCAGCGAGGTGCTTTGACCACCGCTGTGCTTCAAAGATCAGCCGAAGCCGCTCGCCAGTAGCTCGCAAAACGCGGCACGCCCGCCGGGGTGTGGCCGCGGTGGGTGTAGGCGATCCAGCTGCCCACGGCGGGCGGATCGCGGCGCTCGGCGTCGGTGAAGCCGCTGCCGATTCGAAATTCAATGCCCGACGCATTGCGCACCCGCAGCGCGCCCATCACACCGGCGAGCCGGCCGTGACCAGCCTCAAAGGCGAGCACCTGCGCCTCGGCGTCTTGCAACGGCTTGAGCTTGAGCACCGCCGTGCTGCGCCCGGCCGCCCACGGCGCATCGGCGCGGTGCAGCACCAGCCCTTCCCCGCCGCCGCGCACCACCGAATCGAGCCGGGATCGCAGGGCTGCGCGGTTGGTCAGCGTCGTCTGTTCAACGGCCTTGAGGGTGCCTGATGCGGCGACTCGCACCAGCGATTCGATGCGCTGAGCGCGCTGCGCGAAGCTGCCCTGCGCGCCCGGTAAGTCGAACACCATCAACCGCAGCGCGCGCCACTCGACGTCATCAGGCGCCGTTCGCCGCACGCAGGCCGACGTCACGTCGAAGCGCCCTCGCCCACCCCACAACTCGCCATCCAGCGCGTCATCGGGCCAGCCCTCGGTGAACCAGTCCGGCGCCGCAATCGACCGGCCGCTGCGAAAGCGCAGGCCCTGTCCGTCCCAGACGGCGCGCACGCCATCGAATTTTTCGCTCACCAGGTGGCCGTCGGGATCGACGTCCGGTGGTGCGATCGAAAGCAATTCGATCGACGGCGCACCGAGATCTGCGCAGGGAGTGCGCGAAGCAGCCCAGGGAGCCGCCGACCACAGGCCGGCAGCCGCCACAAGCGCGCGGCGACGGGAGACAAAGACATCGAACTCAGTCATGGCAGCAACCCACATCGTTGAGGAACTGCCAGTCTGTTCAAACCCTGCGCGTTCGACCATCCCCCTGAGGGAGTCGCCCGTTTGGGTGGAATAGCCGCCCGCCTGATCAGCCCGCCACGGCGTCCTTGATCTGCCGCAGCGCTTCCGGATCGTCGAGGGTTGTCAGGTCACCGGGGTCGCGCTGCTCGCACAGCGCCTGGATCGTGCGCCGCAGCAGCTTGCCCGAGCGTGTCTTGGGCAGAAGGCTGACAAAAAACACGCGCGCCGGTCTGGCGACCGCACCGAGCAGTGTGTCGACGACCTTCATCAGTTCTGCCTCGAGCAGACGAGCCTCGTGCGCATCGGCCGGCCTGGCGTGGTCCTTGAGCACTGCAAAGGCCATCGCCACCTGACCCTTCAGGGCGTCGGCCACGCCAACCACCGCCACCTCGACCACGCCCGGATGACTCGACAAGCTCTCCTCGATCTCGCGCGTGCCAAGACGGTGCCCGGCGACGTTGATCACATCGTCGGTGCGCCCATGGATGAAGTAGTAGCCGTCCTCGTCGCGCAGCCCCCAGTCGAAGGTGTTGTAGACCCACCGGTCAGCGTCGCGGGTCCAGTAGGTCTTGATGAAACGCGCGTCATCACGCCACACCGTCTGCATGCAGCCCGGAGGCAGCGGGCCGTCGATGGCCACCACACCCCTCTGGTTGGGCGTGGTGAGCTCCCGACCGCTCACCTCGTCAACGATGCGCACGTTGTAGCCGTACACGGCAAAGCCCGGGCTGCCCGGCCTCGAACGGGGCCCCTCGACACCGGCGCTGAGTGCGAGGATGGGCCAACCGGTCTCCGTTTGCCAGTAGTTGTCGACGACGGGCTTGCCCAGAGCTTGCGAGATCCAGTTCGAGGTCGGCACGTCGACCGGCTCGCCGGCCAGGAACAGCGAGCGCAGCGACCGCAGGTCGTGCTGGGTCAGGTACTTCGGGTCGGACTTCTTGAGCACCCGGATCGCGGTGGGCGAGGTGAACATCACCGAGACCTGGTACTTCTCGACCAGGCTCCACCAGATGCCAGCGTCAGGCCGCATGGGCAGCCCCTCGTAGACGATGGTGGCCATGCCGGCAATCAGTGGTCCGTAGACGATGTAGCTGTGCCCGAGCACCCAGCCGATGTCGCTGCCGCTGAAGAACGTCTCGCCGGCCTGGCCGCCAAAGATGTGCTTCATGCTCGCCGCCAGTGCCACCGCGTAGCCGCCGGTGTCGCGCTGCACGCCCTTGGGCTTGCCGGTGGTGCCGCTGGTGTAGAGCGTGTAGCTCGGGTGCGTGGAATCAACCCAGACGCAAGGCACCACCGTGTCGAGGTGCGCCTGGCGCAGGGCGGCGTAGTCCTCGTCGCGCCCGGGCACGCGCTCCATGGGGCACAGGCCCCGGTCGACCAGCAGCACCTTGCGAGGCTGGTGCGGCGAAAGCCGCAAGGCTTCATCGAGCAGCGGCTTGTAGGCGATCACCTTGCCCGAGCGACTGCCGGCATCGGCGCTGACGATCACCGTCGGCTGCGCATCGTCGATGCGGCTGGCCAGGCTGGCGCTGGCAAAGCCGCCAAACACCACGCAATGGATCGCACCGATGCGCGCGCAAGCCAGCATCGCAAACACCGCCTGCGGCACCATCGGCATGTAGATCAGCACGCGGTCTCCCTGCGCCACGCCCAGCGACAGCAGGACGGCGGCCATGCGCTGAACCTCGGCGTGCAGTTCGCCAAAGCTGTAGCTGATCTCCTGATCGGTCTCGGTCGACACCCAGATGAGCGCGCGCTGATCGGCGTGCCCGGCCAGATGGCGGTCGACCGCGTTGTGGCACAGGTTGGTCTGTCCGCCCACGAACCAGCGCGCAAAAGGCGGGTTGCTGTAGTCGCACACCTGCTCGAAGGGCCGGTGCCACTCGATCAAGGCCGATTGCTCGGCCCAGAACCCGTCACGGTCGGCGAGCGATCGCTGGTGCAGCGTCTGGAGTTGGGTCAAAGCGGGCTCCTTCAGTGAACGGGCAAGCAGTTGCCGGGCTCAGCGTGCCTGATAGCTGAACTTCTGGCCGCCGATGGACGCCTCGTACATCAGCCCGCCCTTGACCACCGTGAACGTGGCCATGCCCTTGACGTAGCGGCCGACCGTCTTCGCGTCGTTTTCATTGCCACTCAGGCCGGCCGAATTGCCGGCGGTGTTGGCCTTGGCGCCTGCAGCCGCCGTGATGGCGACGGCTGAGGCCTCGGCGCCGAACTCGAAGTTGCCGCTGGTGAACTCATCCAGCGCTCGCTTGTCCTCGAAGAAAATGATCTGGCTGTAGCTCTGGCCACCGAGTTGCAGCCCGATGGTCACCTGGGTCATCGAGGCATCGCCGATGTGCTTGCCCTGCTGGTACACGCGTCCGCTGCCATAGGCGCCCCCGATGCCGAAACCTCCCTTGCCCACCGTGGGGAACACCGCATAGCCGTAGGCGCTCTTGAAAAAGCGCCCGCTCTCGCCGGCGGCCTTGAACACGTTGATGGTGTCCTGATGCGGGTCGGCCCAGGCCGGCGAACCCAGCGCAACCAACACGAAAACGGCGATGAAAGACAGCAGACGCTTGATCATGGAAGGCTCCCTTTTTCTGAAATTACCTGCGGTGCGCGATGGGTCCGGCGCTCGGGCACTCGACACGAAAAAGTCAACCGATCGACACCACGAGGCGGCCACGCACCCGACCATCCATCAAATCCCGGGCGCGCTCGATGCAATCGTCGAGCGTGATGTCCTCGACCATGTCTTCGAGCGCATTGCGATCGACCTCCTCGGCCAAACGGCTCCACGCCTCGACACGCAACGGCATCGGTGCTGTCGCACTGTCGATGCCGGCAAGCGTCACGCCGCGAAGGATGAAAGGCATGACGGTGGTCACGAGATCGGAGCCTTGCGCCAGCCCGCACGCCGCCACCACGCCACCTTGGCGCATCTGGGCAAGCGCGTTGGCCAGCGTGTGGCTGCCCACGGCATCGACCACGGCCGACCATCGCTCCTTCTGAAACGGTTTGCCCGGCGCTGACAACTCGGCGCGGTCGATCACCGAGGCTGCGCCCAGACGCGTCAGGTAGTCGGCCTCGGCGAGTTTTCCAGTGGCGGCGACCACGTGGTGCCCCAGCCCCGCCAGCAGCATCGTGGCCACGCTGCCGACACCGCCGGTGGCGCCGGTCACCAGCACTTCACCGTCGCCAGGGCGCAGGCCGTGGCGCTCGAGCGCCATCACGCAAAGCATCGCGGTGTAGCCGGCCGTGCCCAGCGCCATCGCCTGCCGGGTGGTCAGCGTGCGCGGCAGCTTGACCAGCCACGAACCCTTCAGTCGGGCCCGTTCGGCCAGGCAACCCCAGCGCGTTTCGCCCAGACCCCAGCCGTTGTGGATGAAGCTGTCGCCGGGCTGCCACTGCGGATGGGTGCTCTCCAGCACGGTGCCCGCGCCATCAATGCCGGCCACCATCGGCCAGGCACGCACCACCGGTCCGCGCCCGGTGATTCCCAATCCGTCCTTGTAGTTGAGCGTGGAATGCGCCACGCTGGCCAGCACATCGCCCTCGGGCAGTTGGGTCTCGTCAACGGGCTTCACCGCTGCGGAAAAGCCGGACTCGTTTTTCTCGAGCAATAGCGCCTTGAACATGGGAACTCCGTGGTTGAGGCCCGGGCGAAGTCGCCGTGCAGGCCTGAGCCGACGATATTCGCACCCCAGGATTTCGATACGCTGACAAACCATCCCGGTGCGATTGACTCGATGCGAGGGCGTCGCCTATCCTGCGCCGCATGCCAAAACATCGAGCGCCGCGCACCTGGATCGGGAGGTCGGGTGCGTGTGGTGTTCAGTGGCTGCTGCCCCTGAGTGTGGTTTTCGCGGTTCTACTTTGGCCGTCACCGGTCGTGGCCGCACCCGATGACCAGCTCGATGCGGTGTCGCGATTGCTGCTCGAACGCGGGCTGATCCCGACGGATGCAGCGCAAGGCCCGCCCACTCTGGCGCAAAAGGTGCGTGACGGCGCGTCCGACATGGTCATCACGGCGATGAACTTTCTGGGCGTGCCTTACCGGTTGGGCGGCTCGGGCGACAGCGGTGGGTTCGATTGCAGCGGGTTCACACGCCACATCTTCGAGATGAGTCTGGGGTTGGTGCTGCCCCGGCGCGCTGATGATCAAGCCAAGGCGGAAGGCCTGGTTGAAGTCCGACGCGATGAGCTGCGCCCCGGCGACCTGGTGTTTTTCAATACGCTGCGGCGCACGTTTTCGCACGTGGGCATCTACATCGGCGACGGCAAGTTCATCCACTCGCCGCACTCCGGGGCCTCGGTTCGTGTCGATGACATGCGATTTGCCTACTGGAACCAGCGTTTCACGGGCGCTCGCCGCGCGGGCGCCTCGCCCGACCCCGCGCCTGTGTCAAACCCCACCACGGGACGCTGACGTCGACTTGCTGGTGGTCGGGTTGCACCCGCCACTTCGGGGCCACGCGGCAATGGCGGACAACCCAGACCGCACAATGGCCCGATGGACTGCGATGCCGCCCCGGACCGACTGACCGATAGCCTCGGCCGGGCTTTGCGCGACCTGCGCATCTCGGTCACCGATCGCTGTAATTTCCGCTGCAGCTACTGCATGCCCAAAGAGGTGTTCGACCACCGCCATGCGTTTCTCGCTCACAAGGAACTGCTGAGCTTCGAGGAGATCACGCGACTGGCGCGCGTGTTCGTGGCCCAAGGCGTGTGCAAGATCCGGCTCACAGGCGGTGAGCCGCTGCTGCGCAAGGACCTCGAGCATCTCGTGCGCATGCTGAGCGCTTTGCGCACGCCCGACTGCCGGGCGGTCGACCTCACGCTCACGACCAACGGATCGGTGCTGGCCAAAAAAGCGCAGGCCTTGCGCGATGCCGGGCTGAGCCGCATCGCGGTGAGCGTCGATGCGATCGACGACACGGTCTTCAGGCGCATGAACGACGTCGACTTCCCGGTGGCCGATGTGCTCGAAGGCATTGCCGCAGCCCAACGCGCCGGCTTTGCGCCAATCAAGATCAACATGGTGGTCAAGCGCGGCACCAACGACCACCAGATCCTGCCGATGGTGGAGCACTTTCGCGGCTCGGGTGTGATCTTGCGTTTCATCGAGTTCATGGATGTGGGCTCGACCAACGGCTGGCGCATGGACGAGGTGCTGCCCTCGGCTGACCTGATCGCGCTCATCAACGCGCGATACCCGCTCGAAGCGCTGGAACCCGCCGCAATCGGCGAAACCGCGCAGCGCTGGCGCTACCGCGATGGCGCCGGCGAGATCGGCGTGATCAGCAGCGTGACCCGGGCGTTTTGCCGCGACTGCACCCGCTTGCGGTTGTCGACCGAGGGCAAGGTCTACCTGTGCCTGTTCGCCCACCAGGGCCACGACCTGCGCACCCTGTTGCGCAGCGGTTGTGACGATGGGCACATCGCCAGCACGATCGCCCAGATCTGGAGCCATCGCAGCGATCGCTATTCCGAACTGCGCAGCAGCGGCCAGGCGAGCCGGGACTCGGGTGTGCGACGCATCGAGATGCACTACATCGGTGGCTGAGATGAGTCCGTTGCCGATGACCACCCGGGCGTTGGCTGCGTCCGGCCCGAGCCAGCCATGATCGATCGCGCCGACATCACGGGATGGGTGCTGGCCGGCGGCCGGGGCAGCCGCATGGGCGGCATCGACAAGGGCCTGCAACTGCACGCGGGCGTGCCGCTCGCACTGCATGCGATGCGCCGGCTCGTGCCGCAGGTGGGCTGCGTCGCGATCAACGCCAATCGCCATGCGGATGACTATGCGTCCTTCGGGGTGCCTGTGCACCCGGACTCACTTGCCGACCACCCCGGCCCGCTGGGTGGCTTCCTCGCCGGGCTTGAACACTGCGCCACGCCGTACCTGATGACCGTGCCGTGTGACACGCCGAACTTTCCACTCGATCTGGTGTCGCGGCTCGCCGCGGAACTGATCGCCCGGGATGTGCCCCTGGCCATGGCGGCCACCCGAAGCGCCACCGGCATGCAGCCGCAGCCGGTGTTTTGCCTGATGTCCCGCGACCTGCGGCAAAGCCTGCTTGACTTCACCGCCTCAGGCCAGCGCAAGCCGCAGCGGTGGGCCGAGTTGAACGGCTGCGCCTGGGTCGTGTTCGATGACGAGTCGGCCTTTGCCAACGCCAACACCCACGAGGAACTGCAAGCCTTGCAGCCCGTGTCTGACCCCAAGCCGTCACCATGACCCGCCTCCACGACATCGCCGCGCTCATCGACGGCTACGACGCCGAATCGCTGAGCGTGGTTGCCGCGCAGGCCTTCATCTCGCAGCTCGTGCCTCGGGTGGGAGACGCCGGAAGCGTGCCGCTCAAGGGCGCCCTGGGCCGCGTGCTGGCCCGCGACATCGTGTCGCCGATCAACGTGCCCGCCCACGACAACTCGGCGATGGACGGCTACGCCTTGCGCTCGGGCGACCTCGCAGCCGACGTGCCGAACCACTTGCGGGTGGCCGGCAAGGCGCTGGCCGGCCAGCCCTTCGACGGCAGCGTGGCGGCTGGATCGTGCGTGCGCATCATGACCGGCGCCGTCATGCCGCCCGGCCTCGACACCGTGGTGCCGCAAGAGCTCGTGCAACTGGCCGGCGACGGCACGGTGACGCTGCCGGCCGGTGTGGTGCGCGCCGGTGACAACCGGCGCCTGGCAGGCGAAGACCTGTGCTGCGGCGAGGCGGCGCTTCAAGCCGGGCGGTTGCTGCGGCCGGCTGATCTGGGCCTGATCGCCTCGCTCGGTTTCGCGGACGTGCCGGTGGTGCGGCCGTTGCGGGTGGCTTTCTTTTCCACCGGCAACGAATTGCGCTCGGTCGGCCAAACGCTGGAGGCGGGCTGCCTGTACGACAGCAACCGCTACACGCTGTGGGGCATGCTGCTGCGCCTGGGCGTCGAGCCGATCGACATGGGCATCGTGCCCGATGACGCCGCGTCGCTCGAGGCCGCCTTGCGCCAAGCCACCGAGTGCGCTGACGCGGTCATCACCTCAGGCGGCGTCAGCGTGGGCGAAGCCGACCACACGCGAGCGGTGATGGAAAAGCTCGGCGAGGTGTTGTTCTGGAAGCTCGCCATGCGCCCGGGCAGGCCGCTGGCAGTCGGCCGCATCGAAAGCCGTGGCCATCAGGCCATCCTGTTCGGCCTGCCGGGCAACCCGGTGGCGGTGATGGTGACCTTCTATGCGTTCGTGCGCGATGCCCTGCTCGCCATGAGCGGCGCCACGGCAAGTGCACTGCCGATGCTGCGTGCCGCCACCACGACAGCCATGCGCAAGCGCCCGGGTCGCACCGAATACCAGCGCGGCATCGTGAGCCGCAGCGCCGATGGCCGCTGGCAGGTTGCTCTCACTGGCTCTCAGGGCTCGGGCATCCTGCGCAGCATGAGTCTGGCCAACGGTCTGATCGTGCTGGCGCACGATCAAGGCAACGTCGAAGCCGGCGAAGACGTCGACGTGCTGCCGTTTGACGGGTTGGTCTGACTGACGACACCCGGGTTCGTTCTTCGCCTGGAGGCGGGATCGCCGCCGCGCCCGAGATCAACGAAACACCTTGTACCGCCGCCGGTACTCCAGACCCGCCTGGCGGTCACCTGCGCCGCGTCAAGCGGCGCAGCAACACTCAGGCGTCGGCCGACGCCAGATCGAACAGCGAGGTGGCTTCAAGGTCGAGGACCTCGACGTCGAGCTGGTTGAACAGTTGCCAGCGCCAGCGCAAGACGCCCAGATCAGGCCGGCTGCGCGATGTGCGCGTGTCCAGCACTTCGGCGCGCAGGCGCAACTGATCGCCAGGACGCACGGGATGCGGCCACTTCACATAAGCCAGCCCCGGACTGGCAATGGCGTTCGAGTCCTGCAGCATGGCATCGGCCGCCAGACGCATCGCGATGCAGCAGGTTTGCCAGCCGCTCGCAATCAGACCGCCAAAGCGCCCTCGCGCCGCCGCCTCGGGGTCGGTGTGGAACCACTGAGGATCGAACTCGGTCGCGAAGCGGACGATCTCATCGGAACTCACGCTGCACGGGCCGGCCTGGATGACCTGCCCGGCGTGAAACTCGGCGAACTTCATGTCGCAACGCGCGACGCGCGCTGCGACACCAGCCGCATCAAAGGAACCTCGAACGCATTCATCGCTCAGGCCCCCTGACGCATCAGCGCTTGGCCAAGCGCTGCCAGGTCTCGACCACCGTGTCGGGGTTGAGCGAGATCGACAGGATGCCTTCATCGGCCAGCCAATCGGCAAAGTCGGGGTGATCGCTCGGGCCCTGACCGCAAATGCCGATGTACTTGCCGGCTGCGCGGCACGCTGCGATCGCCTTGGAGATCAGCGCCTTGACGGCAGGGTCGCGCTCGTCGAAATCACGCGCCAGCAACTCCAGGCCGGAGTCGCGGTCCAGGCCCAGCGTGAGCTGCGTCAGGTCGTTCGAGCCGATCGACATGCCGTCGAAGAACTCAAGGAACTGCTCGGCCAGGATGGCGTTGCTCGGCACCTCGCACATCATGATCAGGCGCAGCCCGTCGGTACCACCCTTGGCGGCGCGCCTGAGTCCGCGCTCTGCGAGCATTTCCGTGACGCGTTGCGCCTGGCCCAGCGTGCGCACGAACGGAACCATGATCTCGACGTTGGTCAGACCCATGTCGCCGCGCACCCGCTTGAGCGCTTCGCATTCCATCGCGAAGGCCTCGCCGAACGCTTCGCTGATGTAGCGCGAGGCACCACGGAAGCCCAGCATCGGGTTTTCTTCCTCGGGCTCGTAGCGTGAGCCGCCGATCAGCTTGCGGTACTCGTTGCTCTTGAAGTCGCTCAGGCGAACGATCACCGGCTTGGGCCAGAAGGCGGCCGCGATGGTGGCGATGCCCTCGACGAGCTTGTCGACGTAGAACGCCCGTGGCGACGCATGACCGCGCGCCACCGATTCGACGGCTTTCTTCAGGTCGAGGTCGATGTTCGGGTAGTCGAGGATCGCCTTCGGGTGCACGCCGATGTTGTTGTTGATGATGAACTCGAGCCGAGCGAGGCCGACGCCGCTGTTGGGCATCTGCGCGAAGTCGAACGCGAGCTGCGGGTTGCCCACGTTCATCATGATCTTGATCGGGCAGCTGGGCAGCTCGCCACGCACCACATCGCTGACTTCGGTCTCGAGCAAGCCGTCGTAGATGTAGCCGGTGTCGCCTTCGGAGCACGCCACGGTGACCAGCGCGCCGTCCTTGAGCGATTCGGTGGCGTCACCGCAACCGACCACCGCCGGCACGCCGAGTTCGCGGGCGATGATGGCCGCGTGGCAGGTGCGCCCACCCCGGTTGGTGACGATGGCACTGGCGCGCTTCATCACGGGCTCCCAGTTGGGGTCGGTCATGTCGGTGACCAGGATGTCGCCGGGCTGCACGGTGTCCATGTCGGCCAGGCTGTGCACGATGCGCACGGGGCCGGTGCCGATGCGCTGACCAATGGCGCGGCCTTCAGCCAGCACAGTGCCGGTGCTCTTGAGCTGGTAGCGCTGCTCGGCCTTCCCCTCGGATTGGCTCTTCACGGTTTCGGGGCGCGCTTGCAGGATGTAGAGCTTGCCGTCGCCGCCGTCCTTGCCCCACTCGATGTCCATCGCTCGCCCGTAGTGCGTCTCGATGATCAGCGCGTACTGCGCCAGTTCGGTCACGTCGGCATCGCTCAGCGAGTAGCGGTTGCGCTGCTCGGGCGCGGTGTCCACGGTGGTCACGAGCTTGCCACTGGCGGCGCGGTCGGCCGCGCTGGCGAATTCCATCTTGATCAGCTTGGAGCCCAGATTGCGTCGGATGACAGCCTGGCGGCCGGCGCGCAGCGAGGGCTTGTGCACATAGAACTCGTCAGGGTTGACGGCGCCTTGCACCACGGTTTCACCAAGGCCATAGCTCGAGGTGATGAACACCACGTCCTTGAAGCCGCTTTCGGTGTCGATGGTGAACATCACACCGGCCGCGCCGAGGTCGGAGCGCACCATGCGCTGCACGCCGGCCGACAAGGCCACATCGGCATGCGCGAAGCCCTTGTGGACGCGGTAGCTGATGGCACGGTCGTTGTAGAGGCTGGCGAACACCTCCTTCATCTTGTGCAGCACCTCGTCGATGCCCACCACGTTGAGGAAGGTCTCCTGCTGGCCGGCAAAGCTGGCATCGGGCAGGTCTTCGGCGGTGGCCGACGAGCGCACAGCGAACGATGCGCCCGGGTTGCCCGCGCTCAGCGATTCGAAGTGACGGCGAATGTCGGCGTCAAGATCGGCCGGAAACGGCGTGTCCTCGATCCACTGACGGATTTGCGCGCCAGCTTCGGCCAGTGCGCGCACGTCTTCGGTGTTGAGCGTGGACAAGCGCTGCTCGATGCGCACGGCCAGGCCGTTGTGCGCGAGAAACTGGCGAAATGCGTGTGCGGTGGTCGCAAAACCTCCGGGCACCCGCACGCCGGTGGCGGACAACTGGCTGATCATTTCGCCGAGTGAGGCGTTCTTGCCGCCGACCGACTCGACGTCGGTCATTCTCAAGGCATCGAAAGGTACGACCAGGGCGGTCGCCAATGGCTGGGTTGACATGGAAGAGCTCCGTAAGGTGAAAAAACCGGTGCCCCGTGCCAACACAAAGCCCAGCCCGAGCAACGCTTCGAGGGCTGATCACTGAACGCACGCCGGTCGCGAATGACGTCTCGGGGCGCAGGAATGGGGGCTCGCATGGAAGTCATAAGGGGAGTCAGACGAGTTTACGGTCGAATTCCCTATCATCCGGCAGCCTTTTCAAGCGAGCGATGCCCCATGCCGAACCGCACGATCTTCTTTGTTTCCGATGGCACCGGCATCACCGCCGAGACCTTTGGCAATTCGATCCTGAACCAGTTTTCGATCCGCCCGCACCATGTGCGGCGCCCCTTCATCGACACCGTCGACAAGGCACACCAGGTGGTTCGTGAAATCAACCACTCGGCAGACCTCGAAGGACGCCGTCCGGTGGTCTTCGTCACGCTCATCGATCCCGAGGTGCAAGCCATCGTCAAGGCGCAGTGCAAGGGTCTGGTGCTCGACTTGTTCAACACCTTCATCGAGCCGCTCGAGGCCGAGTTTGGGGTGACCTCCAATCACCGGGTGGGGCGGTTCTCCGACGTGTCGAAGAGCCAGGAGTACACCAACCGGATCGAAGCCATCAACTTTTCGCTCGCCCACGATGATGGGCAGTCGTCGAAGAATCTCGCCACCGCCGATGTGATCCTGGTGGGCGTGAGCCGCAGCGGCAAGACGCCCACGTCGCTGTACCTCGCGATGCAGCACGGCATCAAGGCCGCCAACTACCCGCTGATCCCGGAAGACTTCGACCGGGGGCACATCCCGCCGTGCCTTGCGCCGCACAAGGGCAAGTGCTTCGGGCTGACGATCGACCCGGTTCGGCTCAACCAGATTCGCACTGAACGCCGCCCCGACAGCGAATACGCCTCGATCGAGAACTGCCGCTACGAGGTACGCGAGGCCGAAACCATGATGCGCCGCGAAGGCATCGCCTGGCTGTCGTCGACCCACAAGTCCATCGAAGAGATCGCCACCACCATCCTGAGCGACATCCGACCCGACAGGCTGATGTATTGAAGCGCGTCCTTCGACGGGGCGGTCATTGATGCCGCATTTCGACGCAGTGGTCATCGGGGCCGGCGCCGCCGGGCTGCATTGCGCGGCGATGGCCGGACAGCTTGGCGCGCGCGTGCTGCTCATCGATCACGCCGAGCGGGTGGCCGAAAAGATCCGCATCTCAGGCGGCGGGCGTTGCAACTTCACCAACCGCGACACCACGCCGGCGCAGTTCGTGTCGGCCAATCCGCACTTTTGCCGCTCGGCGCTGGCGCGCTACACGCCGCAGGACTTCATTGCCTTGCTGCAGCGGCACCGCATCGCCTTCCACGAAAAGCACAAGGGCCAACTGTTTTGCGATGAGTCGAGCGAAGACATCATTCGCATGCTGCTGCGCGAATGCGAAGCCGGCGGCGTGACGCGCTGGCAGCCCTGCGCGGTAGGCGAGGTGTCACACGGCGAGAGCGGCTTCGACATCGGCACCGACCGCGGCCCGGTGCGTGCAGCGCAACTGGTGATCGCCACCGGCGGGTTGTCGATTCCGCAGATCGGGGCCACCGACTTCGGGCACCGGTTGGCCCGGCAGTTCGGTCACAAGATCGTCGAGACACGCCCGGCGCTGGTCCCGCTGACGTTCGATGCAGCGGCGTGGCAGCCGTTCGTCACGCTGGCGGGTCTGTCGGTCGAGGCCGTGGTTGCCACCGGCAGCGGCAAGACGCGCGGCGAATTCGCCGAAGACCTGCTGTTCACCCATCGCGGGCTGAGCGGACCGGCCGTGCTGCAGATCTCGACCTACTGGCGCCCCGGCACACCGCTGGATCTGGATCTCGTACCCCAACACGATCTGCACGCCGTGTTGGCTGGGGCCAAGTCCAATTCACGACGCAAGCTGAGCAACGAACTCGCCGAGTGGCTGCCCCGTCGTCTGTCTGACACCTGGCTCGCCACCCATACCGATGTGCAGGATCGGTCGATGCCCGAGGTGCGCGACCGCGACATCGCAACGCTGGCAGCCGGTCTCAAGCACTGGAGCGTGACGCCCAACGGCACCGAGGGCTACCGCAAGGCGGAGGTCACTTCGGGCGGCGTCGACACCCGTGAGATCAGTTCGACCACGATGGAGAGCAAGCGCGTCGCCGGGCTTCATTTCATCGGCGAGGTGGTGGACGTGACAGGCTGGCTCGGTGGCTACAACTTCCAGTGGGCGTGGGCCAGTGCAGCTGCTTGTGCACAAAGCGTTGCCAAGCTCTCAGTCACTGGTTAGAATCTCGGGCTTCGCGCACTCGGCGCCTTCAATCTGGACCCTTTCGATACATGACTACGATCCGCGTGAAAGAAAACGAGCCGTTCGACGTGGCACTGCGTCGCTTCAAGCGCACCATCGAGAAACTCGGCTTGCTGACCGACCTGCGGGCACGCGAGTTCTACGAAAAGCCGACCGCCGAGCGCAAGCGCAAGAAGGCTGCGGCCGTCAAGCGTCATTACAAGCGCGTGCGCAGCATGCAACTGCCCAAGAAGCTGTTCTGATCAGCCTCTTCGCAGTACCAAAGGGCCCGCTCACCGCGGGCTTTTTCTTTGCAACCCTTGATCGAGTCTGACCATGACGCTGAAAGACCAAATCACCGAGGACATGAAGACTGCGATGCGCGCCAAGGATGCGCCTCGCCTGTTGACGATCCGCGGCTTGCTGGCGGCGTGCAAGCAGCGCGAAGTCGACGAGCGCATCGTGCTCGATGACGCTGCGGTGGTGGCCATCGTCGACAAGCTGATCAAGCAGCGCAAGGATTCGATCTCGCAGTTCGCTTCAGCGGGCCGTACCGATCTGGTCGACAAGGAAACCGCAGAGTTGCAGGTGCTTGAGGGCTACTTGCCGCAGCGCCTCAGCGCTGACGAAATCACCGCTGAAGTGCGCGCCATCGTGACCGAACTCGGCGCCACAGGTCCAGGCGACATGGGCAAGGTGATGGCGGCGGTCAAGGCCCGTCTGGCTGGCAAGGCCGACATGGGTCTGGTGTCGTCCACCGTGAAGCAAGCGCTGGCGGGTTGATCCGACCGGCCCAAGGAGACCACATGAACCTGCCACCGCTTCGCCCGCTGAGCACCGACGTCAGCGTGGCCGGGCAACTTGAGGAATCCGCGATGGCTGCCTTGGCGCATGCCGGCTTCAAGAGCGTCATCAACAACCGCCCTGACCACGAGGGCGGGCCCGATCAACCCACGAGTGCCTCGATGGCGTCGGCGGCGAGTTCCGCAGGGTTGGCCTACGCGTACCTGCCCGTGAGTCCGGCGGTGCAAACTGCCGATGAGATCGCGCAGTTTCGTGCCTTGGTCGACACGCTGCCCAAGCCCATCCTGGCGTTTTGCCGCACGGGCACGCGTTGCGGCAAGCTGTTTCAGGCGGCACAGCTGGCGTGAAGTTCTGGCCCGCCATGTTCGGGCTGTCGAGATTGATCGATCGGCTCAACGACGCCTTGGGGCGGTGGGTGTCCTGGCTGGTGCTGGCCGCCGTTCTGATCAGCGCGGGCAACGCGCTCGTGCGCAAGCTGTCCAACAGCAGCTCCAACGCCTTTCTTGAGATCCAGTGGTACCTGTTCGCCGCGGTGTTCCTGCTGGCAGCGGGCCGCACCTTGCTCACGCAGGATCACGTGCGCATCGATGTCCTGTCGTCACGTTTTTCGGCGCGCACGCAGTCTTGGATCGAGGTGTTCGGGCTGGTGGCGTTTCTGTTGCCACTGGTGACAGTGGTGATCACGCTGTCGTGGCCGCTGGTGGTGCGAGCCTTTGTCAGCGGCGAGGTCTCGAGCAACGCGGGCGGCCTGGTGCGCTGGCCGGTGATGGCCCTGGTGCCGCTGGGCTTCGCATTGCTGGGTCTGCAAGGGTTGTCTGAACTGATCAAGCGCATCGGTCATCTGATGGGCCGCCTGCCAGCACCGTCGGGCGGCCGGGGCAACAACATCGACATGCCGCCGGCGGCAACCGCGGTTGGCACGTCGGACCAACCAGGTCACACCGCATGACCGAACTGCTCGCCGCGAACATGGCACCGGTGATGTTTGCATCGCTGGTGGTGTTCCTTCTGGTGGGCTTTCCGGTGGCGTTCTCGCTGGGCGCGTGCGGGCTGTTCTACGCGCTGGTCGGCATCAAGCTGGGGCTGATGCCGGCGTCGCTGATGCAAGCGCTGCCGCTGCGCATCTTCGGGATCATGCAGAACGACACGCTGCTAGCGATCCCGTTCTTCACCTTCATGGGGCTGATCCTCGAGCGCTCGGGCATGGCCGAGGATCTGCTCGACACCATCGGACAGTTGTTCGGCCCGGTGCGTGGCGGTCTGGCATACGCAGTGATCTTCGTGGGAGCGATGCTCGCGGCCACCACCGGTGTGGTCGCCGCGTCGGTCATCTCGATGGGTCTGATCTCGCTGCCCATCATGCTGCGCTACGGCTACGACCGCCGCCTGGCCGCCGGCGTCATCGCCGCGTCCGGCACCTTGGCGCAGATCATCCCGCCGTCGCTGGTGCTGATCGTTCTGGCAGACCAGCTCGGCCAATCGGTGGGCGACCTGTATCAAGGTGCTCTGGTGCCGGCGCTGCTGCTGACAGGCCTGTACGTGGTCTACGTGGCGGGGATCAGCCTGGTACGTCCCCAATGGGTGCCTGCGCTACCGCCGGAGGCGCGCACATTAGGTCGGCAGCACACCGGCAACGACGTGCCAGCAAGCCTCATGGCGCAAGCCCGACTGATCTGGCGAGTGGCCGTGGTGCTGGTGCCGCCGCTGGCGTTGATCTTTCTGGTGCTCGGCACCATCTTTTTGGGCATCGCCACACCCACCGAGGGCGGTGCGATGGGTGCTGTGGGGGCTCTGATCATCGCTCTGGTCAACCGCCGCCTCAGCCTGCTGCTGATGCGTCAGGCGATGGAAAGCACCGCCCGCCTGTCGTGCTTTGTGATGTTCATCCTGATCGGCTCCACGGTGTTCAGCCTGGCATTCCAGGCGGTCGATGGACCGAAGTGGGTCGAGCACCTGCTGGTCTCGCTGCCGGGGGGCGTGCTGGGCTTCCTGATCGTGGTCAACCTGCTGATCTTCGGCCTGGCCTTTTTCCTCGACTTTTTCGAGCTCGCCTTCATCGTCGTGCCGCTGCTCGCGCCGGTGGCAACCTCGCTGGGCATCGATCTGGTGTGGTTTGGCGTCTTGCTGGCGGTGAACATGCAGACCTCGTTCATGCACCCGCCATTTGGCTTTGCGCTGTTCTACCTGCGCAGCGTGGCCCCGGAGATCGAGTACGACGATGCAGTCACCGGCCGAAAGATCGCACCGGTCACGATCGGCCAGATCTACCGAGGCGCCATTCCGTTCGTGCTGATCCAGTTGATGATGGTGGCGCTGATCATCAGCTTCCCGGGCGTGGTGTCCCGAGCCCGCGACCCGGCATCCGGGATCGACGCCGATGCCGCGCTGCGGCAGATGCAAACGAACACCGAGGCGGCCACTGCCGCTGAAGAGGCTGCATCGGAGTCAGCAGCGGTGGACGATGACCCGATGAAAGCGATGCAGCAGTCCATGCAGGCCGATCGGCTGCGCGCACCCCGGTGACGGGGGCTGGCGCCGTCAGACCTTCAAACCCTGCATGTAGCGGTCGTAGCTCGCCTCTGCAAACCTGGACCACAAGTTCTGTTCGCGCAGGAACGCCGCGTAGTCCTCGTGCACCTTGCGCCAGTTGGGGTTCTTCTCGCTCAGTTCGTCGTAGAGCGCCATCGACTGCTTGTAGGCCTCGTCGAGCACGGTCTTGGGAAACGGGAGTACCTTCACGCCGTTGCTGATCAGCGCCTTCAGCGCAGCCGGATTCTTCGAGTCGTAGTTGGCCTGCATGTCGACGTGCGCGTGAGACGCAGCAGCCTCGACGATCGCCTTGTGCTCGGGCGTCAGGGCTGCGTAGGCCTGGGTGTTGACGTAGAAGTCGAGCTCGGCGCTGCCCTCCCACCAGCCTGGGTAGTAGTAGTACGGCGCCACCTTGTAGAGGCCCAATTTCTGGTCGTCGTACGGGCCGATCCACTCGGCGGCATCGATGGTGCCTTTTTCCAGTGCCTGATAAACCTCGCCACCAGCGATGTTCTGAGCCACTCCACCCATGCGCTCGATCACCCGGCCGGCGAAGCCACCAATGCGAATCTTCAAGCCCTTGATGTCAGCAGGCGACTTGATCTCCTTGCGGTAGAAGCCGCCCATCTGAGCGCCGGTGTTGCCGCCTGGAAAGCTGATGATGTTGTACTTGGCATAGAACTCGCGCATGAGCTTCAGCCCGTTGCCGCGGTACATCCAGGCCGTGAGTTGCCGCGAATTCATCCCGAACGGGATGGCCGCGCCGATCGCGAAGGTCTCGTCCTTGCCGAAGAAGTAATACGGCGCCGTGTGCGCCATCTCGACCGTCGCCGCCTGGACGCCATCGACCACGCCGAACGCGGGCATCAACTCACCGGCCGCATGCACGCTGATCTGGAAGCGCCCGCCCGTCATCTCGCCGACCTTCTTGGCGAAGGTCTCGGCCCCGCCGAAGATGGTGTCGAGCGACTTCGGGAAGCTCGAGGCCAGCCGCCAGCGAAGGCTGGGCTCTGCCCGAACCACCGCAGGGGCAACCCCGGCAGCGAGCACGCCGGCCAAACCGCTATGACGAATGAATCGACGACGTTGCATGCTCAGTCACTCCATGGATGTGGCGCACCGCGCCGGGTTGGGATTCAACTGCCGGCGATTTTCATCGAGCCAAGGAGGACCGACCCGATGGTCTTCCCACCCATGGTGTAAGCGTCGGAACCCACCGCGACGATGCCGCGCAGCATGTCCTTCACGTTGCCGGCGATGGTGATCTCGTGCACCGGGTGCACGATGCGGCCGCGCTCGACCCAAAAACCCGCCGCTCCTCGAGAGTAGTCGCCCGTCACGTGGTTGACGCCTTGGCCCATCAGTTCGGTGACGAACAGGCCGCGGTCGAGCTTGCGCAGCATGGCCACCAAATCGTCTTCTGGCTGTGTGAGGCGGCTGGTCAGCGACAGGTTGTGCGAGCCACCTGCGTTGCCTGTGGTGCGCATCCCCAGTTTGCGCGCCGAGTAGCTCGACAGGAAGTACCCCTGCGCCACGCCGCCCTCCACCACGCGACGCGCTCGGCTGACAACACCTTCGTCGTCGAAGGGCGAACTGCCCTTGCCGCGCCGCAGGTGCGGGTCTTCAGAGATGTCAAGGTGCGCAGCCATCACCGGCTGCCCCAGGCAATCGAGCAGAAAACTCGACTTGCGATACAGCGCCCCGCCGCTGGTCGCCTGCACGTAGGCACCCAACAGCCCGGCCGCCACCGTCGATTCGAACAGCACGGGGGCCTGGCAGGTCTTGATCTTGCACGCCTTCAGTCGCGACAGAGCTCGCTCTGCCGCGTAGCGCCCCACCGCTTCAGGCGCGGCCAGGTCGGTGGCGGCTCGCATCGAGCAGTACCAGGCGTCGCGCTGCATGTCGTCGCCGTTACGCCCCGGCAACGAGGCGATCGGCGCCACCGACATCGAATGCCGCGAGCTGGCGTAGCCACCACGAAAGCCGCGGCTGTTGCCCGCAAAAAAATGCGACTGCTGGGCCGACACGCCCGCGCCTTCGGAGTTGGTGATGCGCGGGTCGACCGACAACGCCGCCTGCTCGCAGCGCATGGCGATCTCGGCAGCACCCGCAGCATCGATGGCCCACGGGTGGAACAGGTCCAGATCCATCAGCGCCGCATCACCCAGCGCCAGATCCTGTTCATCGGCCAAGCCGGCCGCAGGATCTTCGGCGGTGAACCGGGCGATGTCATGCGCGGCACGCACCGTCTGCTCAAGCGCCGCCGGAGAAAAATCGGAGGTGCTTGCATTGCCGCGCCGCTGGCCCACGTAGACCGACACGCCGATCGACTTGTCGCGGTTGCGCTCCACGTTTTCAAGGTCGCCCTTGCGGACCGACACCGACAGCCCGACGCCTTCGGACACCTCGGCGCTGGCATCGCTGGCACCGAGACGCTTTGCCACGCGCAGCGCGTCTTCCACCAACTGCTGGAAACTGGCCCGGGTGTAAGCAAAACCGGTGTTCGAAGATGACGACGAAGGCGTGCGTGGCATGGGTGATCGGAGGTGGTGAAGCGCAGCTGAGGCTGCCGATGAGGAGGGACGGACAATCGCCGTGAGATGCGCGGTACGGGACCCGGCGCTGGCGTCAGCGCAACGCTGAAAGCCTCGTGACTATGATACCCATCGCCTTGTCTGCCGCAGCCGCGGCCCGCGCCTGAGGCCCCATCCCCGATGCCACCGACCGATAACGAAGATCTGCCCTCAGCCACCCCCATTCCGGCGTGGTTGACCCGACCGAGCAAGACCCGTCGCAAGAAGGATTCGCACGACCTGCAAGATCTGGGCGAAGCGCTGGTCGCCATGCCCGACGGTCGGCTCGTCGACCTGCCGATGGACGAGAGTCTGCTCGATGCGATCCGCCAGTACCGCGTCACGCGCACCCACGAAGGCAAACGCCGCCAGATGCAGTACATCGGCAAGCTGATGCGCCGCAACGACCCCGAGCCGCTGCGCGAGGCGGTGGCCTCGATGCAGCTCGGTCACGCCAAGGATGCGCTGGCGCTGCACGACGCCGAACGCTGGCGCGCCGAGTTGGTGGCCAGCGACGATGCGCTCACCACCTGGATGGCAGAACACCCGCAAGCCGATGTGCAGCAGCTGCGCAGCCTGATCCGCGCCGCCCGCAAGGACGCCTCGGTGGCGCCCGAGCAGCGCAGCGGACGCGCCTTTCGCGATCTGTTCAAGTTCATCCGACAGCAAGCCACCGGAGCTGAACCGGCGGATGCCGACAACATCGACGACGAATCGGAATGAACCCCGCTGACATGACGCTTGACACCGTGCGCATCGGCGTCGTCTCGGTCAGCGACCGTGCCTCATCGGGTGTCTATGAAGACAAGGGCGTGCCGGCGCTGCAGGACTGGCTGGGCCGCGCGCTGCTCAACCCGGTGATCTGGGAAACCCGGCTGATCCCCGACGAGCAGGCCGCCATCAGCGCCGCCCTGTGCGAGCTGGTGGATCAAGCGCGCTGCGATCTGGTGCTCACCAGCGGCGGCACCGGCCCGGCGCCGCGCGATGTGACACCCGAGGCCACGCTGGCCGTGGCGCACAAGGTGATGCCTGGCTTTGGCGAGCAAATGCGCAGCATCAGCCTGAATTTCGTGCCCACGGCGATCCTGTCGCGGCAAGTGGCGGTGATCCGAGAAAAGGCGTTGATCATCAACCTGCCGGGTCAACCTAAATCGATCGCCGAAACGCTGCAAGGCCTGCCCCAGGCCACACCACCCGTGCCGGGCATCTTTGCGGCCGTGCCCTACTGCATCGACTTGATCGGCGGGCCCTACATCGAGACCGACGCCGCACTGTGCACGGCCTTCAGACCCAAATCAGCCCTGAGGCCGAAGCGGCTGTGAGCCCGTCTATTTGACGAGCCGGTTGAGCGCGGCCGCGTCGAAGCTGTCGGCAGTCTGCGCGTCGGCCGGCACGCAAGCGGCAGAGGGCGAAGCATCGTTCGGGCGCGCTGCGGACAGCTTCTCTATCGCCTGCCACAGCATCGTGATCTGATGCTCTTGCGCGGCTGCATGGTCAATCAGCGACTTCATCGCCTGCGCCACCGGGTCGTCGCCCTGGGTGATGCCGTAGGCCGAAAACCCCAACTTGGCTGCCGTTTCCTCGCGCTGAGCGTCGGCCCGTGCATCGATCACTCGAGCCGGGTTGCCCACCGCCGTGGCGCCGGCAGGCACCGCCTTGAGCACCACCGCGTTCGAGCCGATGCGCGCGTTGTCGCCCACCGAAAAACCGCCCAGCACCTGCGAATTGGCCCCGACGATCACACCGCAGCCCAGCGTCGGGTGCCGCTTGGCGCCCTTCCACAACGAGGTACCGCCCAGCGTCACGCCCTGATAGATCGTGCAGTCGTCACCCACCTCGGCCGTCTCGCCGATCACCACGCCCATGCCGTGGTCGATGAACACGCGCCGACCGATCTTTGCGCCAGGGTGAATCTCGATCCCCGAGAAAAACCGTCCCAGATGGGAAATGAAGCGCCCCAGCCAGCGCAACCCACGCGTCCAGCAACCGTGCGCCAGCCGGTGAAACATGAGCACGTGCAGGCCGGGATAGCACGTCAGCACCTCCCAAGCGGTACGCGCAGCAGGATCGCGCTCCAGAATGCAGTCGATGTCTTCGCTCAGACGCTTGAACATGGTGGTTAAAGAGTATTGCGGCCTTCAGTCTAGTCGCAGAGATGGACGTCAGCCGGGTGACGACGCACCGGATGTCCAAGTCGCCGCGCTCTCAGCCCGTGAATCACGGACGGACGTAAAAAAGGCTCCCGAAGGAGCCTTTTTGCCGAACCGGAAAAAACGCGGTCTCAGGCGGCCCTGCGACGGCGAGCCATGAAGCCAACCACACCCAGACCGGCTAGCATCAGAGCGTAGGTTTCGGGTTCAGGAACGGGCGTAACCGAGAAATTCGAAGCCTCGAATGCGTTCGAGGTCGACCCGAATGACAGAGACACAATCCCATCCAAAGGGTCATCTGTGGTGAAGGTCACATATCGTGCGCTTTCACCCTCCCCGTTAAACGTCATTCCTGCCAAACCGAGGGTCAAAGAATTGAACTCGTAGACACCACCACCAACCGTCCCAATCCAAAGGTCGTTGTAGGCGTCAGGACTACCCCATAGGAAGGAAACCGACCCCACTCCCAAAGTCGCCGATGCATCAAGCGTCAACGTAGCCGAGCTGCTTACGATGTCATTCGGCCCCACCGCCAGCCAATCACCGCTCGTGGTCCTAACAGCGGGGCTGGTCGTACCAGGACGGGACGCGACAGGAAACAGGTAGGGGGGGTTGTAGACGATCGATTGCGAATCAGCGTAGAGATTCCCGCCAGCCACGTTTGCACCGAGCGTGAGAAACGTGCTGGGGTTTTGATCGACCGCGACCGAGGCTGTGACCACGGCTTGCGCGCCAAGAGCGCAACAGGCCAGACTGGCTGCTGCAAGTACTTTTTTAATCATGATGGACTCCAGGTTACTGAAAACGGAGCGCCACCCTTGGCGTCCCCACGTGGAGAACGGTAACAGTTGGTTTCAGATCCGGACACCCCCTATTCAGGGGGTTTTGCAGCGACAAATTTGTAACAAACTAATTTATGCGCTTGGGTGGCGTGGCGGCGCGGGCGATTCCGCGCAATATCTGGACCTCTTCGACGCTCAGTGACAGGCGATTCAGGGCCGAATTCAGCCTCGGCATCAGTTTCTTGGGCGAATTCGGATCCAGAAAGCCAATCTCGACCAGCACCCGCTGCCAATGATCCAGCGCGCCCTGCACCGCCACCGCATCCGCCAGGTTGGCGTCAAGCGTGCGCGGCAGCACGCTGAAGCCGCCGATCGCCTGGCGCCAGTCGTAGGCGATCAGCTGAACCGCCTGCGCCAGGTTCAGGGAGCCGTAGCCTGGAGCGGTCGGGATGCTCAGGCAGGCGTGGCACTTGTAGACGTCGTCGTTGGTCATGCCGTAGCGCTCGCAGCCGAACACGAAGGCCACCCGGTGCGCGCTGGGCGCGAGGCTCGAAAACAACTCGCGCGGTGCGTGGGTGGGCGGTCCGAAGTCGCGTGGCGTCATCGCCGTGGCGCAGGCGTAGGTGACGCCATCAAGCGCTTCGGTAAGCGTGTCAACCACGCGTGCGCCGCCCAGCACGTCGAGCGCGCCGCTGGCCAGCGAAATCGCCTCGGCCTTGCCCTTGACGTTGGGGTAGCGCGGCGCCACCAGCACCAGGTCCGAGAAGCCCATCACCTTCATCGCCCGCGCAGTCGAACCCACGTTGCCTGGGTGGCTGGTGTTGATCAGCACGAAGCGGGTCGAATCAGGCGTGGCAGCGGTCATGTCGTCGGGCTTGGGCATCGGGGCACTCTAAACTCGGCATTATCCGAAGGCGGTTGCATCCAACGCGTCTCGCGCCCTGAACGGGCGGCTCTTTACTCCTGTCAGTCCTCACACACCCACAAGGTTGCACCATGTCGCAAGCGCTACATCCCATGCTCAACATCGCCATCAAGGCGGCTCGCGCGGCAGGGTCCATCATCAACCGGGCATCCCTTGATCTGGACTTGCTGACCGTCAGCAGCAAGGCGCCCAACGACTTCGTGACCGAGGTTGATCAAGCCGCCGAGCGCGCCATCATCGAGGTGCTGCTCAGCGCCTATCCGGGCCACGGCATCCTGGCCGAGGAATCGGGCAGCGAACATGGGGCCAAGGACAGCGACTACCTGTGGATCATCGATCCGCTGGACGGCACCACCAACTTCATCCACGGATTTCCGGTCTACGCGGTGTCGATCGCGCTGGCGTTTCGCGGCCAGGTGCAGCAAGCGGTGGTCTACGACCCTACGCGCAACGACCTGTTCTACGCGTCCAAGGGGCGTGGCGCGTTTCTCAATGACAAGCGATTGCGCGTGTCCAAACGCATCCGCATGAGCGAAGCGCTCATCGGCACGGGCTTTCCGTTCCGCAAGGGCGACAACTTCCGGCGCTACGTGCAGATGTTCGAAGCCGTGATGCAAAACTGTGCCGGTCTGCGCCGCCCGGGCGCCGCCGCGCTTGATCTTTGCTATGTCGCTGCGGGCTACTACGACGGCTTCTTCGAGACCGGTCTCAGCCCCTGGGACATCGCCGCAGGCTCGCTGATGATCACCGAGGCCGGCGGGCTGATCGGCAACTTCACCGGCGAGGCCGACTTCATGTACCAGCGCGAAGTCGTCGCCGGCAACCCGAAGATCTACGGCCAACTGGTGCAAACGCTCGCGCCCTACACCCGTGTGATCAAGGCTGATGCGGCGAGCGCCAACAGCGCCCGCGCCGTCGCGGCACCAGCCGACAGCGCTGCGACCGGCACCGAGCTGAGCCCCGAGTCGGCACTGTCTGCCGCCCTGGGCGTGGGCGATGTACCGGCCGAGACCCCGCAGGAGGCCATTCCCGAGAAGAAGAAAGCCGTGCGCATCCGCAAGGCTGACATGCCGCCGAAGGACGACGCTCCGTTCTGAGCTCCTGGTCTGCTCTTGCGAGAGGCATTGACCACGCTCAACGAGCGCGCTGGCTGACCGTTCGACATTGCCCGCGCAGCATCGGGCTGCGAGCGGGAGGCTCGGGTGCTCGAGGATTGGGTGTTGGCAGCGAGGCACGGCCTCGAGAGCGCGCGTGGCCTGAGTGTGGCCACGGGTGCGTCCGGCGCACCGGATGGGTCCGGCGGCGTGCTGCGCGGCGTGATCCAGCCTTGGGGCATCCGCGTTTGCGCGCACCGTGCACACGGCGACGAACGTCCACGGTGGCGCGCCGTGTCGGGCAGCCTGTTCACTGCCTACGAATCGGGTGACTCTGGCGCGTCACGCGTGCATCACGGCCTTGTCGAGCGGCTGCTGCACGTCGAGCACATCGTCGAGACCGACGGGCAACAGCCCACCCCAGCGCCCGGCGGTTGCACCGCAGTTCGCTTCGACGCGGTGGCCTGGCTGTCGTCCGGTGCGGGTTCATCGTGGGTGAGCGAAGGCGCCTTGCCTGCCGAAGGACGTGCAGCCATCGCCTGCAACGGCATGTCCGGGCTGCTGGTGATCGACCGACCGGGCCGGATCGACGGCGACTGGGTCGCTGCCGTGCAGCGCCAACCCGTGCTTGGTCATGTCGCCGCACTGATCGACGTGGGCGGCACCGGCTTGTGGCTGCGCGCCACCCATTTGCGGGCCACTCACCTGAGCGGCCCCGACGGGCTGGGGCATCTGGTGCTGGAACTGGCCGGCAGCCCGGTGCTGCCAGCGGCTGGGCGCTGGATCGTCACGCGCCGGGCCGCCCACCAGCGCGCCGCGCATGCGCTGCCGCCCGGCCAGCCGATGCCGGTGATACAGCCGCGCGGCGATACCGCCTGGCATGTGGCCGATGCGGCCGATCTGTTCCACGTGCTGCGGCCGACGACATCCGGGCCGCCGCGCACCGAATACGGCTTGCTGCACGACACCACAACGCAGCGGCTGCACTTTGCACAGCCCCGCATCGAGCGCATCGCCGTCACCAGCAGCGGTGAATGCGGCCGGCTGCGGCTGCCGCCGGGGCAGCGCGTGCAGTTCGCCGACTGGTGCGCGCTGTTGAACTCGGACACCGAATTTCCGCCACCCGAAGCCACCCTCAGTTGGATGCTGACCGATGCCGAGATGCCCACGTTCGGCATTGATGGCTGGCATTTCCATGTGCGCCGGCTCTGGCCCGACGCCCGCAGCGCCACCCTGGTCGACACCGGTGCGGTGCAGTTGCAACTGCACCGAGGCGACGCCGTGCAGTCCGACGCCGCAGGGCTGGACATCGCCTTCAACGACACGCGATGGTCAGTCTCGCAGGGGCCGCTTGCCATCGATGTGCAGGCCCACGGCGAGCGGCTTTTGACCTTCGCCTTCGACGCCGAACGCGCCGATTCGGACACCGCAGCGCAACTGGTGCATCCGCGCCTGATCCCGGGCCTGGCGCTCGAGCCGCTCGGCACCTGGCTGCCGGGGCTGTGGAACCTGAGCTCGGGCGCATCTGGAGGGTCGGGGGTCCCCGCCAGCGTGCCGTTGCAGTTCGATGGCCGGCAACTGAACATCGGCTGCGCCGTGGCCATCGGCGACGTGGCCTGGGGATTCGGCCGCCTGCACAACGCCACGCTGAAGCTGGGCGGCACGCTCACCGCCTGCCCTGGCGGTGTCGATTTCGGTCTGAGCCTGGGCAGCGAGGCCGCGCCGGCCACGCTGACCGCCGGGCCGCACACCGGCCTGGCCATGGTCGACATCGGCGTGCGCAGCGACGGGCCGCACATCGATGTGCGCGTGGCGCTGGAGCTGCCGATGGCGCTGGCCACCGATGGGCCCCACAGCGGCGGCGCGGTGCTGGCGGTCCAGCTGCGAACGCAACGGGACCGCCCGGTTCGCATCGGCGGCGTGGCGAGCGGCCAGGCCATGGTCGACGTGCTCGATGGGCTGACGTGCCTCAGTCTGGCGGTCGAGTCGCCCTGCCGCGTGCTGCCGGGTCGCCCCACACCCGCCCACGTTCGCCTCGAAGCCGATCTGATCGCCGGCGTGCACCTGCCGCTGTGCAGCCTGCTCGACACGGATGGGCACATCGGCTGGCCGCTGGGGATCACCATCGAGCGCGGCGCCTGAGCCGGTGACGGCGATGGATGGCACCGGCTTGTCGCTCCTGCTGTTTCCGCAGCGCTGGGACGGCTGCCGGCTGAGTGCCTCGCTGCTGGTGCTGCCCCGTGGCGATCCGCTGCACGCCTCGCTGTGGGCCGAAGGCGCGGCGTTTGCCGGCGCGCCGCTCGCGTTGCGGCTCGAGTTGCAGTCGGGTGGCGATGTGTTCACGCCGGGCGCAGCGGGCAACCTGTCGGTCGACTTCACGCTGCCGGGCGCGCCACGCGCCGTCGAGCTGTTCAACGCGCTGCACGCGCAGTTCCTGCCCACACCACCGCCATCGAACCCGCAGGCGCTGTCGCGCTGGCGCGAGCAGCGACGCGCCCGCTGGGCTGCGCTGGCAGCGATGCGCCAGGCGCGGCCAGACACCGACCTCGCCGTGCCGGGCCGCTCACGCGCCGGCGGCGGCACCTCCAAGCGGTCCTCGCCGGTGCTTTCCACTGCCGACTTGTCGCACCGCCTGATCCGATCAGCCAGCGACCCTAAGACTGCCTCCGAGCACCAGTTGTCATGGGGCGAGGTGCTGTCGCACGCGATGCGGCAGCCGGCGCTGTCGCGCGCACTCGGGCTGGTGATCGACATCGACACCGACTTCACCGGCTGGGATGTGGCCGGGCGGTTGTCGCAAGGCGGTTGGTTGCAGGTGACGCCGGCCGCACCGCGGCCCCATCCCGCGCCGGGCCACGCCGTGCGCATCCCTCCGCTGGGTTCGGCTGCACGACCGCTGTTTGCCGCGGTGCTGTTTCGCGCGGACGCCGCCGGTGCGCCGCCCCGCCCTCACCCGTGGCGCACCGAGGCCGAGGCCTACAGCGACGGCTTCGCGCGCGCGGTGCACTCGCGCGAGTTCCGGCCGCTCGGCGCCAGCCTGCCGCAGCCCCCACCGCCGGGCGTCCACCCGGGCCTCGCGATCGGCTGGGACGACGAGCAGGTGCTCGTGTGGGTTCAGCGCCAGATCGATGCGCTGTGCTCGCCCGATGCGTGCCCGGGTCTGAGCGGCGTGGCCGGCTACCGCGTGGACGTGCGCGAGGCCGGCAGCGGCCACACCGGCTGGCGCTCGCTGTGCGGCGTGCGTGGCACGGTGTCGGTGGGCGACTGGCACAGCGAATTCATCGGCGAGTCGCGCATCGACGTGGCGCCGCTGCTCGCCGGTCACGGCGATGAGGCCTTTGCGTACCTGCCGGATCACTTTGCGGTGTGGCGTGGCGGCTCGCTGGTGGCGGGGCGGCTGAGTGCGTGGAGCGCCCAGCCGTGGCCGCCCGGGCAGCCGCTGCCCGAACTGCGCCCCGGCAGCGATTGGGAATTGCGCGTTCGTCTGGTCGATCTGAGCGGCGGCGGACCGCAAGTCACCGACCAGCCCGTGGCGCACACCGCGCCTTGATTGAACTCAACGCCGCCGGCATGGCCGAGCCCGACGATGCCCACGTACCCGTCCGGCCGAACAAGGCAAACCCATGACTCACCCCACAACGATGTTGTTTTCAGGCCGCTTGGTGCGCGCCATGCGATGGCTGAGCGGCGCGCTGGCTGTCGTGCCGGCCGTCGCGGTGCTCGCGGCGTGCAGTTCGTACTCGGCCACTGAGCCGGCGCCGTCCAAGATCAGCGCCGCTCCGCAGCGCTACCGCATCGGACCGAGCGACACGCTCAACGTGCTGGTGTGGCGCAACCCCGAGTTGTCGACCACGGTGATGGTGCGACCCGACGGCTACATCTCGACGCCGCTGGTCGACGACTTGCAAGCCGCCGGGCGCAGCCCCGTCGACGTGGCGCGCGACATCGAAAAGGCACTGTCGCGCTATGTGCGCGATCCGGTGGTCAGCGTGACCGTGCCCGGCTTCCAGGGCGACATCTCTGATCAGGTGCGCATCGTGGGCGAAGCCGCCAAGCCGCAGTCGGTGCCCTACCGCCAGAACATGACCGTGCTCGACGCCATCTTGCAAGCCGGCGGCATGACCGAATTCGCCGACGGCAACAAGACGGTGCTGATCCGCAGCTCGCAAGGCGACAAGCGCTACAGCGTGCGGCTCAAGGACCTGATGCAGCGCGGCGATCTGTCGGCCAATGTGCCGGTGATGCCCGGCGACATCATCCTGGTGCCTAGCGGATTCTTCTGATTCGCTGAACGCGATTCAGAAAAAGCGTAACAACTGTCAGCGAATCACCGTCCACAAAGCGCCACGCTGCGCAGCTTCGGACATGAGTTCGGTGACGATCCGGCCGACTTGTAAGCGCCGCTTACAAGTGGCCGGCCGTGCGTTTTCGTGGCGGGTTTGCCGGGCGACACGCTCGGCACAGGGGCGCACCACGCCGGGCGCCGGGGCTGAAAAAAACCCGGCCAGACACATTTGCTCACACGGAACGGCCACCCCCGGGGTGGCCTTTCGACTTGTATCAAGGGGGATCTCGATCGATGGGGTAATGGCCAGGACGGCTGCCCGGCACTGCATCTGCATCCAGCGGAAGTGCGATGGCCAGTCGGCAAGAACGCAGCGTCGGGCGACACGCCTGAGCGCAGCAACCAGCCATCTGCCTATCCGATCGAGAACCCATGCTGACCGACACCCTCAAGCAACCCCGAAAACTCCTCTTCTCCCTCATTGTTGGCGCCTTTGCCGCCAGCGGTGGTGCTCCGGCCCTGATGTCCAGTGCCCACGCCCAGACCGCCACCGCACCGACGCTGCTGATCGGCACCAACAAGATCCAGCCGGCCGTCGACACCAACACCTCCGGCAAGGCCGAGGCGTTCCAGTTCTATTCGACGACGACCGGCACCGCCGACACGCTCAACCTGTACCTCGATGGCGGCAGCACCGCCACGAAAGTGATTGCCGGCGTGTACGTCGACGGTGGTGGCCAGCCCGCGCAGTTGCTGGGCACCGCCGTGTTGACCGCGCCCAAGGCCGGCGCCTGGAACACAGTGGCCATCGCGCCGATCAAGATCACCAGCGGCGTGCGCTACTGGATCGCCGTGCTGACACCGGCCGGTTACGGCACGGTCAAGTTCCGCGACATCGCCTCCGGTGGAGGCCGCGTGGTCACGACCTCGCAGTCCAACCTGACCACCGTGCCCGCTTCGTGGGTCGTCGGACAGGTCTACACCAACTCTCCGATCTCGGCCTACCTGACGGCGCCGACTGCCACAACGGCAACAGCACCGGCCCCGGCCCCGGCTCCAGCTCCAGCTCCAGCTCCAGCTCCAGCTCCAGCTCCAGCTCCAGCTCCAGCTCCAGCTCCAGCGCCAGCACCGGCTCCAGCTCCAGCTCCAGCTCCAGCTCCAGCTCCAGCTCCAGCTCCAGCTCCAGCTCCGGCTCCGGCTCCGGCTCCGGCTCCAGCGCCAGCACCGGCTCCGGCTCCTGCTCCTGCTCCTGCTCCCGCTCCAGCGCCGGCTCCTGCCCCAGCGCCGACCAACACCGCCGCACTGAGCTGGACGGCCCCCGCCGGCACGGTCAGCGGTTACCGGATCTATTACGGAACCGCCTCGCGCAGCTACAGCCAGCCCCTGGGCAGCGGCACCTACTCGGCGAGCACCGCGTACACGCTGACGGGGCTGCCGACCGGGTTCACCTATTACTTCGCGGTCACCGCGGTCGACTCCGCCGGACGCGAGAGCGCTTATTCGACCGAAGCCACCAAGCTGGTTCCCTGAGCGTCCCCTACACGTTTACTTCCCTGATCAACTGGAATTGACATGAAACGAATCATTTATTCAATGGCATTTTCCGTGTGCCTGGCGCCTTTGTGCGCCGAAGCGGCAAACCAGTATGTACGCCCAGGCGCCACCGGACTCAATAATGGATCCGACTGGACCAATGCATACTCAAAAATGCCCACAACACTCACCCGCGGAGATACTTATTATCTCGCCGGTGGAAGTTATGGCAGCTACACGTTTTCAACCCCCGTCTCCGGCACGACGCCCATCACCGTGAGAAAAGCCACCGTGGCCGACCACGGTGTGGCCACCGGCTGGTCGGACGCCTACGGCACCACCCAGGCGTTGTTCAACGGGCTGGCGTTCAAGACCAGCTATCACGTGTTCGACGGCGTGACGGGCGGCGGGCCGGGCAACTGGGAAACCGGCTTCGGTTTCAAGGTGCAAGCCACGTATCACACCATCGACTTCCCGGCCGTGTTGTCGGACATCACGCTGCGCCACGTCGACATCCAGGGTGGCGGCCGCGCGGAAACCTCGGACACCGACTTGCTGTACCTGGTCAACAAGTTCTCCAACATCACGGTGTCGTACTGCTTCTTGCACGACACCTCGCGCACCATGATCCTGACCTGGCCGGCCAGTGGCAGCGGCATGTTGCTCGAGTATTCGAAATTCGCGCGAAACGGCAACGCCGAACACCGCGAAGCGTGGTCAGCCGGTGCCGACAGCAATGTGACCGTTCGACATAACCTGTTCGAAGATATTCTTGGAACCGGGGTGATTGCCATTGTCAACAGCAAGGGCGTGGCTAATAACTGGGATGTCTACGGTAATATTTTCTATCACACCGGAAAATACATGGACGGCATCATCAATACCGGCGTCCTGTTCAACCGTTATGACGCGGGCGGTTCACCCATCGCGGTGCAGGCCAGCAACTGGCACGTCTACAACAACGTGGTGGCCAACATCCGCAACGGCTCGTTCACGGCGGCATTCACCTCGCAGAACTCGGTGAACTACGTCGCCGAGAACAACATCTGGTTCAACAACCAGTCCACCGACGTGGGTGCCAACGGGGTCACGACCGCCGACTACAACTGGTTCGCCGGCAACGGCGGCAGCGGAGCGCGCGGCCCTCACGACATCAACGGCACTGCCTCGCCGTTTGTGGATGCGCAGCCGTGGATCTCGGGCAACTGGGCCTTGAAAGCCCCAATCGGCGGCCTCGCGCTGGCTGCGCCCTACAACATCGACATGAACGGCACGGTCCGTGGTGCCGATGGCGTGTTCGACCGTGGCGTGCTCGAGTTCTCCAGCCAGGCGGCGGCCGTGCAGGCGCCCAGCAGCTTGCAGGTCAAGTGAACTGAGCCCACCGGCCTGACGACAACCCCGCAGTTCGCTGCGGGGTTTTTTTACGCCTGAGGCGGCACCTCGAGCTGCACCAGCGCGTCGTGCGCAAACACCCGGGCCTGGCGCGTGGCGGTGGGCGGCAGCAGCCGCGCCGTCAGCGCCGCGCTGGTTTCGCTGTGCACCAGGCGCAGGCCCAGCGAGCGGTGAAAGTCCGCCAGCTCGCTCACGCACGTCGACAACCGAAACGGATCGCTGGTGCGCCCTTCCAGGCCGAAGCCATCGCGCACGCCGCGGATCTTGTAGTCGTAGGCGATGCGGCTGCCCGCGGCCAGCCGCGTGGCCAGCAAGCGCAAGAAGGCGGTGAACGCATCGGTGTTGACGTACGGGCTCACGCCTTCCATCAGCACCAGCACGGGGCCCGCCGGCTGCGCCGCCAGGTTGGCCTCGAGCTGCGGCCACGCGCCGTCATTGAGGTCGATGCTGGCGTAGTCGACGTGGTCGGCCGGCAAGCGGCGCCGGGCAATCGCCTGCTTGGCCTCGATGGCGCCGGACTGATCGCACTCGAGCACGCGGATGCCCTTCGCGGCGAGCAGGTGCGCAAACCGGTAGGCGCGCGTGTCGCTGCCGCAGCCCACGTTGATGACGCGCTGCGCGCCGGCGCACAGCGCATCGACGAACACCTCGTCGTAGTAGCGCGTGCGCGCCAGCACGTAGTCATAGAACGGGTCGGCGCGCAGCCGCTGCAGCAGCAGCCGGCCGCGCCACAGGCAGCTCCAGCGCTGCGCCGGCGACAGAAACTGCCACACCAGCGTGTCGGGGTTCCAGAACGCGCCCGACTCGCGGGTGGACTGGATGTGGCGCAGCTGGCCCACTTTCATCATGCAGCTGAAGTCGGGCAGCGTGTGGCTCAGGTTCATGGAGGCACCTTGGTGGGTTGAGAAACAGGGCGTGCGGCTCAGCCGGCCGGCTCGAACTGCCGCACGGTGGTCTGGCGGCGCACGCTCCAACGCAAGACGGCGAGCCACTTGCGCCGCGCAGCCGGCTCTGGCGCCACGGCCGCCCGACCGCGCAGCGCCAGCGCCTTCAATGCCGCCAGCCGCAGCAGCGCCACGCCCAGCATCGATGCGCGGTACAGCTCGCCATAAAAACGCCCGCGCGTCTTGGCCAGGTAGCGGCAGATCGACTCGCGCATGAGCACCACCGAGAAATTGCTCGGTGCTTCCTGCGAGCAGCCGCCGCCGTGGTGGATCACGCTGACCTCGGGCACGTAGTAGTTCACCAGCCCGGCGGCGTGCGCCTTGTGGCACAGGTCGATGTCTTCGGCGTACATGAAGTACTCGTCGCTGAAACGGCCGATGCGCGCGAAGACCTCGCGGCGCAGCATCACGCAAGCGCCCGCGAGCGCCTCCACAGACTGCGGCGCCGGGTTGCCGGCGTACAGCGCCGCGGTGCCCCACAGCCACGAGGCCGGCCAGCGCTGGCGCAGCCCTTCGAAGTCGAGCGCCTGATTGAGCAGCGTCGGGAACGACTGCACGCAGCTGGTTTGCAAGCTGCCGTCGCTGTTGAGCAGCCGGCAACCCACCACGCCCGCATCAGGCAACTCGCGCAGCCGCCGGTGCAGTGTGGCAATCGCCGGGCCGACCACCTCGGTGTCGGGGTTCAGGAACAGCACCGCATCACCTCGGCTCGACTCGAACGCCAGGTTGTTGGCGCGCCCGAAGCCCAGATTGCGGTTGCACTGAACGAAACGCACGCGCGGGTGGTGCTCGTGCAGGAAGCGGTCGCAGCCGTCGTACGAGGCCGAGTCAATGACCACCACCTCGAAGGAGAGCAGGCTGTCGCGCATCTCGTACTCGACGCTGCGCAGACAGTCGCTCAGGTAGCCGACCGAATTCCAGTTCACGATGATGATCGACAGGTCCATGGCGTTTCGGTCTCAGCGGCGGATGAAAGCGCGGTGCCACAGCTCCACCGACAGCAGCAGGTAGATGTGGCGGCGGAATTGGTCGTGCCCCTCGCGGTCGCGCTTGAGCATGAGTGCGATGTGTGCCTGGTTGAAGTACAGCCGCATCGACGACTCGGGGCTGAGCAGGCACTCTTCGATGAACGGCCGCATGCTCGTGCGCATCCAGTGCTCGACCGGGTTGGCAAAGCCCTTCTTGGGCGCGTGCACGCGCTTCGGGGGCAACCACTTTTCGGCGGCGCGCTTGTGCAGGTACTTGCCGGTCAGTCCCTTGAGCTTGAGCGACGGCGGCAGGCTTTCCACGAACTCGACCAGCCGCCGATCGAGAAACGGCACGCGCACTTCGATCGAGTTGGCCATCGAGGTCTTGTCGCCCACCATCAGCAAGTCGTCGGGCAGGTTGCTGCGCGTGTCGATGTAGAGCATCTGCGTGAGCGGATCGAGGTGCGCCACGTCGTTTTGCAGATGCGCCAGCGCAAAGCGCGAGCCATACGGATCGAGCTCGTGCGCCTGCTTCATCGCGCCGCGAAACAGATCGCTCTTCACGTCGGCGCTGAAAAACGAATACATGCGCGCCAGGCGACGCAGCATGTCGGGCTCGCCGAGCGACTCGGCACCGCGGCTGAGCCGCTCGTGCCGTCCCGGCAGCAGCGACACCAGCGAGGACACCGCACCCGTCAACGCGCCCGGCAGCCGGCTGTACGGCCCCGACAGCCGCGCACCCAGATGCCGCCCGTAGCCGGCCCACGGTTCGTCGGCGCCCTGCCCCGTCAACGCCACCTTGACGTCGCGCCCGGCCAGCCTGGCCACGAAGTAGAACGCCGCCGCGGTCTCGTTGCCCACCGGCTCTTCCACGTCGGTCATGTAGCGCTCGAAGTGGCGCTGGTAGTCGGCCGGCCCGAGCATCTCGAACGAGTGGTGGGCGCCGAACTGCTGCGCCAGCGCGCGCGCATCGTCCACCTCGTTGGTGGCCTCGCCGCCGTCGAAGCCGATGGTGAAGGTGTGCACCGGCGTGGCGAGCTGCTCGGTCATGATGGCCAGCAGCAGCGCCGAGTCCACGCCCGAACTCAGGAACAGCCCCAGCGGCACGTCGCTGCGCAACTGCAGCTTCACCGCGTCTTGCAGCAGTTGCTGGTACTCCTCGATCAGCTCGGACTCGGGGGCGGCGGCACGCTGCACCGGCACCCAGTTCCAGTAGCGCTCGATGCGCATCTCGCCGCCGCCCAGGATCATCCAGTGGCCCGGCGGCAGCTTCATGATTCCGCGAAACAGTGTGCGCGGCGACGGCACGTAGCGAAAGGTGAACAAGTCGCCCATGGCCTCCAGATCCACGTCACGGGGGCACAGCGGATGCACCAGCAGCGCCTTGATCTCCGAGGCGAACACCAGCTGCGTGCCCAGCACCGCGTAGTACAGCGGCTTGACGCCCAGGTGGTCGCGCGCCAGGAACAGCCGGCGCTGGGTGCGGTCCCACAGCGCAAAGGCAAACATGCCGTTGAAGTGCTTCACGCAGTCGCTGCCCCACTGCTCCCAGGCGTGCACGATCACCTCGGTGTCGCTGCGCGTGTGGAACTGATGGCCCAGCGCCTGCAGCTCGGTGCGCAGCTCGATGAAGTTGTAGATCTCGCCGTTGAACACCACCTGCACCGTGCGGTCCTCGTTGGCGATGGGCTGCTGGCCGCCTTCGATGTCGATGATGCTCAGTCGCCGGTGGCCCAGCGCCACCGGTCCGTCGGCCAGCGCGCCCACGCCGTCGGGGCCGCGGTGGGCGATGGCGTCGCTCATGCGCATGACGATGTCCGCGTCGGCCAGGCCGCCGCGCAGCTCAAGGATTCCGCAAATGCCGCACATGGGCGCCTTTCAAGGGTGACATCGCACTCACGGCTGGGCCCAAAAGCGCAGCCGCTGGCGCAGCTTGCCGCGCTGCTCGGTGCGCAGAAAGCGCACCACGTCGTCCGGCAGCGCATGGGCCTCGCGGCGCACCAGCGCCCACGCATAGCGCGCCAGCGCCACACCGCTGCCCAGCACGAACGGGTATTCGGTCGCGCGCGACACGCAGCGCAGCGCGAAGAACAGCGGGTCGTAGCCCAGCGAATAGAAGCGCCGCCCCTCGAAGAACTTGATCTGCAGCGGGTTGCCGTAGGCGAAGCCGGTCGGGCGGTGCTCGTAGGCCGGCGCCTCGAGCGTCTTGCGCACCGTCCAGCCGTGCATGCGCGCCATGATCTCGGCGGTCGCGTCGATGCCGCCCCACGGCAGCGCGCGGTAGCCGCCGATGTCGTTGAAGCACTGGCGGCGAAACAGCTGCACCTTGCCGCCCACGCTGTCGCTCGTGTAGTCGTAGGTCTTGAAGGTGTCGGTGAACCGCGTGTAGACGATGCCGCCCGCAATGCCCAGCCGCGGTTCGTGGTCAAACGAGGCCAGCACCCGGTCGAAGTACTCGGGCCCGAACGACATGTCGGCGTCGATGTTGCCGATGAAGTCGAACTCGACATCGTGCAACTCGTCCAGCCCGCGATTGAACGCGCCCACCTTCTTGGCGAAGTCGCGCTTCGGGTCGCGCACCATGCGCACCAGGCGGATGAAGTCGAAGCGCGCCGCGTAGCCGGCCACGATCTCGGCGGTGCGGTCGGTCGATCCGTCATCCACCACCACCCAGCGCAGCGGCGGCACCGTTTGCGCCACCATCGATCGCAAGGTGTGCTCGATGAATTCCGCCTCGTTGCGCGCCGGCGTGATCACCACATAGGGCGCGCGACGGGCCCGCGCAGGCTGCTGGCTGCCGGCAGCGGCCGCACCCACGCTCATCTCAGCGGCCGCGCTCATGCCGCCGCCCTCGCGTGGGTCCACTGGCGCCAGCGCTTGCTGGCCAGTTGCACGCCGTGCAGCCAGTCGTAGTCACCCTCCAGCTTGGCGCGAAACAGCTGCGCATCGTCATCGTCGTTGACCGGCAACCGCTTGAGAAACAAGGGCTCGTCGTCGGCGCTGGCACTGCCGATCGAGGTCGTCACGCCCCCCTCGTAGCCGTTGCGCCGCAACTGCCCGGCCAGCCGGGCGGTGAACCGAGCGTCTTCCTCGGGGAACCGGTACGGGTACGAAAACAGCGTGGCCGGCGCACCGGTGATCTGCTCGATGTCGTGCCGCGAGCGCAGCAGTTCCTTGTCGATCTCGGTCTGGCTCAGGTGCACCAGCCGCGGATGCGACACGGTGTGCGAGCCGAAGTTCACCCCGCGCGCGGCCAGCTCGGCCACCTCGGAGCGGCGCAGGCAGGGCTGGCCGTTCACGAAGCGCCCGTTCAGGCAACCGGTGGCCAGAAACACCGTGGCCGGAATCTTCAGCGCGTCGAGCACCGGAAACGCCTGGGTGAAGAAATCGGCAAAGCCGTCATCGAAGGTCACCACCACCGGCGAGGGCTGCTCAGCGCCATCGTCGAGCACCGGGGTGCGGATCCACTGCAACGCATCGGCCAGCGACATCACCCGGTGGCCGTCGTCGCGCAGCAGTTCCATGTGCTCGCGAAAGCGCTCGGGCGTGGTCACCGTGCGGTAGTACGGGTGGGCGTGGTCGTCGACGCGCCGGGAGATGCTGTGATACATCAGGATGCGCACGCGGTGGCCCGACGGCGCCGGCCGGTGACGCCGCCACGGACTGGCCAGCCCCAGCGTGAGCCAGCGGTCGAGTCTGAAGTTCGAAGTTGCGGATTCACCCATTGAGCAGCCTCCCCACGATGTCCAGGTAATCGGCCTTTTTCTCGGCCCAGCTGTTGCGCCCGGCGAAGGCCTGCGCGCGTGCGCTGATCTCGGCGCTGCGCCGCCGGTTGGCGTAGGCGTCGAGCAGCACGCGCGCCAGATCGTCGGAGTCGCCGGCACGGAAAAAACGCACCAGCGAGTCGTCGAAATAGAAGCGGTCCACGCGCGTGTCGGCCACCACCAGCGGCACGCCCAGCGACATGAACTCGAGCGTCTTGGTGCTGAACGCATCGCCGCCGAACGAGTCGTTGCGCTTGGGCACCACGCCCAGATCGGCGTTGGCCATCACCGCGGCGATCTCGCGGATGGGCAACGGCGGCATCAGCTTCACCCGCGCACCCAGCCGCAAATCGGCCACCAGCCGCTGCAGTTGCGGCTTGGCCGGACCTTCGCCGTAGATGTGCAGCTCCATCGAGGGTGCCTGCTCGCACACCTTCGAAAAAGCCGCGATGGCGATGTCCAGCCCCTGGTGCCAGTTCAGCGTGCCGGGGTAGATCACCACGAAGCGCCCGTCGTCAGCTCGCTCGCGCAAGCGCGGGTCGAAGATGCCCGCGTCGGGGTAATTGATCATCGCGGAGCACTTGTCGGCGCGGCTCGAACGCTCGGTGATCCGCTCCAGCCACAGGTCGTTGGCCACGATCACGTGGTCGGCAAACGCGGCCGACCAGCGCTCGGCGCGCTTGAGCGCGGCAAACACCAGCGACTGCTCGCTCACCTTGAACTTGGCGGCATAGAACTCGGGAACGATGTCGTGGATGTCGAGCACCACCTTGGCACCGAGCAGCTTGGGCACAAAAGCGGCGAACACCTCGAAATCAGGCACCGAGTGCACGTGGATCAGGTCGTAGGGCTGCTCCACATGCCGGCGCGTGATCTCGATCATCGAGTTGACGAAAAACCGCAGCACCCGCAGCAGGTAAGCGCCCTTGCCGCGCTCGTTCTTCTCGCGGCCCTGGATGCGCAGCACCCGCACGCCGTTCATCAACTCCTCGGCTGGCAGCCCTTCGCGGCGCAGCACGATGGCGTCGACACGCGCACCCTCGTTGGCCAGCGCCTCGGCGTAGCGGATCACCCGGCCATCGTTCTCGTAGAAGGTGTAGGCCAGCATGCAGGCATGGATGGGCATCGGCATGGTGCTCACGAAGGCGCTGGTGGAACTCATGACGCAGACCGCTCCATCGGTGGTGTGGCGCGCTGCGGCTGGAGCACCACGCCGCGCGCGTAGCCGCGCGAGACGATGCGCCGCGCGGTGCCCACCAGCGAGCGCAGCTGGTGCCCCAGCGGGATGCGCAACCAGTTGGCCAGCAGCGAAAAGCCGCTGTAGCGCGGCGCCGCGATGCCCGCCGTGCGCAGCGTGAGCAGCCGGCCCCAGATCGCGCCGCGCTTGCGCTGCAGCTCGCGCTGCGACATCAAAAGCACCTCGGGCGAGACCGCCTCGAGCGACAGCACACCGGCGGCCACCGCCGCGCGCACCAGGCGCCGGCCGGTCTCGGTGCGCACCAGCAGCAGCGAGCGGCCGGCTTCGCCTTCGGCGATCTCGCGGTACCAGGGGTCGCCGCACGACAGGTCGGCGAACTCGCTGGTGCCGTCGGGACACAGGTGGCAGCGAAACGGCCGGTACTTCTGCAAGAAGCCCCAGGCCTCGGCGTAGGTGGCCAGATCGCGCCAGCCGCCCTCGCCGGTCTGGCCTTCGTCACCCTTCATGCGCACCGAAAACAGCCCCGGCCAGCCGCGCCCGCGGTAGCGGATCTCGGCCACCTGATCGGCGTCGATGCCGTGCTGCGCCAGCAGATCGAGCGTGCCTTGCGTGCTGGGCGTGCCGGCGCAGAAGATGCCAATCGCCAGGCCCACGTTGGCATCGAGCGCGGGGCGCAGCTTTTGCGCCTTGCGCAGGCCCTGCACGTCGCACGGCTTGCCGATGAACACGCACGGCCCGCCGGCGTCCTCGATGGCTTGCAGCTGATCGCACGGCGAGGCCGGCGAGTACTTCGATCCGGTGGCCGCCAGCAATTCGGCCGGTGTGCGACTGAAGCGGCTGGCGTTGAGGTAGCGCACCTCGTCATCCGCACCCACGTGCACCACGCCGCGCATGCCCTGCTGCTGCACGGCAAACAGCGCCAGCGCGCTGGCCAGTCCGCCCGACGATCCGGCCAGACGCAGTGCGCCGTCGGTGGCAAAGCCTTCCCACACCTCGAGCACCGGGCCCCAGCTCTCGCGCAGCGCGCCCAGCGTGTCGGCCATCGCCCAACCCGGCTCATGGTCGATGCCGAGTCCCGGGCACACGGTGACGCAGTCGTTGCAGCTGGCGCAGGCGTCGGTGGCGGTGGCGGTGACAGCGGCGATGCGGGCGGTCGCACCACCCGCGATGGCACCTGTCGTGACGGCCGGGGTCTGCGCATCGACATCCACGAACACCGGGCGCAGCCCGTGCGCCACGAAGTCGTGCATCTCCAGCCGGCCGTCGCTGCAGGCGTAGACGCACGCACCGCAGCCGTTGCACAGGTTCGAGCGCGCCACGTCGGTGGCGTTGCGAATCGCGATCATGCGAACGCCCCCGCCGGCCTGGCCGCCACCGGTGTCAGTGCCACCGGCGCCAGCACATCGAGCGCCTGGCGCTTGACGCCCACCATGGTGCGGGCCAGCTGCGCACGGAGGATCTCACGCTGCGTGAAGGCGGCATCAACCATGCGCACGATGGGCTCGATCGCCATGCTGCGCGGATCGGCCACCCACTGCCCGGCGCCCACGCTGGCCAGCACGCCGGCGAACTTCTGGCTGTAGGCGATGCCCACCGCAGGCACCGCCTGCGACAGCGCCGCGATGCACGCGTGCATGCGCGAGCCCACGAACAGGTCGCACTGGCCGATCACGTACTTGATCTCGGCCTGATCGAGCGGCGCGGTGACCCGGGACAGCCGCCCCGGATAGCGCGCGGCCCACTTGTCGTAAAGCGCGTCGATGGCAATGGTGTCGCTCTCGGCGGCGCTGCCAAACACATGCGGCACCAGCAGCACGTTGGCGCCACGCGTTTCGATCAGCAGCGCGAGCACGCGCTCGATGAGTTCAGGGTAGTCGCACTTCAGCGCGAAGGCGTTGTTGCCGCCGTAGCCGCCGATGTGGAGCAGGCCGCTCACGTTGAGCCCCACCAGCGGGCGCGGCCGGTTCGCGCGGTCCTCGTCGGGCAGCGCCAGCCCGGCGGGCGGGCGCGGCTCGAGCAAAAAACCCATGTCGTAGCCGAACACCACCTGGTGGCGTGAGGCGTCCAGGCCCAGCGCCGCAACCGCCTCACGCACGCCACCCACCTCGCGGCAGTACGACAGCTGCGAGCGCTTGACGATGTGGGCCGCGACCCAGCGCGCCAGCCGCGAGCGCAGCGGACCGATGGTCTGCGGCAGCAGCACCAGCGGACGGTTCAGCAGCAGCACCAGCCACTGCGGCAGCACCATGTAGAAAAACCGCCCCATCCCGTAGATGTCGCTGAAGCTGTCGCCGCCCGACACCGCCACCGCCATGTCGGCTCGGGCCAGCTGCTCGAGCCAGGGGTTGCCCGCCAGGATGCGATCGCGCCGTTCGGGGCCGACCCAGCGCAGCAGCGCGGCGACCAGCAGCAAGCGCACGATGTTGTTGGGCAGCCAGGGCTTCCACGAGAAGCGCAGGTTCACCAGCGGGATGTCGACCACCTCGCCACCCACGGTGACGCGGCTGGTGGTGGCCTCGTGGCCGTAGTCGACCAGCCGGATGTCGCAGCCGGGGAAGCGGTGGCGCAGGATGGTCAGCGCGCCCATGGCCAGCGCGCCAATGCCGCGGTTGTCGCTGTCCAGCGTGGCGCCCAGCAACAGCACCCGGGTCGGTTTCATGGTGGCACCTCGTGAGGTTTTCAGTTGAACGTGCGGTTGGCCAGCGCCACCGAGGCACCGCGCGGCACCGCGCCGGTCCAGCTGGCGTGATCGGACTCGGCCTCGCGCGCGGCGGGCTGTGTGGCCGTGTCGACGGCCATGGCGGCGGTGGCCGCCAGCGTCAGGTAGAGCGCCACGAAGGACTGATCGAAATAAGACACCGACATGAACGAGACCGCATGCGCAAACAGCGAGGCTCCCAGCGCCCAGGCGAACCAGCCGCGCGGGTCTTGCGTACTGGTGCCGGCCTGCTCGAGCGTGCGGCCCACGCGGCGAAACGCGATGACCAGGATCAACGCGAACAGCCCCATCAGCAGCACGCCGCCCACCACGCCCATGTGCAGGTATTCGTTGGTGATGTCGACGTGGGTCTTGTCGAGCGCGATCGGCATCCAGTGCGCGGTCACATCGGTGCCGCCCAGCCACCATTCGTTGATGTGCTCGAAGGCCGACTCGATCAGCCGCGCGCGGTACCAGCCGGTGCTGCCGCCGGCCAGGTCGATGCGCGCGAGCAGGTAGTACACCGGCGCGCTCATGGCCGCCGACAACGCCAGCAGCCCGGCCAACACCGACCAGCGCACCGCGCTCAGGTGCTGGCGCACCGGCCACAGCGCCAGCGCGGCCGCACCGGCCAGACCGCCAAGCACCGGCCCGCTCGATGCCGACGCCAGGATCATCACCACGCACGCCGCCAGACCCACCAGTGCGATGCGGCGGTGCGAGGGCCACAGCGCGGCGGCCAGCGGCAGCCACACCGCGCCCACCGTGCCGGCCAGGATGGCGTGCGCGAACGGTCCTTGCGCGCGCAGCCGCCCGAAGCGCATCTGCGGCACGTCGATGGTGTCGCCAAACACCGAGTACAGGTTGTGCGCGCCGAACTGCTCGATCGTCATCTCGAGGGCCACCGGCACCATCAGCAGCACCGCGATGGCGCACAGCCGCCGGGCGTCATCGAGCGTGGGACACAGCACGCGCAGCACGAAGTAGCACGCGCACGCGTTGAACGCCATGCCGCTCTGGAACTTCAGCGCGGCCGCCACGTCGTCGTGAAAGATGGCAGAAAACACCGCCCACACGGCCCACACCAGCATCGCCGCATCGAGCGCGTGCAACTCGCCGCTCAGCCCCTCGCGCCGCACCACCAGCCGCGCCAGCGCGGCCACCAGCAGCAGCCGGATCACGTACACGTTGAACGGCCCGATCACCACGCCCAGCCCGAACGGCATGTGCAGCGCACCGGCCAGCAGCGGCAACGCCGCCCAGCGCCGCGGCAGCATGAACGTCAGCAAGACCGCCACAGCCACGAACAGCATGCCGGCCGGGTTGAGCTCGCCCATCACACGCTCCTTGCTGCCGCCAGGCCCGACACGCGCGGACGCGCCACCACCGCGTAGTCGCCCGCCCACAGGCCGCCCAGCAGTCCCAGCGTGGCGCGGTGGTAACGGCGCCAGCGGCCCGACACCTGCGGCTCGAGCTGCGTCATCGCATAGCCGGCGCCCTCCAGCCAGCGGCGCACCAGACCCGGCGAGGTGATGTGGATGCCGCTGCGCGCGGCGTCACCCAGATGCTCGAGGTTGGGCGCACGACGGAAGCGCCGCCAGCGCACCGAGGCGTGCTCGAGGTTCGGAAAGCTCGCGATCGCCAGACCGTCGGGCCGCAGCAGTTGCCGGTAGCTGCTCAGCAGCGCCACCGGGTCATCGACCAGATGGATCAGCCCCGAGATCAGCAGCGCGTCGAACTGCTCGCCGGCCAGCGCAGCGGGCGCGGCCTGCAAGCCGCACGGCAGCACGCGCACGCCGTGATCGGCGGCCAGCCGGCCGATCACCCGGTCGAGCGGCACGGCGGTGACCGCGATGCCGCGCTCGAGCAGCGCCTGCTCGGTGCGACCCCAGCCGCAACCGATCGACAGCACGCTCTTGGCCGAGGCGGGCAGCAGCGCGATCAGGTCGTCGCGGCACGGCTCGTAGTACGACTTGATCCAGCGCGCGCTGGGCAGCCGCGGCTCGACGCGCACCGCGCCGCTCGCCTCGGGCTGGCCGGGCTCGGTTTCCATCAGCGCGGCGAGCTGCGGCGCGAGCAGCTGCGCCGAGATGCCGGTGCGCCCGATGTAGCGGTTGGTCAGGTGCTGGCAGGTGAAGCGCGGCAGCTGCGAAATGCACACCAGCTTGCGAAAGCCGCACTGCGTGTACGGGTCGGTGGCCGCCGACACCAGCAAGTCGTACTTGCCTTCGTGCGGCGGCACGTTGAAGCCGCCCGAGGCGATGGCGCGGCGCAGCTGCGAGCGCGTGAGCAAGTAGCACGCGCCGTGCTCGTTGGTGAAGTGGGCGAACGTCTCGCCGCCGCGCCAGCGCACCGAGTTGACGTCCCAGTGGTAGTGGTTGTGGATGGTCGAGTAGTACAGCGTGCCGTCGGGCCCGCGCTCCGAACGCAGGAAGCCGGCGATCTCGTCGGGCTCGAGCACCGAGCTGGCCCACAGGAACGCCTCGATGTGGTCCTGCGTGATCAGCGTGTCGTCTTCCGAGTAGATGAACAGGTCGTGCTGCTCCAGCCGCTCGGCAAAGACGCTCTTGTGAGCGAACGGCAGCGACCACGGGTTGCCGGTGGGTGCGCCCACCAGCACTTCCACATCGGGGCCCAGATCGCGCGGCTCGTTGGACACCACCACCACGTGCACGTCGTACGGCATCGCGGCGTACTCGTCGAGCAGCTGCTGCAAATAGGCGTCGTTGCGATGGCCGTGGCTGGCGATGGCGACAAGGATCTTCATGCGCGGTCCTGTGGATGGGCGGGTGGCGGGTCGCTGCGGTCAAGGCGCCGCTTGAAGCGGCGCGCCCAGCCGTCGAGCGGCGGCGGCAGGCAGGTCAGCACGTTGGTCTTGAAGCCCAGTGCGCCGAGCTGCACCGCCAGCCGCACGCGCGAGGCGTACGGCAGGGGCGTGAGGCAGTGGCGCACCAGGCGCGCGCTGCGGTGGGGGTCGGTCACCGAGCCGAACAGCCGCGCCAGCGCACCGTCGAGGCTGGTGGTCTGCGCCACGTCGCCTTGCTCGCCCACGCAGCCGCGCTCGGGCGTGGCGTCGAGCTGCGCGTACACGGCAGCCAGCGCACTGCGCCAGCCGTCGCCGCCGTGCAACTCGTCGATGCGCCGGCGCGCCAGCTCGCCACGCGATTCACGCAGCGCGGCGTCGTCGATCAGGCGCTCGAGGCACACCTGATAAGCCGCCGGCACGCTGGCCATTTCCATCGTCTCGTCGATGCCCGGCGCGCCCGGGCCGAGCAGCCGCATGTCCTCGTCGAGGCCGCGGTAGCCCAGCAGCGCCAGACCGTGGCAGCCGGCTTCGAGCAGCGAGGTGATCGACGAGAACGGCACCGAGTCGAGGTACACGTCGGCTGCGGCAAACAGCACGTCGTTGTCCCAGCGCCGGCCCAGTGCCAGGATGCGCCCGTCGCACGCCAGGCTCGCGGCATGCCAGTCGCCGTGGTCCGACGGGCCCACCGCCATGAAGTGCACATGGGGCCGGCTGGCCAGCACCGGCGTCACCAGATCGAGCAGCCCCACCTGACCCGGCGCGCTGTACTTGAAGGGCGACGCGATGGTCAGCAGCAGCACGCCGTCGGGGTCGAGCCCGAGTCGGCGCTTGGCCTCGCGCCGGCCCATGGCCAGCGCCGGTGGCGGTGTGGGTATCGGTATGGGCAGCAGCATGCGTCGCTCCACATCCAGCCCGCGCCGCTGGGCCAGGAAGGCATCGTTCTGGCTGCGCAGGTGGGCGATGCCGTGGGCCACGCCGGCACCCACCCAGAAGGTGTGATCCGAGTGATTGACCAGCAGCACGCGCGCCGAGTCGCAGCCACTGGCCAGCGCCAGCATGGGCACGATGTCGTACGGGTACAGGTGCAGCACCACCACATCGGCCTGCTGGCACAGCGCGCGCAGCTGGCGCGCCTGCGCCAGCGGCTCGGTGACCGGCGCGCCCAGCGTGTGCACCGCACCGCCCGACGAGTGCACCGCGCGGGTGAGCGCGCCCGGAACCTCGTAGGTGCCGGCGACTTCCTGCTGGCTGGTCAGCGCCACCGAATGGCAGCTGTCGCCGTCCAGTTCCATCCAGCGCCAGGCGTAGCGGCTGTCGCCGCCGATCGGCTTGGCATAGGTCAGCACGTGCAGCACCTGGCGGCGCTCGCCTCGCAGCGCAGGGGGCACCGCCGCGTCGGGTGCCGGCATGCGCCGGCCGATCTCGATGAGCAGCCGCTCCAGCCGCGGCGAGCCGAACAGCCCCACCGTGGCCGGAAACGCCTCGTTGGTGGCCAGCTTGGCCAGCGCGGCGGCGGCCGGCAGGTCGCCCGCCAGCAGCCGGGCTTCGGCCAGATCGAGCACGCCGCAAAAGCGCTGGTGCGCCTGCGCGGTCGGCCCGGCATGGGGCGGCACCAACGGCACCGTCGCGGGGACGGCGGTGCGCACGACGGGCTCGGTGGCGGGTTGCCACAGCGGGGTGGACAGGTCGCTCATGGGGGTCCTTGTGTGTGCATGCGGAGCGCGCCGAGCAAGCGGCGCAGTGAGGCCGGCAGGTGCTGCGGCGACGCGAGCCGCAGCAGCACGCGCAGGGAATAGACCGTGCTGGCCAGCGTGATCAGCGCGCCGGCAGCCAGCGCCCAGGCCACGGGCCACCACTCGAAGGCCGCAAACACCGCGGCCACCGACACGCCGAACACGCCCACGCTGGCGGCGGTGTCGCCCGACCAGCGAAAGCCGCTGAGCGACCTCACGATCGGATACAGCATCAGCGCGTGAAACACGTACGAGCCGAAGAACGCCATGCCCGCGCCGCGGTGCCCGTAGCGGCCCACCAGAACCCAGGCCAGGCCGACGCTCACCAGCCCCCAGGCCAGCTCGGTGATGAAGAACAGCCGCTGGTCGCCGCGCGCCACGATGATGAAACCCATCGGCCAGGTGACCACCCGCAGCGTCATGCCCAGGCACACCCAGCGCAGCGTTTCGGCCGCCTCGCCGAAAGCCGGGCTGTAGAACACCGCAAGCACCAGCGAGGCCAGCGTGAGCGTGGCCGCCATGCCGGGGCCGGCCAGCAGCAAGCTGACCTGTGCCTGCTCGTTGACCACCTGGTTGCTTCGCGCGTTGTCGTGGATCAGCGCGACCAGCCGGGGGTAGAAGTCCGCACCCATCGCCTGCAGCACGAAGCCCACATACAGACCACCCAGCGTCCAGGCGGCCTGGTAGTAGCCGGCCGCTTCGAGCCCGTCGTGGCGCAGCACGATCAGCCGCACCACATAGGCCGAGGCCATCACGATCAGCCCGCTGGCCATGAAGGCCAGACCCAGACCGAGCAGCGCGCTCGACTCGCGCCGCACCTCGGCCCAGCGCAGCGTCACCGCAGCCAGCGGCACACGCCGCGCGTACCACCACGACACGAGCGCCGCACCGGCAGCCATCGCCACCAGCGACGGCACCACGCCGGCCTCGCCCCACAGCGCGACCAGCGCGATGCCGGCCAGCGAGCCGAGCAGCGCGCCGAAAAATCCCACGGCGGCGAAATCCCCGATGCGCCGCAGGCCCTGGATCAGCGCGCCCTGGCTGTCCGAGACGATGCGAAAGAACACCGCCGCGCCCAGCAGCGCCACCGACGGTGCGCGCTGCGCGTCGCCAAAGGTCAGCGTGGCCAGCGGGCTCGACGCGGCGGCCAGCAGCCCCGCGCCCAGCAGCGCGAGCAGCAGCGACACGCGGCGCAGCACGCCGGCGGTGAAGGCAATGCGCTGCGCATCGCCGGTGCCCGCGGCCGCGGCGATCTGCCGCACCCCGCTGCTGTTGATGCCCAGCTGCGCCACGCTGCGCACCAGATCGACGATCGAGCCGTACAAGCCCAGCAGGCCGAAGCCGGCCGGCCCGAGCAGCATCGCCAGCACCTTGGTGCGCACCAGCCCGACCCCGATGTTGAGCGCCGACGCCCCGCCGATCAGCGCGGTGGCCTTGAGGATGCCGCGGTAGCCGGCGCTGGCCGAGCCCGCGCTCGGCACCGACGGCTCCACAGCCACCGCGCGTGACGCGGTGAGGTCGGGAACGGCGCTCACGGCGTGCCGATCAGGCTGCGGCCGCCGACGGCGACACACCGGCCGCACGGCTGCACGCATCGATCAGCGCGCGCGCGATGTGCTGCTGCTCGGCCAGCGTCAGGCCGGGGTACAGCGGCAGCAGCACGCGGCGATCCTGCGCGCGCTCGGATTGGGTCAGCGCGTGGCGGTGCGGCAGATCGGCGCAGGCCACCTCGCGGTGCGAGCACATGATCCCGCGCCGCGTGCTCACGCCGGCTTCGAGCATCGACTGCATCACCGCGCGCTGGTCGCTGTGCTCAGGCAGGCCCACGCTGAAGCTTTGCCAGTTGGAGCGCGCCCACGGCGGCTCCACCGGCAGATCGAGGCCGTGGTTGCCGGCCAGCAGCTCGTGGTACTGGCTGGCGAGTTGCCGGCGCTGGGGCACGATGTCCGGCAGGCGCTTGAGTTGCTCGCGACCGACCGCCGCCTGGATGTCGGTCATGCGGTAGTTGAAGCCGACCTCGGGGTACGACTCGAAGATCACCTGGCTCGATCCGTGGCGCACGGTGTCGGGCACGCTCATGGCGTGCTGGCGCAGCAGGCGGAAGCGCTGGTCCCACTCGGCGTGGCGCGTGGTGATCATGCCGCCGTCGCCGGTGCTGATGACCTTGCGCGGATGGAACGAGAAGCACGCCACATCGCCGCGCGGTGCGCCGACCTTTTCCCACTCGCCGTTCCAGCGCACCTCGCTGCCGATGGCGCACGCCGCGTCCTCGATCACCGGCAACGAGTGCCGGCGCGCGATCGGCAGGATGTGCCGCAGATCGCACGGCATGCCGATCTGGTGCACGCACAGGATGGCGCGGGTGCGCGCGGTGATGGCCGGCTCGATCTGCGTGGCATCCAGGTTGAAGGTGACCGGATCGACATCGACGAACACCGGCACCGCGCCCAGATAGCGAATGCTGTTGGCCGTGGCGATGTACGAGTGGCTCACGGTGATCACCTCGTCGAGCGGCTTCACGCCGGCGGCGATCAGCGCCAGGTGCAGCGCGGTGGTGCAGTTGGACACCGCCGCGGCATGCGGCGCGCCCACGTAGTCCGCGAACTCGCGTTCGAAGGCAGCGACCTCGGGGCCCTGCGTGATCCAGCCGCTGCGGATCACGCGGCCGGCGGCCTCGGCCTCGGCATCGCCCATCACGGGTTTGGCGCTCGGGATCATGCGCACGCCACCTCGGCGCGGTTGGCTTGCCACCACGCCACCAGATGCCGCAGGCCTTCGTGCAGGCGCACGCCGGATCGAAAGCCCAGCAGTCGCTCGGCCTTTTCGGTGGAAGCCAGCCGGCGCGGCACCGGGTTGACGCTGCGCTCGGGGCCGTGCTCGGGCACCAGGCCCTGCGCGTCCATCACCGTGAGCAAGGCGCTGGCCAGTTCGGCCAGCGACGTCTCGGTGCCGCTGGCCACGTTGAAGACTTCGTCCTCGCAATCGGCGCGCAGCGCGGCCACGTTGGCGCGCGCCACGTCGTCGATGTAGATGAAGTCCATGGTCTGCGAGCCGTCGCCCAGGATCAGCGGCGGCTGGCCGTTGGCGATGCGCTCCATCCAGCGGATCAGCACTTCGGTGTACTTGCCGTGGATGTCCATGCGCGGGCCGTACACATTGAAGTAGCGCATGGCCACGTAGGGCAGCCCGTACATCGCGTGGTACGAGCGCAGCAGGCCCTCGAGCATCACCTTGCTCGCGCCGTACCAGGTGCGGTTGTTGTACGGATGGTGGTCTTCGCGGGTCGGAAAGCTGTCGGCCAGACCATAGATCGACGCCGACGACGCCGCCACCACGCGCCGCACGCAGGCCAGCCGCGCGGCCTCGACCACGTTGAAGCTGCCGTCGCACATGACCTCGAGCGCCTCGCGCGGCTCGGCCGCACACGCGGTGATGCGCAGCGCGGCCAGGTGAATCACCGCGTCCATGCCGCGCGTGACGCGCTCGACGGCGGCCGCGTCGGCGATGTCGCCCTCGACGAAGCTCACGCGGGGGTCGGCCAGTGCTTTCTCGACGTTGGCCAGCCGGCCGCGCACGAGGTTGTCGAAGATCACGATCTTGCCGGGCGTGTGCTCGCGCAGCAGCAGATCGATGGTGGACGAGCCGATCAGGCCCGCGCCGCCGGTGACGAGAATCTTGGCGCCGTTGATGTTCATGCCGAGGGTTCCGGTTGCACTGGAAGGTTTGAAGAAGAAGTCACTGCCGTGCGCGGTCACACCGCGCCCTCGCAGTGCAAAACGACGCGCACCGTGCGCACGAGCAGGCTCAAGTCGGTGGCGAGCGAGCACTCGCGGATGTAGCGCAGGTCCATGCGCACCATGTCGTTGAAGCTCACGCGGCTGCGCCCTTCGACCTGCCACAACCCGGTGATGCCCGGCTTGAGCGCCAGGATGCGGCGCAGGTGCCACGGCTGGTACTGCGCCAGCTCGTAGGGCAGCGGCGGGCGCGGGCCGACCAGGCTCATGTCGCCCTTGAGCACGTTGAAAAACTGCGGCAGCTCGTCGAGGCTGGTGCGCCGGATGAAGCGCCCCACCCGGGTCACGCGCGGGTCGACCTTGATCTTGTAGAGCACCGGCTCGTCGTCGCGTGCCGGCGCCGGATCGGCCGCCGTCTTGATGAGCTTGGCCACGAACTCGCGGTGGATCGCGTCGTTGCCGCCGGTCACCATCGAGCGGAACTTGTAGAAGGTGAACGGCGCGCCGCCCTTGCCCACGCGGGTCTGCTTGAAGATGACCGGTCCGCGCGACCCCAGCACCACCGCCAGCGCCACGGCCAGCATCACCGGCGAGAACACGATCAGCGCGAACAGCGCGCCCACCACATCGAGCGTGCGCTTGAGCCGGTAGCCGACCACATGGTCGACCGTCTCGGTGGCGATGAAAGGCTCGAACACCTGCGGCACGTCGATGCCCTGCGCGAGGCTGTCGAACAGGTCGTCGGGGAAGGTGGCCACGCTCATCACGAACGGCAGGTCACCGGCCTCGCGGCTGACCTTGCGCAGCAGGCTGCGCGTGCCGGACTCGTCGGTGTCGGGACACAGCACGGCCACCTGACCGTCACCGGCGTGGCCCACCACATCGGTCTCGCGCTTGACGGCGCACAGCGACTCGAGCAGCCGGTCGATCTGCAACGCACCGCGCTGGTTGCGGTCGGCCAGATGAAACATGGCCAGCGACAGCGAGGTGCGGCTGCGCTCGGCGCGGCGCTTTTCGCGGTGCAGCTGGTGCAGGAATTCATCGAAGCCGATCACCTCGGCACCGGCTCGCTGCTCGGCCGCACGCACCGGCGCGGCAGACACGGCGGGCGGCGCCGTGGCACGGGCGCTCGGGGCTGTCGCCGGTTGTGTCTCGCGGGCGCTGCCGGATCCCGACAACACCGCTCCCGAAGCAGAAATCAATCGTTCTTCCATGGAGTCCATTGCAAGCGCTGGGCGCGTTTGTCGATTGAGAAGACTCAACCGGCAGGCAAGTGTTCTGGCGTCCACTGAACCTCAGGCCGGAAACACCCCATTCACGAAACCCCACAAGAAGCTCACACCATGACCCACGCCTTGCAGGACCAATTCGCGCAGCTGCGACGCTGGACACGGCTCGTGTCGAGGCGCCGCTGGCTGGTGCTCGGCGTGGCCGCCGTGACCGCCGTGGCCAGTGCTGCGGTGCTGGTCACGCTGCCCGACCGCTACCAGGCCAGCGCCCGCATCTATGTGGACACGCAAACGGTGCTCAAGCCGCTGATGGCCAACCTGGCCTACCAGCCCGACATCGACCAGCAAGTGGTCATGCTCGCTCGCACGCTGATCTCGCGGCCGAACATCGAGCGCCTGGTGCAGCGGCCCGAGCTGAACTTCGATGTGTCCGACCCGCGCGAGACCGAGCAGCTGGTGTCGGGGCTGATGGGGCAGATCCACATCACACCCACGCCGTCGGGCAACCTGTACGACATCACCTACCGCGGCAGCAGCCCCGAGGGCGCGCAGCGGCTGGTCGAGGCCACGCTGGACCTGTTCGTGCACGCGGGAGCCCACGCCAAGCAGATCGATTCGCAAGAGGCCGGCCGCTTCATCGAAGCGCAGATCCAGACCTACGGCGACAAGCTCGCCGAAGTCGAAGAGCGCCTGAAGGACTTCCGCATGCGCAACCTCGGCCTGGCCGGCGTGAGCAACCAGGACTACTTCGGCCGCATCTCGTCGCTCACCGAGCAGGTCAGCCGCCTCAACGCCGAGCTGTTCGCAGCGCAGCACACACGCGACGCCTACCGGCGCGAACTGGGCATCGAAGGCGCGCTCGCTTCGGGCGACACGCCAGCCGACAGCCTGGCCGCGCCCGGCGAGAGCGAACTGCGCGCACAGGATCAGCGCAAGCGGCTCGACGAGCTGCTGACCCGCTACACCGAAGAGCACCCCGACGTGATCGCCACGCGGCACCTCATCGAGCAGCTCGATGCCGAAGCGAGCCAGCCGCAAGCGCTGCAGGTCAAGCGCGTCGTGCGTGTGGGCAGCGACACGAACTGGCCGGCCCGGCAGCAGTTGCGCCTGGCGCTGGCCGAGGCCGAATCGCGGGTGACCTCGCTGCAGGTGCAGCGCGCCACGCAGGCCGCGCAGCTCGACGAGATGCGCGCCAACGCCGAACGGCTGCCGCAGGTCGAGGCCGAGAACGCCCAGCTCAACCGCGACTACCAGATCATCCGCACCACCTACGACTCGATGGTCGCGCGGCGCGAGTCGGCCCAGCTCGGCGTGAAGCTCGACGAGTCGTCGCAGCTGGCCGAGTTCCGGGTGGTCGAGCCACCGCGCGCCTCGGCCGTGCCGTCATCACCGACGCGGCTGCAACTGGCCATCGCGGCGGTGGGGCTGTCGATCGCCATGGGGCTGGGCGCCGCGCTGCTGGCCGACCGCATGGCACCCACCGTGGTCGAAGCCGTGGCCCTGCGCCGGCTGACCGGTCGGCCCGTGCTGGGCACGGTGTCGGTGTTCGCCACACCCGAGACCCAGCGACTCAAGCGCCAGAACGAACGGCGCTTTGCGGCCGCGCTGGCATCCCTGGTCGCGCTGCAGTCGCTGTGGCTGGCCTGGATTGCCTTCAACCCACCCCTGAACTGAAAGACGCCATGGACACCATCAAGACCCCCGACCACGTTGTGGCCACGCTGCCCCCGGGCGCGCGACCCAGCGGGCCGCGCCCGGCGCCCACGCTCGCCCAGGTCGAAAACCAGATGCGTCAGGTCGCAGCCAAGCGCAGCGCCGTCGCCCCGGCGCCCGTCCAGCTCGATCTGGAGGGCCTCGAGCGCAACGGCAAGCTGGTCTCGCTGTCACGCCGCTCGGCGCTGTCCGAGAGCTTCCGGCAGATCAAGCGCCCGCTGCTGATGAACGTGCGCCAGCGCCGCTCGCCGGTGCAGCGCGCCACGCTGATCATGGTCACCAGCGCGCTGCCCGGCGAAGGCAAGACCTTCGTCGCGGCCAACCTCGCGATGAGCCTGGCCGCCGAGATCGACACCTCGGTGCTGCTGGTCGATGCCGACGTGATCCGCCCCGCCCTGCTCACCCGGCTGGGCGTGCGCGCCGAACTCGGGCTGCTCGATGTCCTCACGCGGGACGACCTCGATGTCGACAGCGTGGTGCTGCCCACCAACGTGCCCAAGCTGTCGCTGCTGCCGTCGGGCACGCCGCACCCGATGTCCACCGAAGTGCTGGCCAGCCGCGCCATGGAGTCGCTGCTGATGGAGCTGGTGGCGCGCGACCCGAACCGCATCGTGATCTTCGACGTGCCGCCGCTGCTGGTGACCAGCGAGGCGCAGGTGATGGCCTCGCGCATGGGCCAGGTGCTCATGGTCGTCGAGGCCTCGCGCACACCCAGCACCGCGGTGGCGCAGGCCTTCGCGATGCTCGAAGACTGCCCCGTCGTCATGTCGGTGCTCAACAAGGCCCCCGAGTCGTCGCTGACGAACGGCTACGGCTACTACTACGGCTGAACCCCACACAAGGACATTCATGAACATCGAAACCACGACGCTGCCCATCACCCCC
>CANGBT010000003.1 GCA_947452135.1 Burkholderiales bacterium
CCATGGAGTTCAAGGTCATCAAGCTCGACCGCAAGCGCAACAACGTCGTGTTGTCGCGCCGCGCTGTGGTCGAAGCCTCGATGGGCGAAGAACGCGCCAAGCTGCTGGGTACGCTGGCCGAAGGCTCCATCGTCAGCGGCGTGGTCAAGAACATCACCGAATACGGTGCGTTCGTGGACCTCGGCGGCATCGACGGCCTGCTGCACATCACCGACATGGCTTGGCGTCGTGTGCGTCACCCAAGCGAAGTGGTGCAAGTCGGGCAAGAACTGCAAGCCAAGATCCTCAAGTTCGACGCCGAGAAAAACCGCGTTTCGCTGGGCATCAAGCAACTGGGCGACGACCCTTGGCATGGCGTGGCTCGCCGTTACCCGAACAGCACGCGTCTGTTCGGCAAGATCACCAACATCGCCGACTACGGCGCATTTGTCGAAATCGAACCGGGCATCGAAGGCCTGGTGCACGTTTCGGAAATGGACTGGACCAACAAGAACATCGCTCCGGCCAAGCTCGTGGCGCTGGGCGACGAAGTCGAAGTCATGGTCCTCGAGATCGACGAAGACAAGCGCCGCATCAGCCTGGGCATGAAGCAGTGCAAGGCCAATCCTTGGGAAGAGTTCTCTTCCACCGTTCAGCGCGGCGACCGCGTCAAGGGCCCCGTCAAGTCGATCACCGACTTCGGCGTGTTCGTTGGCCTGGCTGCTGGCATCGACGGTCTGGTTCACCTGTCCGACCTGTCGTGGCACGAGCCAGGCGAAGCGGCTGTTCGCAACTACAAGAAGGGCCAGGAAGTCGAAGCGATCGTTCTGGCCGTCGACGTCGAACGCGAGCGCATTTCGCTGGGCATCAAGCAACTCGACAGCGACCCGTTCACCACCTACACCTCGACCAATGACCGTGGCGCCATCGTCACCGGCCATGTCAAGACGGTGGATGCCCGTGGCGCTGAAGTGCAACTGGCCGATGACGTGACCGCCTACCTGCGCGCTTCTGAAATCAGCCGTGACCGCGTGGAAGACGCACGCAACGTGCTCAAGGAAGGCGACGAAGTCAACGCCCTGATCATCAACGTCGACCGCAAGACGCGTTCGATCCAGTTGTCGATCAAGGCCAAGGACAACGCCGACAACCAAGAAGCGATGCAGCGCCTGTCGCAGTCGAGCGAGCGTGAAAGCGCTGGCACGACGAGCCTGGGTGCCCTGCTGCGCGCCAAGCTGGACAACCAGAGCAACACCTGAGTTCCAGCAGGTGCCGACCGCCATGGACGGAACCAAAGAGGGAATGACCCGCTCGGATCTCGTGGGTCAGCTTGCAGAGCAATTCGACAAGCTGACCCACCGTGACACCGAGTTCGCGGTCAAGACCATCATCGATGCGATGTCCGACGCACTCGCGCGCGGGCACCGTATCGAGATTCGTGGCTTCGGCAGCTTCTCGATCAACCGCCGCCCTCCCAGGGTGGGGCGCAACCCCCGTTCGGGTGAGCAGGTGGTGGTTCCCGAGAAGCTCGTCCCCCATTTCAAGCCGGGCAAGGCGTTGCGCGAGGCGGTCGACGCCAACCTGCCTGCCGATGAGGCCGTACTGGATGTCACGGGGCGATCTGCGTCCTGAGCTTGCCGTACCGGCATCCGGGTCCATTGACTCGATGGACCCTGTGGAGTCTCCATGCGCGTGATCAGCTGGGTCTTGCGCGCCTTCATCTTCTTCGCGCTGTTCGCGTTTGCGCTGAACAACCAGCACGAGGCCAGCGTGCGCTGGTTCTTCGGCTACCGCTGGGCGGCCCCGATGGTCTTCATCGTTCTGGCGGCCTTCGGTCTGGGATGCGCATTCGGCGTGCTCGCCATGGTGCCCAGTTGGTGGCGCCACCGTCGCGTGGCCAGACGCATGCCATCGGCGCCCGTCGAACTCGACACGCCCGCCACGGCCAAGGGCGCCGCGTTCGTACCGGAACACCCTCCACGTGATGGACTTTGATATTCAGTGGTTGTTGCTGGGCCTGCCCATTGCCTTTGCTCTGGGCTGGCTGGCGTCTCGCATGGACATCCGCCAGCTCAAGGGTGACCAGCGTGAAACTCCCAAGGCCTATTTCAAGGGCCTGAACCTGCTGCTCAACGAACAGCACGACAAGGCAATCGACGCCTTCATCGAGGCCGTTCAGCAAGACCCGCACACCAGCGACCTGCACTTCGCACTCGGTAGCCTGTTTCGCCGGCGCGGCGAGTACGAACGAGCGGTACGGGTGCACCAACACCTGCTCAGCCGCGCTGACCTTCCGCCCGCCGAGCGGGAACGCGCCCAGCACGCCTTGGCCCAGGACTTCATGCGCGCCGGGCTGTTCGACCGCGCCGAGGCTGCGCTGCGCGCGCTTGAAGGCACGGCCTACGACACCGATGCCCGGCTGTCTCTGCTGACGCTGCATGAGCGTTCGCGCGACTGGCGTGCTGCCGTCGACGATGCGCTCAAACTCGAGCGCGGCAGCACCGGCTCGTACGCGTCACGGATCGCTCATTACTGGTGCGAACTGGCGCTGGAGGCCGACGCCAAACAACATCGTGATGACGCCGACAGCGCGCTCAAGCGCGCCCGCGACGCCGCGCCCCAATCCGCAAGGCCGCTGGTGATGGGTGGCCGCAGACTGGCGCGCCAGGGTCACCACGCCGAAGCGCTGGCCGCCTGGGATGAACTGCTGGTGGCCCACCCGGTCAGCTTCAATCTGGTGGCCGGCGACTACGCGCAAAGTGCCATCGCCTGTGGCTCGCAAGACGCAGCCCGTTTGCGGCTGCTCGCGCTGCACCACAAGAAGCCGAGCATCGACCTTCTCAACGCCATCGGACTGCTCGATACCGATGTGGCGTCGCGGCTTGATCGCTCGCGCACGCAGTTGTCACTTCTGCCCACGCTGTCGTCGGCTCAGGCGGTGTTGCGCGAACACGAGACGTCGTCCACCGCCTTGCTGCCTGCTGATATCGAGGCTCTGAATGTCATCGTCGGCCGCGCAGCCAAGGCCGGACAGCGCTACCGCTGCGCTGCCTGCGGCTTCGAGGCACAAACCCACTACTGGCAATGCCCGGGTTGCCTGGGCTGGGACACCTACCCGCCGCAACGCGTCGAAGAGTTGTGAGTCTGCGCATGGATCGCAGCGAATCGACCGAGCTCTACCTGCGCATCCTCAGGCGTGTGCGCCCGCACTGGAAAACCTTTGCGCTGGGCATCGTCGCGATGGTCTGCTACGCGATCACCGAGACCGCCTTGCCGGCCTTGCTCAAGGAACTGCTCGACGGCAGCTTCGTCAAGCGCGACCCGACAGCAACCTACAAGACGCCGCTGATGCTGGTGGGGCTGTTCCTGGCGCGCGGCATCGCCGACTTCGCACACGTGACCAGTCTGAACTCGGTCGCCTGCAAAGTCATCCTGCAGCTTCGCATCGACATGTTCGAGCGGTTGCTGCATCTGCCAGCGAGCCATTTCGACCGCGAGCCCAGCGCGGTGCTGATGTCCAAGCTGACCTACAACGCCCAGCAAGTCAGCCCGATCATCACGGCGTCGCTGATCACGATCGTCAAGGACGGTCTGTGCATCGTCGGGCTGCTGGGCTACATGCTCTATCTCAACTGGCAGTTGTCGCTGGCGTTCTTCACCGTACTGCCCGTGATCGCCTACGGCATTCGCTCGGTCAGCCGGCGCCTGCGAGGCCTGAGCAAGGGCCAGCAATCGTCGATGGGCACGATGTCGCACGTCATCGACGAGGTCATCGGCGGACACCGCGAAATCAAGATTTTCTCAGGCGAGGCCTATGAATCGCAGCGCTTCTATCAGGTGGCCAACGCGCTGCGCCGCTACACGATGAAGGCAGTCACCACCTCGGCCTTGAACGGGCCGATGGTGCAGTCGATCGCAGTGCTGGCGCTGGCGGGCATCGTCTACTACGCGTCCGTTCAGTCGCAAGGCAATCAGCTCACGGTGGGCGGGTTCGTCTCGTTCTTCGGGGCCATGGCGCTGATGCTGGCTCCGATCAAGCGGCTGTCGAACATCAATGAGGTGCTGCAACGCGGTCTGGCCGCGGCCGCCAGCGTGTTCGAAATCATCGACACGGCCAACGAGCCTGATGCCGGTCAGCGCGTGCTGGGCCGGTCCACCGGCCATCTGCAGTTCGAGGGCGTCGGATTTCGCTACCCCAAGGCGGATCGCGATGCGCTGGTCGACATCTGCCTGGATATACGCCCTGGCGAATCGGTGGCGCTGGTGGGTGCGTCGGGCAGCGGCAAGTCGACCTTGATGTCGACCATCCCGCGTTTCCACGCGATCGACAGCGGCACCATCCGGCTCGATGGCGTCGACATCTGCGAGCTGAGCCTGGCCGATCTGCGCGCCAACATCGCGCTGGTCACGCAAAACGTGGTGCTGTTCAACGACACCGTGGCGGCCAACATCGCCTACGGAATCACCAACACGGCCACCGAGGCCGACATCATTGCCGCCGCCGAGGCCGCACACGCGATGGAATTCATCCGCGAACTGCCGCAAGGCCTGGCCACGCAAATCGGCGAAAACGGAGCCCGTCTGTCGGGCGGTCAGCGTCAACGCATCTCGATCGCACGCGCGCTGCTCAAGGACGCGCCGATCCTGCTGCTCGACGAAGCCACCTCGGCACTCGACACTGAATCGGAGCGTCTGGTGCAAGTGGCCATCGACAACCTCAAGCGCGGTCGCACCACGCTGACCATCGCGCACAGGCTATCGACCATCGCCAACGCCGACCGCGTGGTGGTGATGGATCAAGGGCACATCGCCGAGATCGGCACGCACAGCGAACTGCTCGCACAAGGCGGCATCTACTGCCGACTGCATCGCATGCAGTTCGGTCAGGCCGATGCGGCGACAGCAGGCATCGAGGGCTGAGTGGGATCGCCCCCCCACGCCGCCCATGGCGGCGGCGACCAAAGCGAAACACCGCGCATCCTGATCATCCGCTTGAGCGCGATCGGCGATGTGGTCATGGCCAGCGGCCTGGTGCCGGCACTGCGTTCGCGCTGGCCTCAAGCCCATGTGGCGTGGATGATTGAGCCGGCCGCAGTGCCCCTGCTGGCGCACAACCCGCGCGTCAATGAGCTGATCGTGTGGCCACGCGACGAGTGGCGACAACTGTGGAGCGAGCGTCGCCTCATCACGCTGGCGCAGCGCATGCTGGCCTTGCGCCGCACGCTGCGCGATGGCCGCTTCGATCTGGTGCTCGATTTGCAGGGATTACTCAAAAGCGCGCTGTGGAGCTGGCTCAGCGGCGCGCCCAGGCGCATCTGCCTGATCGGCCGCGAGGGCAGCCATCTTCTGGCCACTGAGCGGGTGAACCCCGTGCCCAGCGGCAGCGCCAAGCGCATGGGTAACGAATACCGCTACCTGGCCAGACACCTCGGCGCCGACGAGGGTGCATTTGTGCCCGATCTGGCCGTTGGACACGCTGCTCTCGACAACGCGCGCGAAGCGCTTCGCAGCGAGGGCATTCAGCGTTCCGCGCGTCCTTACGCGGTGCTTTGCCCGTTCACGACGCGACCGCAAAAGCACTGGTTTGAAGACCGTTGGAGCGCCCTCGCCCACCGCCTGAGTCAGGCCGGCTGGACCCCGGTGCTGCTGGGTGGGCCCGGCGACCGGGCTGCGGCCGAGCGAATCGCCGCAGGCGCACCCGGGATCGTCAACCTGACCGGCAAACTCAAGCTCGACGCCAGCGTCGCAGCGATCTCCGAGGCCGCGCTGCTGATCGGCGTGGACACCGGTCTGACCCACATGGGCAGCGCGTTGAAGGTTCCCACGGTAGCGCTGTTCGGCTCCACGTGCCCCTACCTCGACCCCATGGCGCCGCGCAGCAGCGTGCTCTACGAAAAGCTCGCTTGCTCGCCGTGCCGGCGCCACCCGACCTGCTCGGGTCGGTTCGATTGCATGCGCTCACTCGAAGTCGAGCGCGTGATGGCCGAGGCCCTGCGCGTGTCGGCGCCGACCGACTGACCGTCAGGCCGGCCGGATGACCCGCGAGACAGCCTGCAAGGCGTCACTCACGCTGACCTGAGCCACGCTGGGCGCGATCAGACTGTCAATGGCCGGGTCGTGGCAAGGCAGGCGGCGGTGCCCCAGTATCAGCACCGTGGGCACCTCGCAAGCCGCGGCCACGTGGAGCATGCCGGTATCGTTTCCGATGCACACGCGGCAATGGCTGGCCACCGCCGCGCTGTCCAGCACGCTGGGGGGGCTCATGATCCGCAGGTGCTCCCTCAGATCCGGACGGATCTGGGACTCGATCCTCTCGAGAATCTGACGCTCTGCTCGGCCACCCAGACAAACCACCGCGCATCCAGAAGCCAGAAGTTCAGAAGCCAGGGCCGCGAAATTTGAGGCGCCCCAGTCTTTCACCTTGTCGGATGCGCCCACGACGAAGACGGCTCGACTTTCGGGCAGTGACGCGAGCTCTTTCGACCACTTGGCGCTGAGCTCTGCGGGCACGCTCAGCCTGGGAACCAGCGGTCCGGCACAAAAGCCGTGACCCATCATCAATTCCGTCGCCCACATGTAATTGGTGATGCACGGCCCGGCGTAAGGCTTGATGAATGGTTTTCTGTTGAGAAACAGCCTCTGCAGGAAACTAACCCCAAACCCGCCATACCCAATCCGGATCGGGATACCAGCCAAGTACGCGAGGAAGCTGTATCTCAACCGATCACCAAAGATCACCATTCTTTCAAAATCATGGGATCTGACCTGAAGGATCAACGAGATGTAACCCCAAAAACCCCGATGCTTGCCACGGGCATCAGACTTCCTGCCTCGCTCATAAACAATGATCTCGGAGAGCCATTCAACACCACGCAAGAGATCCACTGCGCAAGCGGATGATTGTGCAATCAGAACGATCTTTCCATCCTTGCTTTTCTGGGCCACGGCTTCGAGGTATGGCAACCTGAAGACCAGATCACCAATCCCCAGGTCATGCTGAAAAACCACCGTGCGCGGGCGATTATCGGCAACCTGAGCAGATTGAATTTCAGACAGTGTCACTTCGGGACTCCGGATTTATTTCAGCGTGACGCAACCCCCCGGCAGATATGCCGAGAAAAAGCGTATACACCATCGCATGCAACGTCATGCCAAACATCGAATCCGTCAAGGAGTAGGTGATCATCGCAGTGAATGTGATGAGGCCCATCACACGAAAAATCATCCCGTTTGATTCATTTTCCTTGGCCCCGGCAAGAAACCACCCCACGCCACCCACCCAAAGCGTTGCCAACGCCAGCAGGCCCAACAACCCGAGCTTGGCGGCCGTCGTGATGATCTCGCAATGGAGATGCTTGAACCCGATGGTCTCGAGGTCGGGATGGGTCAAACCCGCTTCAATTCGGTGATGGAGAAATTCCTTGAAGCCCGAGAACCCCAAGCCAGTCCAGGGCGCCGAGCGAAATGCATCGATCCCGGCCACCCACATGTCCAGGCGAGTGTCGAGAGAGCCGATGCTGTCACCGCTTTTCCAGATTCCTGGCCTCGAGAAATAGTGCTGAACCTCGGTGACGCCAAGGTCCACCCGTTGACCAATGCCTGGAATCAAAGTGGCGCCACCAAGGACCAGAACCGCTCCGATGACACAGGCCCGCCATGAAACCGGCCTGTTTTTCGGGCCGAAAAACTTCCAGAACAACAACACGAACACTGGAATGGCGACCCAGCCGCCGCGTGTTCCCGATGCCACAGAAGAAAACACTCCCGCGATCAACCCCACCAAACACAAAGCTTTCAGCCATTTGGACGCCCGCAAGGCAGCCCCGGAAAAAACCACGATCGATCCCAGCACCCCAAAAAGCAGAGCGAAATTACCGAACGGGATGGGGCTTGATACAGATGACCCGCTGACTCGACCGACGCCATCGGAAATCTGAACGAAAGATTCAAAACCGGCGAACAACACGCCAATGGAGACGGACACCAATAACGCCAATGCCGAAACCCCACAGGATCTGACAACCCAGAAAATAGGAACGGCCAACAGTAACCGAACCACTTTATCGAGCAACCTGTATTCAAAATCGGATGGCGCCATTTTGAAAAAATAGGCCAAAGGTAGAGCTGCCATCACGATGAACCAGCAGCCGTCACGCCATGAAAATGGCGCGTCCTTGCTTTTATTTATCGCCGTATAAATGATCGAAAAGATGGCAAGAAAAAATACAGCAAATCCAAGCGCAGAGTGAGCAATGAAAAAAATTGAAGCACCAATTCCCGCCACAAAAGAAATCAATACTTTTGCAACAGGAAAATCTTGAGCTCTGCCTACACTGGAAAACATGAATTAACCTGCTCGCATCTCGTTCAGTAGAAAACCATACACCTCTGGGGAGATGAGCGGTTGCTGAAGATCATGGCGCCATGACTTGAAATAGCCTGCATCACTGCACGGTATGGCAAAATATTAGCAGGCGATTTTGCCACATGGATAACCAACGATTTCGACAAACATGATGACGACTACCGAAACTGGACTGCAATACGAAGACACCACCACAGGCTCAGGGGCCGAAGCCGTTGCGGGTCGGCACGTCAGCGTGCACTACACCGGCTGGCTCTACAACGATGGTGTCAAGGGCACCAAGTTCGACAGCAGCAAGGACCGTGGCGATCCGTTCAGCTTTGCGCTGGGTGCTGGACAGGTGATTCGCGGCTGGGACGAAGGCGTCCAAGGCATGCGCGTGGGCGGCACCCGCGTGCTGGTGATTCCGGCACAACTGGGCTACGGCGCTCGTGGCGCGGGCGGGGTGATCCCGCCCAACGCGACGTTGATGTTCGAAGTCGAACTGCTGGGCGTCTGACAGCTCTAGCCGCCAGACACCCAGTACGCGTCAGCGGTTGTTGAAACCGCCGCTGCGTGGACGGGCCGGCTTGAAATCCGACCTGGGCGCTGCGCCACCTTCGGGGGCGCGGCGTGCCGGGGCACGGTCAAACGGTCCGGCCGAACGCGGAGCGAATCCCTCTTCGCGACGCGGCGGGTAGCCACCACCGTCACGACTCGGTGCAAAAGGCTTGCCGAAACGCTTGTTGGCCGGCGCACCTGAACGGTTGCCGAAGCCACCCGGACGGCTGTCGCCATCGCCGCCCGGACGCGGTGCGTACATGCGTGGCTCAGGGCTCTTGGGCTCGAGACCCTCGATGGTGGCCACCGGGATGCTCTGGGTGGTGAACTGCTGAATGCGGCGAATCATGCCGGTGTCCATGCGCTCGCCGAGCGTGATCGCCAGGCCGTTGCGTCCAGCACGGCCGGTACGGCCGATGCGGTGCACGTAGTCCTCGGCCTTCATCGGCAAACCGTAGTTGATGACGTGGCTGATGCTCGGCACGTCGATGCCCCGGGCAGCCACGTCGGTGGCCACCAGCACCTTGAGCTGTTGCGTGCGTAGGCCTTGCAACACGCGGTTGCGGCGGCCTTGCGGCATGCCGCCGTGCAGTGACGCGACCGCATGGCCCATCTCGGCCAGACGATCGGCCAGCCAGTCGGCGTCGCGCTGCGTGCTGGTGAACACCAGCGCTTGCTCCATGCTGCGCTCGGTCAGGATGTGATCGAGCAGCGCATTCTTGTGGTGGTGGTTGTCAGCCCAGTGCAGGCGCTGCTCGATGTTCTCGTGGGTGTCGGTGTGTGACGCCACGTCAATGCGCTGAGGATCGCGCAACAGGTTTTGCGCCAGACGGCCCACATGGCCCGCAAAAGTGGCGCTGAACATCACCGTCTGACGGCCGGAAGGCACGCGCTCGGCGATGGTGTTGATGTCGTCGATGAAGCCCATGTCGAGCATGCGGTCGGCCTCGTCGAGCACCAGCAGTTCGACGTTGTCGAGCACGGCCTTGCCGGTTTGCAGGTGGTCAAGCAGACGACCCGGAGTCGAGATCAGGATGTCCAACGGGCCACGCAGCGCCTTGATCTGCGCCGGGTAAGGGACACCACCGACGACCGTGGCCACGCGCAAGCCCTGCACGTGACGACCGTAGGTGCTGGCCGCCTTGGCCACTTGCATGGCAAGTTCACGCGTGGGGGTCAGAACCAGAATGCGCGGGCCGTAAACCACGGAACGGTCGCGGCGCTGTGAGGTGTCAGCACGCGACGCGATGATGCGTTGCAGTGCGGGCAGGATGAACGAGGCGGTCTTGCCGCTGCCGGTGCTCGAAGACACCATCAGATCGTGGTTGGCCAGGGCCAGCGGGATGGCCTTCATCTGGACTTCGGTGGCGGTCTCGTAGCCGGCGTCAGCCACGGCCTTGGTCAGGGCTTCGTGCAGGCCCAGGGATTCGAATGTCATTGCATTGCTTTCAAGAATGCGGTGCCAACGCTGCGCTCAGGCGCAACGCCAAAAGGCACCGGCCGGTTTTCAAGAACCGGACAGGTCAGGTCGCCAGGAGAACGTTCGCGAGGGAACAGTCAAAAGCGACGGCATCGCCGCCAACCGTTGCCTGAGGTGCCGCGGTGGCACCTGCTCAGCGAAATCAGGACCTGCCTCACGTGAAAGCGTGGGAAGACCCGAAGGAGGTCAGAGGGGATGAACGAACAACGTTCACACGGGCAAAAAACCTAGATGAGCCTGTGAGAGCGAAGCCCTAGAGTCTACCCTGATACAGCGCGGAGCGGTGGCCTTTTTGCGTGGCCATTCATGGATCGGCAAACCGCCTCGGGTCATCGCACAGTATCCTCGCCAACCGTCTTTCAGCAGCACCCATGGCCGGCATCCACATCACCGACATCGAGTCCGCCATCAACTGGTGGCGCGACCGCTCGCCCTCGCCCGACGGCATCACGGCGTGCTCCGAGGTCCGCGCTCTGGCCGAGGTCTACGCGCTGATGGTCTGCCACCACGAGAGCGAATGCGACGACCGATCCATGCCGTCCAAGGCGATCACAGCATGGCTGGGCTGGTACGCCACCACGCCCGATGCGCCATGCATCGCGATCTGCTCGACCAGCCAGGGCGACAGCGTGTGCAAGGGTTGCGGCCGTTTGTTCGACGAGGTTCAGAACTGGCCAGTGATGACCCCGGCCGAAAAGCGCGTGACCTGGCGGCGCATCACCATGGAAGGCACCGCCTGGCGTTTCAACCGCTACGCCGAGCGGGCACGCGAGGCCATCGGCCAGCCGGTACCGGCAGCGCCGCCGGAGTCGGGTTCTTGACCGCAGCGACGCGTTTGGAGCCCATCGGCTACGCCACTGCATCGACCTGGCTCGGCCAGGCTCTCGTTGCTCAAAGCGAACTGGGCATCTGTGCCATCTTGCTGGGCGACGACCCCGAGGTGCTGGTCAGCGACCTGCAGCGCCGCTTCCCGCGTGCGGTTCTCACCGGCGCCAACCCCGCGTGCGCGCAGCACATCGAACCGCTCGTCGGATCAATGGACACCGGCGCGAGGCCCACCTCCGTGTCCCTTGATCTGCGCGGCACCGCCTTCCAGCAGCGGGTATGGCGCTGCCTGCTCGGCATTCCTTCGGGCCGCACCGCGAGCTACACCGACATCGCGCTGCGAGTGGGCTCGCCACGCGCGGTGCGCGCCGTGGCCCAGGCCTGCGGCGCCAACCCGGTGGCGGTGGTCGTGCCCTGTCACCGTGTTGTCGGCAAAAACGGCTTGCTGACGGGCTACCGCTGGGGTGTGGATCGCAAACGCGCGCTGCTCGAGCGCGAGGCCGCTCAAACGCACCTCACACCATCGATCTGAGCCCGGCGCCTGCAGCTCAGCCGAACAGTTCGGCGTAGCTCGCAGAGGCGGTTCCGAATTTGCCCACCACGATGCCGCCGGCGCGGTTGGCGTGGGGCATCGCCTCGCGGGCATCGAGGCCGGCGGCCAGCAGCACCGCCATGGTCGCAATCACGGTGTCACCTGCGCCCGTCACGTCGAACACCTCGCGCGTTTGTGCAGGCTGATGCGCGGCACCGCGCTCGTCAAACAGCGTCATGCCATCTTCCGATCGCGTCAGCAACAGCGCTTGCACGCGCAGCCCGGCACGCAGCGCCTGAGCGCGCTCGGCGAGCTGGGACTCATGGCTCCAAGAGCCCACCACCTGAGCCAGTTCAGCGCGGTTGGGCGTGATCACCGAGGCCCCGGCGTACCGCTCGTAGTCGGTGCCCTTGGGGTCGACCAGCACCGGTTTGCCAGCCGCACGGGCCGATTCGATCATCCGGGTGATGTGAGTCAAGCCACCCTTGCCGTAATCCGAGAACAGCACCGCGTCATGCGAGGGCAACTCGTGCTCGAAGGTCTCGAGCATCCTGCTCAGCACTTCGTGATCGGGCTCGTTTTCAAAGTCGATGCGCAGCAGTTGTTGTGATCGCCCGATCACACGCAACTTGACGATCGTTCGCAGCCGTTCGTCCTCGCCCAGTCGGGCGTCGATGCCCTGCTGCTCAAGGAGCAGCTTCAGGCGGGCGGCGGGCTCGTCGGTTCCAGCCACAGTGAGCAGCGTCACCTGCGCACCCAGCGTCTTGACGTTGAGTGCCACGTTGGCGGCACCGCCCAGACGCTCTTCCTCGCGGGTCACGCGCACCACGGGCACCGGTGCCTCGGGCGAAATGCGATCCACCGCGCCGTGCCAATAGCGGTCGAGCATCACATCGCCCACCACCAGCACACGGCATTTCGCCAGTTCCTGCGGTGTGGGGATCACAGGTGCGCTTTCGGCGCGCCGGCCAGGCCGGGCTGTAAGGGGTGAGCGGTCGCGATCGGACTCATGGGGGGCCTTGCTGTGGCGTTTGCGGTGCTCGGGGTTATATCAATCCCGCCGCCCCCCTCTTCAGGGGGATGCGCACAAGGACCGCATCGGCCGCTGTCTCCCCGCAAGACACGACCATCCCCCCGCCGGGTGCCCCCTCGCTGGGGAGAGCCAAAAACAGCTCGCGTCTCCAGAATTTCTCCCAGGCCGACAAGCCAACGGCGCGGCCTGAACCTCAACCTCAACACTGGAGAACATCATGATTCGCACACTCTTCGTCCTGCTCATCGCCGCCTTCGCCCTGAGCGCCCACGCTGCCGTGGACGTCAACAAGGCCTCGCAAGCCGAACTAGAGACCATCAAAGGCATCGGCCCCAGCATGTCCGGGCGCATGCTCGAAGAACGCAAGAAGGGCTCGTTCAAGGACTGGCCCGACATGGTCGGGCGCGTGAAAGGCATCGGCCAGGGCAACGCGGGCAAGTTCGCCGCCGATGGCCTGACGGTCAACGGCTCGGGCTTCAAGCCCGAACTGCTCGCGTCCAGCAAAGGTGGCAGCCGGGCGGACAAGAAGCAAACGGCTGACGCCGCGCACGACATGGCGACATCGAGGAAGTGAGCCGCCCGACCCCGGGTTCACAGCCCCGCTGCGGCGGGGCTTTTTCGTCTTGCCCGACCAAACCCTTCATCGACGGGTTGGCAGCGATGGCGGCAACCGGCCAGCGCCAAGCACCCTAGGGATTAACAGCCCGCGAAGCCAGCAGATCAGCGCCAGAATTTGAGCGTTCTGGCTGGCCGCCGCAGGCCGCGCCGGATCGGCCTGGCGTTCGGCCCCACCAGCAACTCAAACGGAATCGACATGACCGAATACGAGTACAGCTCGATGATGAATTTTCTGGACAGGCTGGTTCACACCCGAACCGAAGCCAAGGACCTGACCGCGGAGCGGCGCATCAAGCAAGCGCTCGAGCGCCAGCCTTTTTCGGCCTACTTCCTGGTCCAGAGGGCCATGACCCTTGAGATGGCTCTCGACGCGGCGCATGCCAGGATCAAGGAGCTCGAAGGTCAGCCTTCGAACCCCGCACCGGCCCCGGAGTTGTCGCAGTTTCTGGGCGCGGGCGCAGCGGTCTGGGGAACGGGCCTCGACGAGCCCGCTCCACCCAAAGCCCAACCCACACCGTCTGTCAAGCAAGATGCCCCGAACCTCACCACCGAGGACAAGTCCATCGAGTTCATCGCCAACAACGCACGGGCCATCTGGGTCGGCATCGGCTTGCTGGGCTTGCTGGCGGTGATCTTCAAACGCTGAGGGCCCGCGTTGACCACCGCCTGCCCCTGCGGCACCGCCCTGCCCTACGCCGAGTGCTGCGGCCGATTTCACTCGGGTGCGCTGCACCTGCTTGCGCCCACGGCCGAGGCACTGATGCGCTCGCGCTACAGCGCCTACACGCTGCGACTCGACGACTACCTGCTCGCCACCTGGCACCCGAGCACCCGCCCGACCACGCCCTTTCACCACGAGAGCGGCCTGCGCTGGCTGGGCTTGCAGGTGCTGCGCCACGACAACATCGACGCCGATCACGCGCAAGTCGAGTTCGTGGCCCGCAGCAAGCTCGGCGGACGCGCCCATCGCTTGCGCGAACTCAGCCGCTTCGTGCGTGTAGACGGCCGGTGGTTCTACCTGGATGCTCTGCCCGAGTGAGAATCCCGCTCGTTGCCGGCAACTCAAAGGATGGACCCATATGGGCGCGCAGTGGAAAGCAAAGCACAAGGACCTGGCCGCCAACGCCAAGGGCCGGCTGTTCGGAAAACTGGCCAAGGACATCATGATCGCCGCGCGCCACGGCGCCGACCCGGCAGCAAATTCGCATCTGCGACTGGTCATCGAACAAGCCCGAAAGGTCTCGATGCCCAAGGAAACCCTCGAGCGCGCGATCAAGAAGGGCGCCGGTCTGACCGGCGAGACAGTCCACTTCGATCACGCCATGTACGAAGGCTTCGCGCCGCACCGCGTGCCGGTGATGGTCGAGTGCCTGACCGACAACGTGAACCGCGCCGCCTCGGAAATGCGCGTGCTGTTTCGCAAGGGCCAGCTCGGCACCTCGGGTTCGGTGTCGTGGGACTATGACCACCTCGGCATGATCGAAGCCGAGCCCGCTGCGGCCGGCGCCGACGCGGAGACCGCGGCCATTGAAGCCGGCGCTCAGGACTTCGAGGCGGCCGAGGGCGGCGTCACGATGTTCCTCACCGACCCCACCGATCTCGATCTGGTCAGCCGCGCGCTGCCGGCACACGGCTTCACGGTGTTGTCGGCCAAGCTGGGCTACCGCCCCAAGAACCCCGTCGATCCCGCCAGCCTGAGCGCCGAACAGCTCGAAGAGGTGGAAGCCTTTCTGGCTGCGCTCGATGCAAGCGAGGACGTGCAGCACGTCTACGCCGGCTTGCAAGGCTGAGCCTTGCCCCATGCCGGCCTTTCAGCCGGCTCCACGCAGACCGATGACTCCACACACCAGCCCATTGCCATGACCGAATCCGTCCTCAAGCCCCCTCTGCCCGACCACCTGTCCATTGACCCTCGCAGCCCGCATCACGTGGCCGCTGTGTTCGAGCAAGACATCGGCATCCGCTTCAACGACAAGGAGCGGTTCGATGTCGAGGAGTACTGCATCAGCGAAGGCTGGATCAAGGTGCCCGCGGGCAAGGCGGTCGACCGCAAGGGCCGACCCCTGCTGATCAAGCTCAAGGGAACGGTCGAAGCGTTCTACAAGTAGCCAGCAACAGGCTCACAGCGGCGCAGGTGCGCCGAACACGAACGCGTCCATCGACAGCACGGCGTAGGTCACGCCGCCCTCGATGACCGCGACCGGCCCCATCGGCTGCGCGGCGCCCGCGGCCACGAGCAGCGGCCAGAAGTGCTCGGCCGTCGGATGGGCACGTCGTGCGTGCGGCGCCAGCGACAGCGCCTGGCGCAGCCGTTCGCCATCGCCGCTCAACGCAGCGCTGCGTATCCACTGTGAAAACTCCACTGCGTAATCGGCGGCGCGCCCTTGGCCGAAATCGACCTCGGACAGGTTGTGCGTGAGGCTGCCCGAGCCCACGATCAGCACGCCCTCGTCGGCCAGCGGCGCCAGCGCCTGACCCAGGGCCCAGGCGCCATCTGCGTCCAGCCGTGCCGGCAGTGACACCTGGAACACGCTCACATCGGCCTGCGGATACAGGTGCATCAAGGGCACCCAGGCGCCGTGGTCCAGTCCGCGGTGCGCATCGACGTCGGCGGGCCAACCCGCTGATTGCAGCAACTCGACAGCGCGCCGTGCCAGCGCCGGATGACCGGCCACCGGGTAGCGGATCGCCTTGAGCGCCGCGCCGAAACCGCCGAAGTCGTGGATCGTTTCGGGCTGCGCCGAAGTGCCCACGCGCAACACCGGCGTCGTCCAGTGTGGCGACACCACCAGCACTGCCGCCGGTCGTGGCAGCGCCTGACCAAGCGCCGTGAGCCGCGGCCCGAGCAAGCCGGGTTCAAGCGCGAAGGTCGGTGCGCCGTGGGAGATGAACAGGCTGGGCAAACGCGATGTCATGGTGATGGGCTGCGTCAAGGTTCACAGTTCGCCCGCAAGGCGCTCAGGTTGGCACGGGCGCGGACGACCCGGCGCTTCGTGGGTCGGCGTTCAGCTGGATGCATTTGCGGCAGACCTCGAGGGCACCCTCGAAGTCCAGGCCCTGGGTGGCCGACTCCAGCTCGTTGAACAGTTCGCCCGACAACGCCTGAAGCCCGCCGCGAAGTTCCTCGAACACGCCCAGCGCGGCCATGTCGTTGGCTTCGAGCAATCGCATCAAGCGTCCGAGGGCCTCAGGATCGATCTCGACCGAGGCCACCGGCGGTGGTGCAACAGGCGCGACGCCTGCCTCGAGCACCGCCAACGCATCGTCGATGGCTTTCTGGGTGGCTTCGACCAGCCGGCCCAGCGACGCCGAGTTCTCGCGCATGGCACGCAGCCCGCCGTCCTCCAGACACACCTTGACCAGCCGCGTCAGCTCGGCCGCCAGCGCCGTGAGCCCCAGCGTGGCCGACGTGCCCTTGAAGGCATGCAACAAGGCATGAGCCGGCTGGCGATCTCCCTTTGCAATGAGGTCGTCCAGCTCGGGGCCCAGCGCGGACAGGTCGTTGCGCAGGCCCTTCGCCGAGCGCACATAGAGCGAGCGCAGCCCACCCATGCGCTGCAGCGCTTCGGGCACGTCGATGTACGCCGTGACCAGCGCGCCCAGGCGGCTCAGGCTCTTGCCCTGGGATTGCTCCGCCGGGGGTTGAGCCCCTGTGGCAGCACCCGCCACCGGCTCGAAGCCGGTCAGCCGCAGCAGCACGGAGATGAGCTGGGCGATGTCGAAGGGCTTGCCGACGTGCTCGTTCATCCCCGCGTTCAGACAGGCCTCGCGGTCGGACGCCATCGCGTTGGCCGTCAAACCAATGATGGGCAGGCGCTTGGTGCCGAGGGTGTTGCGAATGGCGCGGGTCGACGCATAGCCGTCCATGACCGGCATCTGCACGTCCATCAGCACGGCATCGAAGGGCGTCTGGGCGCCAGACACGGCCGCGTGACCTTCGCTGCCATCGCAGGCGGTGGAGACGATGGCGCCTTCGGCCTCGAGCAGTTCCTGCACGACTTGCCTGTTGATCGCGATGTCTTCGACGACCAGCACACGCATGCCGGCGATTTGCCCGCCAGTCGCGGCCCGCGGGCGCGTGACGGCTTCGGCGTCGCCTTCGGAGAAACGGCCCAGCGACGCGTTGAAGAGCATCGACGCGGTGAACGGCTTGACGAGGAAGCCGCCAATCTGGTCTTGCTCTTCCTTGGAGCGGGTGAACAGGTTTTCGCGGCCCAGGGCCGACACCATCACCACCAACGGTTGCACCGCACCCTGGTCGGCCACCATCTTGCGCAGGTGCCGGATGGTCTCCCAGCCGTCCATCTCGGGCATCAGCCAGTCGATGTAGACCGTTTTGTACGGCGCGCCGGCTTGCGCCATGCGCTGCTCCATCAACCGCAGCGCCTCGGCCCCGCTTTGCGCCACGCCCACCGTCCAGCCGAACGACTCCAGCATCTTGCCCATGACCTGACCCGCGATGGCGTTGTCGTCGACCACCAGCACGGTGTTGTCCCGCAGCGCCTCGAGATCCGCAGCGCGGTCGACTTCGGGCTCGCCGGCAACGATCGCCTGTTCGCTGGCCACCGGAAGCCGCAGCTTGAAGCCGAACGTGCTGCCCACACCGACTTCGCTTTCCAATTCGATGCGCCCGCCCATCAAGCCGACCAGCCGCTGGCTGATGGCCAGGCCCAGGCCGGTGCCGCCGAACTGGCGGGTGGTGGAGGCTTCAGCCTGCGCGAACTCGTTGAACACCAGCGCCTGCTTTTCAGGAGCGATGCCGATGCCCGAATCCTTCACCGAAAAATCGATCAGCACATCGCCTGCGTCCGACACATCAGACGCAAGGCGCAGCCTGACGACGACCTGTCCGGTGGAGGTGAACTTGATGGCATTGCCCGCCAGATTGAGCAACACCTGACGCAGCCGGGTCGGGTCGCCCACCAGCGACTTGGGGATCGCCGGGTCGATGTCGTACAGCACGTCGATGGTCTTGCGATCGGCATTGGCCGTGAGCAAAACCGCCAGATCGCGCATCAGCCGATCCAGCCGGAAGGCCCGAAGCTCGAGCGTCATCTTGCCGGCATCGATCTTGGAAAAGTCGAGGATGTCGTTGAGGATGTCGAGCAGCGAGCGGGCCGCACCCTCGGCCTTGCGGGCGTAGTCGAGCTGGCTGTCGTCGAGCCGGGTTCCGGCCAGCAGCTTGTGCATGCCCAGGATGGCGTTCATCGGGGTGCGCAACTCGTGCGACATGTTGGCCAGGAACTGCGACTTGGCCATGCTCGCGCTTTCGGCGCGCTGCTCGGCCAGCCGGCGCTGCTCGAGTGCGATGTGCAGTTCTTCCACCCGCTGCTCGAGATCGCGGTTGGTTTGCTCGACCAGATTGCGCGCGGTGATCAGTCCCTCGCGGGCGTCGTCGATGCTGCTCGCGGCATCGGCGATGCCCAGCTTCAGCGTGTTGAAGCTGATGGCCATCTCGCCGAGCTCGTCGCGGCTGTTGACGATCACCGGGACACGGTCCACGCGCGCATGGGCCTCGGCAATGCGCCCGGCCCCCAGCGCGCGCATGGCCCGCACGAAGTCGGCCACGGTACCCAGCGCCAGGCCCTGAGCAGCCGCAGCCACCGTGACGGCCGAGTGCGCAATCATCCCCGGCAGGATCAGCCCCACGCTGATGGTCAGCATGGCCACGGCCACGAACACGTCTTCCAGGATGCTCACCAGCGCGGTGTTGCCGGCCGGCACATTGCCCACGGCCAGCAGGTAGCCGGCACCGTCGAGCACCAGCACCAGCAGCATCGCCCCGGTCAGCTTGATGTGCAGCGAGCGCGCCACCCCCGGCAGCCCGAGCTTGCGTCGGTCGGAGTACTTGCGCACGGCGTACAGGATCGCGCCCGAATAGGCGAAGGCGATGCCGAACAGCACGGTCGGCAAGCCGAACTGCTGGAAACCCAGCACCGCAGAAATCGCCCACACCACCGCCGCACCCAGCCCCAGCATGATCGTGCCGCGCGGCGCCCGGTAGGGTCGCGCCATCTCGGGCGCGTCGCGGCGCAACAGCCACACCGCCACGCTGGGCAGCGTGATGCCGATCAGGTAAGTGAAGTTGGCCGCGGCGATCAGCCAGATCGGGTCGCCGATCAGCAAGAAGAAGATCGACATCGAGGCGGTGAGGATGGTCGCCACCCACGGCGCATCGGTGCGCGAGCGGAGCGCCAGCACGGCCGGCAGCAGCCCGTCTTCGGCCAGCTGCGACAACGTGCGCGAGGCACCGGCCAGCGGCTGCACGGTGCCGTGAAACATGTTGAGCATCATGAACCAGATGGCTGCGGCCTTGGCGCCTGCGCCGAACAGCGGCGCGAAGGTCGGGCCCAGCACCAGCGCCAGGTCCTTGCCCAGCGGCTCGGCCCCGAGCGCGCCCAGCCACACCGTGGGCAGCAAGATGAAGTAGATCGAGGCCATCAGCGCGGCGGCCAGCATGGCGCGCGGCACGTTGCGAAACGGGTCCTTTGTCTCGCCCACATGGCAGGCGGCCGCCTCGAAGGCCGGCGCCGCAAAGCCCACCAGATACAGCCCGGCCATCAGGCTGGTGAGTTCACCAAACCAGCCTGGGAACGGCGTGGTCAGGTGAAAGTCGAACGACTGGTGCCAGTCGACCGACCCTGAATAGACCGGCAACAACCCGGACAGCAGCGCCAAGGTGGCCGACACCGCCGCCACGGGTTTGATCAACCGCGACACCCACTGCACGCCCGCCAGATTGACCGCCATGAAAAACAGCACCAGCCCCACGGCCAGCGCGTCGATGGACACGTCCGGCAAATACCAGGTGTGGATGGCCGAGGCCGACAGCAGCGCCGTCAGCCCGCAGGTGGGCACCCAGCCCCACCAGTAGCAAGTGCCCGCCAGGTTGGCCAGCACCGGCGCATAGGGCCGGAAGGCTTCCCCGCAAGTGGCCGCGATGCCGCCCACGCGGTTGGGCCACATCAGGATCAGCTCGGTCCAGCCCGGTGCGGCCGCCCAGCTCAGCAACAGGCCCAGCACCAGCAACGGCACCGCCGCACTGCCCTGTCCCGGGATGTCGCCCTGACCGGCAAACAGCGCCGCGATCAGGAACAGACTCTGGTTGCTGCCGCCCATGGCCAGCGCCGTGGTGCCGAACCAGCCCAGGGTGCGCGGGTGCGGTTGCGGCCCCAAATCGGCTGCGCCTTCTTGCGCGTGCCGCCTGTCGGAAATGGGTAGGTCGGTCATCGCTTTGGGGCCTCATGACGGGGTTTGCCGGTACGACAGTGTCCACCACGTCACGAAGCGCCCGCCACGGGTATGCCCTTCGGCGCTCAGTTTGATGCGATCCGCATCGCCGAACGCGCAAAGCACATGCCGCCGGCCGGGGGCAAACGGGCGGCAAATCCCTGAGCACATTCGAGATCCGGTCCGATAAACTGGCTGCGCGTGTGGGGGGGTAGCTCAGCTGGGAGAGCGCCGCGTTCGCAATGCGGAGGTCGGGAGTTCGATCCTCCTCCTCTCCACCACCAAGTTTTTGTCCCGCAAGGACTTTTTCAAAATCAAAGCGTGAACCGCCCCGGTTTTTGAGGAGGCTCCAACTCTTTAGAAGATGGAGCCATGAACAAGTCAACGAAGTCCTCACCCGAGGTCCGCGAGCGGGCAGTGCGGATGGTGCAAGAGCACCGCGGGCAATACCCATCGCTGTGGGCCGCGGTCGAATCGATCGCCCCGAAGATCGGCTGTGTGCCGCAAACGCTGCTGGGCTGTGTCCAGCGCCATGAGATCGACAACGGTGTGCGCGCCGGCGTCACCACCGCCGAGACTCAACGCGTCAAGGAGCTCGACCGCCGACTCAAGTCATGAGGGACCTGATAGACCAGCATCGCGGTGTCCACGGGGTCGAGCCGATCTGCAAGGTGCTGCAGATCGCCCCGTCGGGATATCGACACCATGCAGCACTTCAGCGTGATACCCAACGGCGCTGCGCGCGTGTGCGGTGCGACGAGGCGCTGGTGCCTCAGATCGAGCGCGTGTGGAACGCCAACCTGCAGGGCTACGGCGCCGATGAGGTGTGGCGGCAACTCGGTCGTGAGGGCCCTCGTGTGGCGCGCTGCACCGTGGAGCGACTGATGCGAAGCCGTGGGCTGCAAGGCGTGCGGCGTGCCCGCTGGACCGGGTGAACCGACAGTTCAAGGCCGATCGGCCCAACCAGCTTTGGGTGTCGGACTTCACCTACGTCTCGACGTGGCAGGGCTGGCTGTATGTGGCCTTCGTCATCGATGTGTTCGCCCGGCGCGTCGTTGGCTGACGCGTGAGCAGCTCAATGCGCACCGACTTCGTGCTCGATGCGCTTGAGCAAGCGCTGTATGCACGACAGCCCGAACGCGACAGCGCCTTGGTCCATCACTCGGACCGCGGCTCGCAATACGTGTCCATTCGATACAGCGAGCGCTTGGCCGAAGCTGGCATCGAGCCCTCGGTGGGCAGCAAGGGCGACAGCTACGACAACGCGCCGGGCCGAGACGATCAACGGGCTCTACAAAGCCGAGCTGATCCATCGACGCGCGCCATGGAAAACCAGGGAGTCCGTGGAACTGGCAACCCTGGAATGGGTGGCATGGTTCAACAACCACCGACTGCTCGAACCCATCGGCCACATCCCACCCGTACAAGCTGAAGCAAACTACTACCGACAACTCGCCAGTCAAGCCACCACGGTGGCGGCCTGATTTAAACCAAACAGCCTCCATGAATCCCGGGGCGGTTCAGCCACCAACTGGCAGACCCCCTCGTTGGAGTGACCTATCAGTTGAGCAAACACCACGAGGTTTCTCTCATGTTGAAGACTATCTCCTTGTTAATCGTTGCTGTGCTGTGTCTTGGTTTGGGCGGGTGTGGCGGCGACGGCCAGCCTGCGACCGGCGCTCCGCAATTCGACAACGGCGTGACTGCCGGCAGATCGTCGCTCTCCATCCCGTATGGCCCTGGGGGCTACGTGACGTCGGCGGACTGGTACTTCCCGCCCCAGGCTGACGGCACGGTCTCGGCCAAAGGCGTCGTCTGGCTCCAGCGCGGCGACACGGCGGGCTTGGCCGCGCTGGCGGCCCAGATCGCAGGCCAGACCAACAGCATCGTCGTGGTGCCTGTGATCAGTTCCTTCGAGATTCCGACCCAGCCGGGGCGATATCTCGGCAGCGCGGCGATGCAGCAGGCGGTCGCCGACATGATGCTCGGTGACCGTGTGGCGCTCGGCACGAGCGCGACCGCCGCCGGCTATCCGGGCGTGCTGCCCAAGCGGATCCTGTTTGCCGGTCAGCTCACGGGAGGCGGTTTCGCCGCCGAGGTGGCCGCACGCACCGTCGACAACGGCGCCGCCGCAAATCTGCTGGGCGTGGTGATGTTCGACGGCGTGGCCAGCCCGGACCAGTTCCCCGCTTCGCTCGCCAAGCTCGACTCCCTGGGCATCCCGCTCTACCAGATCGCCTCGCCGCCGCAGGCCGCGAACAATTGGGGCAGCACCACGGAACAGCTCGTGGCCCTCCACCCCGACCAGTTCGTCGGCGTTCAGCTCGATGACGGCAGCGCCATGAGCGCCGCGATCACGCTCGCCACTGGCTGGATCGGCGACATCTACGAAGGGCGCGGGCCCACTGATCCCGTCTACGGCATCTACGGCAATCCCAACGACGGCGTCTATGTCCAAAACAAGCCGATCGTGATGGGCGAGACGGGGGTCACCGTGCTGCCCGCACCGCCGCCGGTTGACATCGCTCAGTACTTGGGCACGTGGTACGAACAGGGCAGCGTGAAGCAAGACCCATCCGTCGTGCTCGTCAACGTCAAAGCGGTCTACACGTACCAGCCCGGCGGCAGCATCACGGTGGAGAATTCCGGCAACACCTCCGGACCCAGCGGCCCGGAGTGGAGCATCACCGGGTCAGCGGTGCCGGTCAACGTGTTCAACACCCGCCTCAACGTGAGCTTCTCCGGCGAGCCCAACCGGAACGAGCCGGGCAACTACTGGATCCTCGACTACGCCCCGGACTACAGCTGGGTGATCGTCAGCGACGCAAACGGAACGTCGGGCACCATCCTCACCCGTGAGCGGTTCCCCTCTGAGGCCGCGTACAACGCGCGTGTGGCACGGGCGTATCGGTTGGGTGTGCGGGGCACCATCACCCCGACCGCGCAGTACCCCTGATCTTCCCGCGTCTGCGCGGACTGGCAAAACAGCGCGCTCAGTTGCGATTGATTTGCCGTAAGCTGCATGCTCGTTGTAGTGCACCTGTGCCGCAGCATCCCTTGACGTGGTGGGGGTCGTTGGTTCGAGTCCAATCGCGCCTACCAGGTATCAGCCCCGGTTCTCATGTGAGAGCCGGGGCTTTTTTGTTGGGCGACGCCGGAGGTTTGCGCCGTGCGTGGGGCCGGCACGATCGCTTGCAGTCGATGGCACTTGTCCCTGAGCGGGGCGGTGTTGACCTTCTTGCAAAGCGATCTTGATCAATGGGCGCTTCCGGGACCTGGGCCCGGCTGACTACAGTCCCGCTTCGGTAACACCGGGAGCTGAGACTGATGAACCACGAGTTCAAGGCGTCACACGAATCGCCGCATTCGCTGCGGTCGGCGGCTCGGGTGCTCTGATGGACCCGCGCTCGTACCTTTTCGTGCCGGGTGACCGGCCTGAGCGGTTCGCGAAGGCCTTGGCCTGCGGTGCCGATGCGGTTGTGATCGATCTGGAAGACGCCGTCTCCCCCGCAGCAAAGGACGCTGCGCGCAGCAGCCTGCAAGAGTGGCTCGCCCGGCTGGGTGCTGACAAACCGCCCAAACCGGTGGTCGTGCGCGTCAACGCTTCTGACACTGCTTGGTTTGAGGATGACCTTCAAGCCTGCGATGCAGCCGCCGTCAGCGCGATCATGGTGCCCAAAGCCGAGCGCGCCGACGAGTTGAGCCGCATCGCTGCGTTGCAAGGCAAACCGCTGATTGCGTTGGTGGAAACAGCAGCCGGGTTTGACAACCTGCGTGCGGTGGCCTGTGCGACTGGCGTTCAGCGGTTGGCGTTCGGGTCCATCGACTTCCAACTGGACATGGGCATTTCGGGCGACGGTGATGAGCTGCTGCTGTTCCGCTCGCAAATGGTGTTGATGTCTCGCGTGGCCGGACTTGCATCGCCGGTCGATGGGGTGAGCACCTCCATCTCGGATGCGCAGGCGGTTCTGGACGAGGCTCATCGCGCCCGGCGTCTGGGTTTTGGCGGAAAGCTCTGCATTCACCCGGCGCAGGTCGATGCCGTCAACCGCAGCTTCAGCCCCGGTGCGGCCGAGATTGGCTGGGCGCAACGTGTGCTGGCTGCGGCCACCGCCGCAAACGGATCGGCGTTTGCCGTGGACGGGAAGATGGTCGACAAGCCGGTGATCCTGCGAGCCGAAGCGATCTTGCGCCAGTTGGATGGAGGCCCCTGATCCCGTGCGTCCGGCCTGCGGATCAGCCCCGAGCTTGCCGATGTCGATGTGTTGCCAGCCGGTCGCTCACCCTGCGCGTCGGGTGGGCGGTTCGAGCCCCTCACGAATGGCGCTGCCGTGTTCATCGACGCCCGGGACAGAGCGGTAGCTTTCGTCGTCCCATTCGGTGATGTACGGGGTCGCTGGAAGTTCAACGACGCCGCCGTTGACTTGCATCGGCCGCGTGCGCAACTGGGGGTGGTTGATCAGGTCGTGAACCGAATTGATGGCGCCGTAGGCGGTGTGGGCTGTGGCGAGGCGCTCGACAACGTCGGCGTAGCTGAGGCTCGAGAACACGCCTTGAATCAGCGCTTCGAGCTCGATGCGGTTTCGGGTTCGTTCGGTGTTCGAGACAAACGATGGGTTGGTTGCCAGCGCCGGCTGCTGCAGCACGTGCTCACAAAAGCTGACCCATTCCCGCTCGTTCTGAATGGAAAGCACGAACTCGCGACCATCACGCGAGGTGAACGCGCCGTACGGCGTGATGCTGGGGTGTTTGAGACCCACACGTTCGGGTGCGCCAGAGCCATAGCGCGCTTGCAGCATGGGCACGGACATCAGTTCGGCCGCCGAGTCAAACAAAGACACCTTCACGGCGCTGCCGCGTCCGGTGCGTGAGCGCTGGATGAGTGCCTGCTGAATGCCGAGCAAGGCGTTCATCCCGGCAGTGATGTCGCAGATGGACACGCCGATGCGCCCCCACGGGCCCGGTGCGCCGCTCACGGCGACCAAGCCGCTTTCGGCCTGCACCAGCAGGTCGTAGGCCTTGAGTTCATGCAGCGGGCCCGATTCGCCGTAGCCGGAGATGTCGCAGGTGACCAGCCGCGGGTGCTTGCGGCGCAGCTCATCCGAGCCGAAGGTCAGCCGTGCCGCGGCACCGGGGGCGAGGTTCTGAATGAACACGTCTGCCGTCGCCATCAGCGCGTGCAACCTGGCTCGGGCGTCGTCTTGTCGCAGGTCGAGAGCGATGGACTCCTTGCCCCGGTTGATCCAGACGAAGTACGCCGATTCGCCGTGCACAGCGGTGTCGTATCCGCGGGCGAAATCGCCCTCAGGGCGTTCGATCTTGATGACGCGGGCTCCGGCGTCTGCGAGGCGGCTCGTGCAGTAAGGCGCCGCAACCGCCTGCTCCAGGGCAATGACGGTCAGCCCATCGAAAGGTTTACCTGACATTTCCTGTACCTGCCGATCGACGTTGAGTGAGCTTCGTTCCTCGGGGCATTCTTGAAGGCGCTAGGGAAGCCGTCTATCAGAAGTTCGGCAAGGGGGGCTTGTCCAAAATGAGTCTTCGGGAAAGTACTCAGCCCGAGGCCCGTGGTGCCTGAAGTCGCGCGTTGCGCTCAGGCCGTGAGGTGACTGATCAGCAACGTCAGCGAGGGTTTCGGGGGGCGATCCTTCTTCACGCACACGAGCACCTTGCGTTGTGCCCAGGGCTCGTCCATGGGCCGTACGGACAGCTTCATGCTTTCGGCCAGCACCTTGGCCGCTTCGTACGGCAAGATGCCCACGCCCATGCCGACTTGCACCATGCGGCACACGGCCTCGAAGCTGCGGACCTGGATGCGCAGGCGCAGGGCCTTTTCCAGAACGATGGCCTGCTCGGTCAGCAACCTCATCATCGACGAGCCGACCTCAAGTGCCACCAGGTCGTACTCGAGCACGTCGCTGAAGCTCCAGTTCGAGTCTCTGGCCAGCGGGTGATCCATGGGGGCAATGACCGCGAGACGGTCGGTGCGATACGGAAACACCTCCAGCCCTTCGGTTCGCACGCCGTCGATGACGATTCCGATATCGGCCTCGCCCGCGAGCAGGCTGCGCAGGATGTCGCCGCTCCAGCGTTCCTGGATGACCAGGCGGATGTCGGGGTTGGCCTTGCCAAATGAAGCCAAGTCCTCAGGCAGGGTCTCGGTCATTGCCGATGTGTTCGCAAGCAGGCGCAGCACGCCCTTGCGACCGGCTGCGTGGTCGGTCATCTCCGCATTCATGTCATTGAGATGGACCAGCAACGCCTTGGCGTGGCCGAGCAACGACATTCCTGCGGGGGTGAGTTCAACCCCTCTGGGCGAGCGATCGAGAAGTGGCGTCTTGAAGCGATGCTCGAGCAGTGCGATGCGTCTGCTTGCGGCCGCCACGCCGATGTGGGACGCCTCGGCCGCCTTGCTCAGACTGCGCAACTCGGCGGCGCGGACGAACAGAGCCAGGGAATCGATGTCAGGCAGCATTTCGAACCTTTTTCTGGGTGCAAAAGTATCTCACCGGGGTTGGGCGCCTCGTCACGCGAAAGTCTGGGCGTGCGACGCACCACAGCCCGTGTGGATCGACCAGGTCGCGCCGGCGTTGTGACCCAAGTTGCGCGGCCGTCTCGACCTAGGGTTTCTAGCGAGTTTGAATTCTTGATGACCTCGGTTGTCCAGAATCAGCTTCTTCCTTTCCGGCGGGTTGCCCAGAATTCCCTTCATCCGCATGGGCGGTGCACGCAGCACGGCACCGATGGCTGCAAGGAGATGGGAATGAGACCGGAGAACGCGCCGACTGAGTCAGCGAGGCAAGGCGTCAGGATCGTCGGCCTGTCGGGTAATTTCGCCCGGCCTTCGCGCACACGCACGCTGGTTTCGGCCGTGCTCGACAGCGCCGCCGCTCGCGGTCTCGGATCGACCGAACTGTTCGACCTGGTGGATGCAGGCCCCGGTCTGGGTCAGGCTACCGACCGTTCGCAGGCCGACGCCCAGCTCGAAGCGGTCCTGCACGCCGTTCAAAGCGCGGACGCGCTGGTGGTGGGAACGGCTGTCTACAAGGGCGCCTACACGGGCCTCTTCAAGCACTTTTTCGATCTGTACGACATGGAAGCGCTCGCTCGCAAGCCGGTCATCGTGACGGCGACTGGCGCGTCGCCCGGCCACGCGTCGGTGATCGACTACCACCTCAGGCCGCTGTTCCTGTTCTTCGACGCGGTGGTGGGCACGCGTGGTCTTTACGCCGTGCAGCAGGACTTCGAGTCGCCGGAGCGCTTGACTGAAGCGTTTTCACGCCGGGTCGAACGCAGCGTGGACGAACTGCAAGCCATGTTGCACGTGCCCTTGGGTCAATCATGACGAGCAACTCCACCATCGCCCCCGCGCAGATCACCGTCGAATTCAAGCAGGCGATGCGCCGCCTGGCATCCACGGTCACGATCATCAGCACCGCTGATGCCAACGGCAACCGCCACGGCATGACGGCCACGGCGGTCAACTCCATTGCCGCAGACCCGCCGTCATTGCTGATCTGCGTCAATCACAGCGCCAGCATCCACACGCCCTTGACGCAGCGCGGGCGCTTTTGCGTCAACGTGCTGACAACCCAGCACGAAGAGCTGGTGGCTGCCTTCAGCGGAAAACTCAAGGGTGATGCACGCTTCGAGGTGGGCGAGTGGCGCAACGAAGGTTGCGGCATGCCCTACCTGCACGATGCGCAGTGCAACCTGTTCTGTGACGTGGACACCGTGGTGCCGTACGGGACCCACTCGATCGTGATCGGCCGAGTGAGTGCGGTTCTGGTCGGGGAGGGCGTGTGTCCCCTGGTCTATGCGGATGGCGGACTTCGCTCGACGCAGCCACTGTGCGCAGTCGACTGACCGACGCTCTCGAGGATCCACCGTGAAACTGTTCTACAGCACCACCTCACCGTATTCGCGCGTGGTTCGAATCGCGCTGGCTGAAAAGGGCTTGTCGCAAGTCGAGGGCGTGCTCACCGACCCCTGGAAGGACGCAGCCGCGTTGCTTGCGGCCAATCCCAGCGCTCGCGTTCCTACGCTGCAACTCGACTGCGGACGCTCGATCACGGAAAGCCTCCTGATCGTGATGTGGCTCGAGACACATCAGCCCGTGCCGACCCTGCTCGGTACAGACGCCAGCGCCGTGCTCTCGAAGGCCGGCGTGGCCATGGGCGCTGTCGATGCCGCAGCGGCGGTGATCATTGGCCGCAAGATGACCGATGCGTCTTTTGACGAATCGCCAGTGGGGCTGCGCCGCAGACGCTCCGTCATTCAGGCCCTGAGCGAGCTTGAGACCGAACCGCCGGCTCTGTCTGGTGGCATCCCCGACCTGTCCGTCATCGCCACGGTCGTGCTGGTCGACTACGTGCGCTTCCGTTTTCCCGGTGCCACGTGGGTGCCCGCGACCCCACGGCTGGACCGGCTGGTCGAGCAACTGCGCAGCCGGCCCTCGTTTGCCGATTCGGCTCCCCGTGACATGCCCCCCAGCTGAACCGTGGGGGTTTTCGAGTTTCAAGAGCCAGGCAGCCGAACCCAGTGAATTCAGGAGAGGACGAGATGTCCACGATCGTTGAAGTCAGGTCACCCTTTGATGGCGCTCACGTCGGTCAGGTGAGCGCATCGAATGCGCAAGACATCGAGCGCGCGCTGGCGACGGCCTACGCGCTCTTTCGCGACCGGCGTCAATGGCTGCCGAAGCAGCGGCGCATCGCGATCCTCAAGCGTGCCGCCGAGATCATCACGTCGCGGCGGGAGGCGATCGCCCGACAGGCGGCACACGAAGGCGGCAAACCCTACAGGGATTCGTTGATCGAGGTGGACCGGGGCATCGACGGGATCCAGATCTGCATCGATGAGCTGCGAACCAAGGGCGGACACGTGATTCCCATGGACCTGAATGCGACATCGGCTGGCCGCGTCGCATTCACACAGTACGAACCAATTGGCGTTGTCGTCGGCGTGAGCGCGTTCAATCACCCGTTCAATCTGGTGGTGCATCAGGTTGCGCCCGCGATCGCGGTGGGCGCTCCAGTGATCGTGAAGCCCGCGCCGGCCACGCCGTTGAGCTGCAAGACGCTCATCGACATCTTCCACGAGGCTGGCTTGCCACCCGACTGGGCGCAGATGGTCCTGCCAACCGACCTCGATCTCGCGACGCGCCTGGTGTCTGACTCGCGCGTGGGCTTTCTTTCGTTCATCGGCTCGGCGGCCGTGGGCTGGATGCTGCGATCCAAGCTGGCGCCCGGAGCGCGTTGCGCGCTGGAGCATGGTGGCGTGGCGCCTGTCATCGTGTCCCACGATGCAGACTTGGACATGGCATTGCCCCGGCTCACGCGCGGATCGTTCTGGCATGCCGGCCAGGCTTGCGTGGGCGTGCAGCGCGTGTTTTGTCACAGCAGCGTTGCAACCGCGGTCGCCGAGGGCATCGCGCATCTCGGCGCCGGGATGGTCGTCGGTGATCCGTTGCTGGCCACGACTGACGTCGGCCCGCTCATCACGCACAAAGAGGTGGACCGGGTCGCGAGCTGGGTCGATGCTGCGGTCGGCGGTGGCGCCAAGCTCGTGTCAGGTGGTCACAAGCTGTCGAGCAGCTGCTACGCCAACACGGTGTTGCTCAACCCCGAGCTTGATGCCGATGTGACCCGCAAAGAGGTGTTTGGCCCGGTGGTGTGCGTCTACAGCTACGACGACCTCGATGCGGCCATCGGGCTGGCGAATGACTTGCCCTATTCGTTTCAGGCAGCCGTATTCACGCGCAATGTGGACACCGCGATGCACTGCTACCGCCATCTCGACGGCACCGCGGTGATGGTGAACGAGAACACCTTGTTTCGTGTCGACTGGATGCCTTTCGGGGGCGCGCGTGCCTCCGGCCACGGCATGGGCGGCATGCCACACACCATGAGCGACATGCAGACCGAAAAGATGATGGTCTGGCGCTCCGATGCCCTGAACTGATTCAACCCGCCCGAAAGCTGGAGTTCAAACGGGGCTGCAGGTGGGCCTCGATGTTTGTCAAAAAGCCGCCGAGTCGGCTATCCCCACTGGAGACTTTCATGAGCAACGCAGATCAGCCGCAACCTCTCACCAACCCGATGGCGAGCTCGCCGAACAAGATGAAGCTCGGCGTGTTCGCCATCAACGCCCACGGCGGCTGCGCGATCACGACCGCACCCGAGGTGCACCGTGCAGAGAACTGGCGCACCAACCTCGAGACCATTCAGCTCGCGGACCGCGCCGGCTTCGAGGCTGCCATTCCGATCGGTCGGTGGCGCGGCTTCGGCGGCGAGAGCAACTTCGGCGGCACCAGCATGGAGACCTACACCTGGGCGGCTGCGATCGCTGCCTCCACCCAGCAGATCGCGACGATCAGCACCTCGCACATGCCGACGGTTCACCCCTTGTTGGCCGCCAAGCAGGCGGCGACCATCGATCACATCGGCGGCGGGCGGTTTGGCCTCAACATGATCTGTGGCTGGTTCGGTCCCGAAATGCGCATGTTCGGCGGCAGCATGATGGAACATGACGAACGCTACGACTTCGCCGATGACTGGCTGTCCGTGGCCCAGGAAGCGTGGACGAAGGAGGGCTACTTCGACCACAAGAGCAAGTATTTCAATCTGGTGCAGGCCTTTGCCGAGCCCAAGCCGCTGAACCGGCCTTTCCTCATCAATGCAGGGGGTTCACCGCGCGGAAAACGCTTTTGCGCCCAACACTGCGACGCGGCTTTCCTCATCCTGGGTTCGCACGACCTGGAAGGCGTGAAAAAACAGGTGCGCGGTTACAAGGATCTGGCCAAAAACGAGTTCGGCCGTGACATCAAGGTCTGGTGTTACTCCTACGTGTCTGTGGCCGAGACGGTGGAAAAGGCCAAGAAGTACGTGGACCGTTACGCGCTCGAGTATGGCGATGACCAGGCCTGCGAGAACATCGTGAAGGAGCTCGGCATTCAGACCGGCATCTTCACGCCGGAGCAGGCCGATCAGTTCCGTTATCACTTCAAGGCGGGATGGGCAGGCTTCCCGCTGGTCGGCACCCCTCAGATGATGGTCGACCATCTCGGGATGCTCACCGAGGCTGGCGTCGATGGTGTTTGCCTGAGTTGGCTGGACTACAACAGCGGGATCAAGCAGTGGAACGCCGAGGTGATGCCGCTGCTCGAAAAAGCCGGTCTGCGCCAACCGTACACGCCGGTGTAGTCAGTTCGCCAAACGTCAGTTTGCCGGCCGGCCGTCAGCCAGGCGGCACAGCGTTTTTGCACGGGTGGGCCCGAATCCAACCTTGCAAGTCAGTTTTCTGCCCCGACTCTCAGGAGAGCCGGGGTTTTTTTCTTTGGGCCACGGTGCGGGGATGTATTCTTCCTGCGGCGCAAATCCTTGCTTTACGGTGGGTCTGCCAAACCCGTCTCCCGGGTCTGACACTGTCGACTTATCAACCATTTACTGACGCATGGAACAGGCAATCATCTGGTCAATTCCGCTGCTGGGTCTGGCAGCGCTGATCGAATTCATCTTCAGCCGTGTGCGCGGCAGAAAAACCTACCGCGGCAACGACACGCTGGCCAGCTTGAGTCAGGGGCTGATCAGCCAATTGGTCTTCGTGTGCACGCCTTTGCTGCAGATTGGCATCTACGCGATGGTGTTCACGTCCCTCGGGTACCAGGTGGATTCGCCGTTCTGGTACTCATGGAAGGGCATCGTGATCGCGGTGCTGATGTTCGATTTTTGTGAGTACTGGTTGCACCGTGTCGGCCATGAGGTCGCCGTTTTCTGGGCCGCCCACGTGGTGCACCACCAAAGCGAAGAACTCAACATCTGCACCGCGCTGAGGCAGGAAAGCCAGAACGCGGTGCTCGGCTGGCCGTTTTATTTACCGATGGCGATTGCGGGTGTGCCACCCGAGTTGTTCGGGTTCTCTTTTCTGGCTGTTCAGTACTACCAGATCTGGGCGCACACCGATCAGGTCGGCAAGCTGGGCTGGCTTGACGGCGTGATCACTACGCCTTCGAGCCACCGCGTTCATCACGCAGTGAACGATTGCTACATCGACCGCAACTACGGTGGGTTGCTCATGCTGTGGGATCGTCTGTTCGGCACCTATGCGGTGGAGACCGAGCGCTGTGTGTTCGGCACGCGCACGCCGGTTCGCAGCTTCAACCCGATCAAGGCGATCACTCAGGTGTATGCCGATCTGGCCAGGGACGCCTGGCACACGCGGCGCTGGCAGGACAAGTTGCGGGTCTGGTTCATGCCACCGGGCTGGCGTCCTGATGATGTGGCCAAGAGGTTTCCTCACCCGCCTTTCGATCCGAACCGGGAAAGCTACAACCCGCCCGCCACCACAACCGCGTTGGTGGTGGCCACGGTGCTGTTTTTGGCGATTGCGGCAGGCAGCGGCATCTTGCTGTGGGATGCCGAGAACATGGATGCCGGCCCGCGTGCCTTGTGGGTGGCCTTGCTGATTGGCGGCTTGTGCGTGGTCGGCGAGCTGATCGACGGTCGCCGCTTCGGTCTGCCGGGGTGGTCGCCCCGGGCCGAGCGCAAGAACGAACCGGCGAGCTGAGCGTCATCCGCTTGTGACCAGCATCCAGCCCGGCCAGTGCGCCGGGCTTTTTGTTGGCTGCGGCTGGTGGGTTGATTTTTGTCATGAGCCCTTACTGCGGCCTCGCTCTCATGGAGTCGCGTCCCGTTGACACCGCACCCATATTGATGACAGCCCACCTGACCATCCTCGCCGCCCTGTCACAAAACCCTCACATTGGAGTCATACCATCGTGCTTGAAGCGCCGATCGGCTGGACTGTTCGATTGGTGAGCGTCCTGTGTTGCCATGCGGTTGCGGTAAATATTTCAAAACTACTGAATTGACAATGAACGCAAAAAATCTTGTCCGACCTTTGATTGCCGTTGCGACGTTTGCACTGGCAAGCTTGTCCTACGCCCAGAACGTCACTGGGGCTGGAGCCACGTTCCCGGCGCCTCTCTACGCCAAGTGGGCCGATGCCTACAACAAGGCCACCAAGGTGCAAATCAACTACCAGTCGGTGGGCTCCGGCGCCGGCATCAAGCAGATCATCTCGAAGACCGTGGACTTCGGCGCTTCCGACAAGCCGCTGACCGATGAGGAACTCGCCAAGGAAGGCCTGCTGCAGTTCCCCGCCGTGATCGGTGGCGTGGTTCCCGTGGTCAACATCAAGGGCGTGACCCCAGGCCAGATCCGTCTGACCGGTTTGCTGCTGGCCGACATCTACTTGGGCAAGATCACCAAGTGGAGCGACCCCGCCATCAAGGCGATCAACCGCGATGTGCCTCTGCCTGACAGCGCCATTGCCGTGGTGCGCCGCGCTGACGGCTCGGGCACCAGCTTCTTGTTCACGAACTACCTGTCCAAGGTCAGCCCTGACTGGAAGAGCCGCGTCGGTGAGGGCACTGCCGTCAACTGGCCCACGGGCACGGGCGGCAAGGGCAACGAAGGCGTGTCGGCTTTCGTGCAGCGGCTCGAAAACTCGATCGGCTACGTGGAGTACTCGTACGCCAAGCAAAACAAGATGTCGTACATCCTGATCGGCAACCGCGAAGGCAAGTTCGTCGCCCCTGAGGATGACAGCTTCAAGGCGGCAGCGGCCAACGCCGAATGGAACAAGTCGTTCTACCAGGTGTTGACTGAGCAGTCCGGCGACAAGGCTTGGCCCATCACTGGTGCTACCTTCATCCTGATGCACAAGGTTCAAGACAAGCCCGAGCAAGCCGGCAGCGTGCTCAAGTTCTTCAGCTGGGGTTACGACAACGGCGACAAGATGGCTGAGGAACTGGACTACGTCCCGATGCCCAAGGCAGTCAAGGAGATGGTGGCCAAGCAATGGACCACCATGAAGGACACCACGGGCAAGCCCATCGCCGTGAAGTGATTCTTCCGTTGCCTTGCGAGGCAACCAGCCCCTGCGGTCCCTGGGTGGACCACAGGGGCTTTTTTGTGCCTGTGCCAGGCGCCGATCCAGCGGTTCAGATTTATCCTAAATCGACCGATAACGGCATGTGGCGGCCGGAGTTGCCAGTCGCTCGTTGTCCGTTTTCTCGTCGGCCGGACGGTTTTTCGTCAGTTCCAGCACAGGAGGCGCTGTCATGAAGATCTTGCAAGCTTGCTTTCCGCGCTGTCCCGATGCGGGTGAACTGAGCGATCTGGCCACCATCGAGCCTCAACTTGTGCTGGTGTTTGGCTCGGTCGCACTGATCAGTGACCCGGGGGTTCTGCGATCTCTGCGCAGTGCTTTTCCCGAGGCGGAACTGGCCGGGTGTTCGACCGCCGGCGAGATCACCGACGATGGGGTGCTTGATGACCAGCTCGTGCTGACGGCATTGCACTTCAAGCACCCTGGCTTTGTCGTGGCAACCACCGATCTGCACGGCATGTCCGACTCTGTGGGTGCGGGTTTGCGGTTGGCTGAACAGCTCAACGCGCCCGATTTGCACAATGTCATCGTGTTCAGCCAAGGGGTGAACGTGAACGGAAGCGCCTTGCTTGAGGGCTTCGGTCAGGGTCTCGCTCCCAGTGTGAAAGTGTCGGGCGGACTGGCAGGTGACGGTGCTGCGTTCAAGAAGACCTACACGCTGTCGCGGCAGGCGGTCTCGAGCGAGCAGGTGGTGGCGATCGGGTTCACATCTGCAAACTTGGAAGTCAGGCACGCGTCGCTCCACGGCTGGAATCCATTTGGGCCGGCGCGCGCGGTGACGCGATGCGAAGGCAACGTCCTGTACGAACTTGACGGCGCACCGGCGCTCGAGGTTTACAAGGAATACCTGGGCGCTTACGCGAAAGACCTCCCCGGCTCAGGACTGCTGTTTCCTTTCGAGATGCTGTCCAGCGACCACCAGACCATGGGGCTGATTCGCACCATTCTTGCCATCGACGAGGCCGTCGGAAGCCTGACATTGGCTGGCGATATCGCCGAGGGCTGTTACCTGCGGCTGATGCACGCCACCACGGACTCTCTCGTGGATGGCGCGCATGAGGCTGCCGTGTCCGCCGGTGTCGACGGGCAGTCCAGCGCTCAGCATCTGGCGCTGCTGGTGAGCTGTGTCGGGCGCAAACTGGTGATGGGTGCCAGGGTGGACGAAGAAGTCGAGGCCGTTACAGCCGTGTTCGGCGGCAATGTCCGCGTGGCGGGTTTTTATTCCTACGGCGAAATCAGCCCGGGGCCGCACGACTCGGTTGCCTCCGATTTGCACAACCAGACGATGACCATCACCCACTTGATGGAACGCTGAGTCCGTACCCATGAGCGACCTCGGGATCTTTGGCAACCGCGCCTTTGCGCGGCAACTCAGGCGTCATCTGGGCATTGACGGTCAGCAATCGCTCGACACGCTGATCGCGACCCTGGACGAGGCGGGTATTGAACATCCCGCGCTGGCTCGTCTGTCCGAGCAGTTGCCCAAATTCATGGCCGTGGTGGCTGACAGCTACGAACAGTTCGACCGCGACCAGGTGTTGCGCACCCGCAGCCTGGACATCTCGTCGCGTGAGCTTCATCAGATCAACGAGCATTTACGCACCGCCACCCAGAAGGCCGAGGTCGCCAGCGCAGCCAAGTCACAGTTTCTCGCGACGATCAGCCATGAGATTCGCACGCCCATGAACGGGGTGCTCGGCATGGCCGAATTGCTGCTCGACACTCAACTGGACCCGGAGCAACTGCAGTTCGCCCGAACCATCGCGCAGTCAGGTCAGGCGCTGCTGTCGATCATCAACGACGTGCTCGACTTCTCGAAGATCGAAGCCCGAAAGCTCAGCCTGGAGCACATCGCATTTGACGTGTTCGACAGCGTCGATGAAATCGCTGCATTGCTGGCTGGCGCAGCCAGTGGCAAAGGTCTGAAGATCATCACCCGGTTTGGTACCGACCTGCCCCGATCCCTGATGGGGGACCCTGGACGTCTTCGGCAGATCCTGCTCAATCTGGCGGGTAACGCCATCAAGTTCACCCATGAGGGCCAGGTGACGATCTCGGCGGATGTCGAGGTCAGTGACGCGGCGCATGTGCAATTGCGCTTTGAGGTGATCGATACCGGCATCGGACTGGACACGAGCGCACAGACGCAGGTCTTTGACGCCTTCACGCAGGCGGACAACTCGACGACGCGCAAGTTTGGTGGCAGTGGGCTCGGGCTGTCGATCGCCAAGCAGCTGGTGCAACTGATGGGCGGAGAGATCGGCGTGAACAGCCAGATCGGCCAGGGAGCAACCTTCTGGTTCACGGCTCGTCTTGCGCACAACCCCGACGGTCCGAAGGTGCGAAGCGAGCCATTTCCGCCAGCGGCAGCCAAAACCCAGACCGCCACTTGCAGTGCACGCATTCTGATTGCCGAGGACAACCCGGTGAACCAGCAGGTCGCGCAGTGCATGCTCGAACTGCTCGGTTATGAGGCTGATGTGGTGGCCAACGGCCGCGAAGCGCTGGTGGCTGCGCAGACCGGTGCATACGACCTGGTCTTGATGGACTTGCACATGCCGGAGATGGATGGCCTGGAATCCACCCGGCAAATTCGTGCCTGGGAGGCCGCAGCGCGCTGCACAGAACCGCTTCCCATCGTGGCCCTGACGGCCAACGCGCTGTCCGGCGATCGTGACCTGTGCCTGGCTGCCGGCATGAATGACTACGTCAGCAAGCCGGTCTCCCGTCAGGCGCTGGGCGATGTCATCGGCCGCCATCTCGGCACTGCCGAGAGCGACGCTCCCGTCACGCAGTCGGCCACCCTGACCAGCCAATGGACACAGCCGGTGGCCTTCGATCCGCAGGTGCTGGCATCGCTGACGATGGTGGCCGACGGCACTCACCCCGGCTATGCGAACGAATTGCTCGACCTGTATTCACGAGAAGCTTCCCGTGCGCTGGGCGCCATCGATGAGGCTGCCCGTGCGGGGAACGCCGACATGGTTTTGCGTCTTGCGCACACGCTCAAATCCTCGAGCGCGGCGGTTGGTGCCATGTCCATGGCCTTCGTGACCGAGCAGCATGAGACGCTCTTGCGCGCCGGTAAACACCCTACGCACAACTGGTTGGCTGCCATGCGCAGCGAATTCGAGCGCTTTGAGGCGGCGCTCGCCGCACACCGGCAACCTGCCGTCGCGCGCCATCGAGAGTTCCGATGAACGCCGCCAGGCTGCTGCTGGTCGACGATGACCTCATCCTGCGCGGCATGGCCACGCAGACGCTGCGCCATGCAGGCTTCGAGGTGACGGCGGTCGACAGCGGTGAGGAGGGTCTGCGGATCTTTGCCACCGAGCCGATCGACCTGGTGCTGCTCGATGTGATGATGCCTGGGCTTGACGGGTTCGAGGTCTGCGCGCGCTTGCGCGCAACGCCTCGCGGTGCGCAAACGCCCATCCTGATGCTGACCGGCCTGAACGACGCCGAGTCCGTCGACGCGGCCTTTCGTTGCGGCGCCACCGACTTTGTCACCAAGCCCATCAACTGGACGCTGCTGGGTCACCGTGTGCGCTACAGCCTGCGCGCAAGCGCGACCTCGGAGGCGGCGCTGCGCAGCAGCGAACACCTCGCCAATGCACAGCAACTCGCCAGGCTTGGCAGTTGGGAATGGTCAGTTGTTCACGAAGAGCTGACCTGTTCTAAAGAGTTGCTGAACATCCTGGGCCGCACCGGCGCTGAGGTACCGGCGCTCACGGACGACGCACTGCTGGCGTACGTGCGCGAGCCGGAACGGCTGACCGTGCAGCGTGCCCGTCATGCGGCGGTGCGTGATGGGCAGTCCTACCAGCTCGATTTCTCGATCGAGCGCTCTGATGGCACGCGCCGCGTTTTGTCCGAGCAGGCCAGCGCCCGGCGCGATTCGAGCGGGCGGGTGGTGGGTGTGGCAGCCATCGCGCAAGACATCACCGAGCGCATCGAGGCAGAGCATCGTATTCACAAGCTGGCTTTCTACGACCGTCTGACAGGGCTGGCCAACCGTCAGCTCTTCATGGACTTCTCGAAAATGGCCATCGAGCGTGCGAGGCGGTTGCATACCCTGTGCGCTGTTGTCCACATCGATCTCGACCGTTTCAAGTCCGTCAACGACGCGCTAGGCCAGAGTGGTGGTGACGCGGTGCTGCGCACCTTGGCCGATCGGTTGCAAGAGACCATCCGTCGCGCCGACCTGGCATCGACTGCGCGAATCGATCCCGAGGTGGTGGCGCGCGTTGCGGGAAACGCCTTCACGGTGCTGCTGCTCGATATTGGCAGTAATGAGCATGCAGTCCTGATCACCAAGCGGCTGCTGCAGGCGGTGGCGCAACCGCTGGATGCCGGTGCGCAGGCGCTGGTGCTCACGGCCAGTGCTGGCATTGCACTGTTTCCTCGCGACGCCAGCGACGCACAGGCCCTTGCCGAGAAGGCCGAACAGGCCATGTATGCCGCGAAGGACGCAGGCAGGGCTCAGATACGGTTTTACGACGAGGAGATGAACGCGGCAGCCCGCAAGCGGCTCACGCTCGAAAACGATCTTCGCCGCGCGGTGCAGGACGGTGAGTTGTGCCTGTTCTTCCAGCCGCAGGTTGAAGCCGACACCGGCGTGATGCATGCCGCCGAGGCACTGATCCGGTGGCGGCATCCGAGGCGCGGCCTGGTGCCCCCCGCGGAATTCATCCCGCTTGCCGAAGAAACCGGACTCATCGTGTCGATCGGCGACTGGGTGGTGGGGGCCGTTTGCGAGGCCCTGCAGCGCTGGACGAAGTTGGGCTTCGGCACGTTCTCCGTGTCGATCAACCTGTCGACGCGAGACTTCATGGAGCAAGACCTCGTCGAGAAACTCGAGACGATGGTGCATCGGTTCGGCATCGAGGCCCAGCAGTTGTCGCTGGAGATCACTGAGACGGTCCTGATGAGTGACACTGACCGCACCGTGGCGCGGTTGCACGAGCTGCGCGACAAGGGGTTTGGTCTGTCGATGGATGATTTCGGGACCGGCTTTTCATCCCTCAGCTACCTCAAGCGCTTTCCCGTCCACGAACTCAAGATCGATCGCTCGTTCGTTCGAGATGCCACGCGCGGTGGCCTGGACGCAGCCATCGCCGGCTCGATCATCGAGCTGGGCAAGCAGTTTGGACTGCGGGTCGTGGCCGAAGGCGTCGAGACCGCGGAGCAGGCAGCGTTTCTCGTCGAACGCGGTTGCAACACGCACCAGGGCTACCTGTATGCGCGGCCGATGCCAGCGGATGAATTTGAAGCCGCTTTGGTGAGTGGCGTCACGTTTTCTCAGGCCATGCCGGGCGCGTGACGCGCCACGACCCGTTCAACCGTCTGGCGAACGCCTGCGCAGGCGCTTGGCTTGAATCTGCCAGCCGGCGTGCTCGACCACGTTGGGCGTTGACATCGGCATGCGCTGCCCCAGCCAGCAGCGCGTGGCGAGCATCGAGTCGCCTGCGCTCATGCGCAGAGCTGCAGAGTCGCCCGGAAACTTCGTCAGTGCCAAGCGGATCGCGTCTTCCTGTGCGGTGTCCAGGTCGCGCGCTATGAACACCAACCGGCCCCGACCGTCCACGAATGGTCCATCCTTGGGCCATTGCGGCAAGCTGATCGACGGATAGGCCACCGACTGAACGCACTGGATCACCTGCGGCAGGGTACTTCCCACCACGTTCATGATGCCCTTCACGCGCAACAGTTTCGAACCATGGGTGGCCAGCACCTGGCCCATGACCAAGGAAAAGCCGAGCCACGGCACCGGATCGTCAAAGGCCACCACGAAGGTTCTGACGCCAGCGGCATGGGGAGTGGCTGATGGTGCGGCCTTGACAGTCGACTTGTCACGCCGATCCAGCAACCGTTCCGTCAGCGGCCTGCCTTCGGCTTCTTGCGGCTTGCTCGCGTCAGCTGGCATCAACCATCCCCGACCCGAGTCACCCGAGCTTTGCAGTTCGGCTTGGTGTGAAGCCTCGGCGCCGAGCCACGCGGACATGTCGGGCGCCTTGTCGGCCGTGCTGTAGACGCCGCGGCCGAACAGGTCGCTGGCATCGATCTTCCCGTTGCGCACACGCCGCAGCGGTGCACCCGGGTTCAGTGTGTGCAGTTCGTGCTCAAGCAGCGTGATGCCATGGGTCGTCGCCTGATCACACTTGCTGATGAACAGCACGTCGGCCGCCACCACCTGTCGCAGCGCTTCTGGGTAGGCGGACAACTGAGACAGACCGTGAACCGCGGAAACCACGGTGATCACGCCGTCGCACACATGGCGTGCGGCCACGAAGGGGTCTTCCATGAGGGCGTAGATCACGGGCACCGGATCGGCCAGACCGGAGGTCTCGATGATGACGCGGGTGATTGGCGCGATGTCCCGGCGGGCGCTGCGCGCGGCCAGACCCTTCAGTGCGCCGATCAGATCGCCCTGGACCGCGCAGCACAGGCAGCCCGAATCCAGCAGCCAGAGCTGGTCGTCGAGTTTTTCAACGAGGTGGTGATCGACACCCACCTCGCCGAATTCGTTGACCAGCACCGCGGCACCGGCCATCTCGGGCTGCTGCATCCAGTGATTGAGCAGCGTGGTCTTGCCCGAGCCGAGGAACCCGGTGAGCAAGCTGACGGGAATGCGATCAACCGGTGCCCGCACCGAGTCACTTCCCGCGCAGTGCGCTCAATCGTTCGAGGACCGATTCCGGACGCAGTCCGGCGGGGACTTCTGCAAAGTAGAACTGGCCGGGTGCGAGAGCAGGGCACCCCTCGCCGGCAGCAAAGGCGGCGCTGACATCACAACCAACCGCAGCATCGAGGCCTGAGCCTGTCGTGGTCAGTGCGGCCGAGTTGGAGATGACCGCATCGAAACTGGCCAGATCGGCTGCCGCCACGGCGGTGGACTCGGGCAGGCGCAAAGCGAGCCCCCAACGGTAGTGATGCACCACGTTGACGATGGACTGGTAGTGCGACAGGTCCTCGGCGTTGAAGTCGGCCGCAGCACCCGGCTCCTCGAGCAGCACACCTGAAATCGCATAGGTGGACACCGAACGCAACAAGTCGGCGATGTACATCGCGCCGTCTTCGACGTCGTCTCCAGTCATCTCCATCTCGTCGCTGCCCGTCAACTGATTGGCATGATGGATCCAGCGACGCGGCGAGGGCAGTGCCAACACGAGCGGGGTCTGACCGCGGAGATGAGACAACACGGCCTCGACCACCTCGGCCAGAACCTGACGCGGCGCCTCGGGTTCGATCAACCTGCGCAAGGCCGTTGCCGGCCTGCGGCGCTTGTTGACCGACTCGGACCAATCGGCGTGCGAGGCGGCCCAGCTGTCGTACAGATCACCGACTTCGAGCACCGCCACGTCGGGCTTGACCAACGCGTGAGCCTGCGAAAAGTAGGCCAGATAGTGCGCCGCACTGACCCACGGATCTCCGGCTTCGCCCAGCAAGAGGCGCTTTGCGTAGTCGGCCGACTTCAGCCACAGGCGTATTTGCCCGTTGCCTTTGGGCGACGGCAGTTGCGTGGCGAAGCCCTCGCTCATGTCTTGTCTTCCAGCAAGGCCCCCAGCTGTGCCAGCCTGGCTTCCAACTCATCGATGCGCACATCCTTGGGGTTGCGCATGTAGTTCGGCTTGGGCTTGTTCGCGTCACGTGTGATGTCGGGGCTGCCGACGTACAACGTGCCGACGTCATCGCCCCAGCAACCGAAGTACTGGAAGAGTGCAGGTGGCTTGGGCTTGTTCCAGGTCTTGACGAATTCCTTGTACGGAACACCCCGAGCAATACGCGCCTTGCGTTCGGCGTCACGCAGAGCCTTCGTTTCGACAGGATCGATGACCAGAGTCTCAGGATCGAACTTGACCTTGTAAAGCCGTGCCGCCACGCCTTGTGACATCAGGCCTTCCTCGATGTCACGGATCACAGCGGCCGGATCGCGTTCCAGCAGATCGCCATAGCCGGCGCCCGCGCCTTGCGAAATCATGAACAACTCACCGCGCTTGGAGATCTCGAAGCCCATGCCCATGTGATGGGTTGTGTAGGTCGCTTCCTCAAAAGGTCGCTCGTTCATCAGCTCGGCGATCGAGTGCTTGAACTTGTGCGGCTCGTCGAGCAGCACTTCGTAGGCGTCGACGCCCTTGATCTTGCACAGCGGGTAGGTGCCGCAGGCATAGCCGCCGAACAGGCCCTGAATCGGCGGGATCTTGGCGCCTTGGCACACCGTCATGAAGCCCCACTGCTCGCTGTCCTTGGTGGACGCGATCATGGTGTAGCCCTGACCGCCGCGGTACTTGCCCGGGGCGATGGCGTCCATCGTCATCTTCTTGGAAACGAGCTGCAGGAACGGCACGTCTTCTTCGTTGATTTCCTGCTCGCCGATATCGGCCATGGTGGCGAAGATGGGCGCCAAAGCATGTTCGCCGTCCATGTCCGAGCGCGCACCGCCGCCCATGCCGTTCAAGTCGGCACAAAGGTTACCAAGCAGTTCACCGTGCTGGCTGACGCCACCCCAGATGAACGTGTTGATCATGTTGAAGGTGGGGGCGTGCACCTTGGTGTACTTCTCGGGGCAGCTGTACAAGAACTTGGCCACCGCGTGCTGGCCCGCGGTGAAGCCAGTGAAGATCGACATCAGACTTTGCGAGTTCGGCGCGTCGTACGACGAGTTGACGATCGAGTGTGGATCGGTGATCACTTCGATCGGCGCAAAGGCGGCCTGACTGCGTGGCAGGTCGGGCCAGACATAGCACAGGAACACTTGCGACAGCATGCCCTTCAGACCCGCCAGGATGGTGTTGGTGGCGCGGTTGGTGAACTCGGGGGCCGAGCCGCGGAAGTCAAAGATCAGCCGGTCACCAGTCTTGGTGAGCTGGCAGTTGATCTTGACCACGCAGTTCTCGCGCAGCGTCGAGTCCTGGATGATGTAGGTGCGCACCGTCATGTCAGGCCACTCGCTGATCCGACGTTTCACCTCGGCACGCACGTTCTCCATCGACAGGCGCAGCGTCGAGACCAACGACTCGGGGCCGTCGGTGCGCAGCGTCTCCTCGATGCGCTGCTTGATCCGCAAGCAGGCGAACAGCTTGACCTTCATGTCCTCGTACTGCAACTTGGGCTCGCGCACCGAGTTCTGCAAGAAGGTCAGGATGTCGCGCTTGATCTGGTAGTTCTCGACGACCCGGAACGGGCACATCTTGAGGCCTTCGTCCGAAGGGCTTTCTGCCATGGATGGCATGCCGCCCGGCTCGATGGCGCCGTTTTCGCCTTCGTGAACCGTGCAGGCCACCCAGCAGACGATCGATCCTTCGTGGAAGATCGGAACGATCATGCTTTGATCGGTGTTGTGAATGTTGCCGTAGCGCGAGTCGTTGTGGATGAAGCCGTCGCCTTCGCGCACGCCCACCGACGGGTCGTTGACCCAGTTCTTGATGATGAACTTGATCGGGTGGTGCACCAGCGCCGAGAACACCAGCACGCCGCCCGAACTGGCAATCGCCAGATCTCCTGCCGCCGAGTAAACGCCGGTGATCAGGTCACCCCACTTGGCGCCAGGGGCGGCACCCATTTGCTCGACCATCTCGAAGCCTTCGTCGCAGCCGGCCTGAATGCGATCGCGGATCTTCGCCACCGTGCGCGCATCGCTGACTTTGGCGATGCACTCGTCTTCATACGCGCTGCGCGGCATGAGGTCGTGGTTTTGCATGATCTCGGGATCTGGCCCGAGAAACAGCGTGGTGTCGTTCAGGAATTTCTTGATCAGTGCCACCTCGGCCGTCGTAGGCGTCTTGGCTTTGATTGGCGTTTCGTTTTCGCTCATGTCAGACCTCGTGTAGGGTGTTGAATGCGACGCTCAGGTCGCACTGGCGCGCAGGAACCATGAGGCGCCCTGGCGCGCTGCAACGAAATTCCAGCCCGGATCAACCAGGAAGGTCGTGACCTCGGAGGCAACGATCGCCGGACCGGTGATCTGCACGCCGGGTTCGATGGCCGAGCGGTTCCACACCGGGGTGTCGACCGGGCCTTCGTGTCCGACGAAGTGGCACTTGCGAACGCTTTCGGGCTGTGGCGGCGCGGTGCGCAGTTCAGGAGCCACTGGCTTGATGTCCTCGAACGTGATGGTCTCGTGCTCCACGAAGGCAGCCACGCGCATGGTGTTGATGCGAATGCCGGCCTCTGGTGCCTGACTGCCTTCGCCAAAGCGCTTGCCGTAGTCGTTGGAAAACTGCGAAATGATCGACAGCACGTCGCCCGGACCGTGCACTTCGTGCTGGCCGATCACGGCCGTGGTCGTTACCAGCTGGTTGCCGTAGCGCATGTCGAGCTCGAGACGGTGCTGGATCTGGTCACGCGCGATGCCCTGCCGCAGCAGGTCCTGCGTGCCTTGCTCCTTGAGCTCGGCCACGATGCTGTTGAAACGCGAGTAGTCGTCAAAGATGTGACGCGTGTTCGAGTCGTACAGCACCATGTACAGCGACTGCTCGTGGATGTGCAACTGGTGCATGTTGCCAGCACCGACTGCCGAGAACACGGAGCTGAGCGGCGGCGCCAGGATCTTGTCGATGCCCAGGTTGCGTGCGATGCCGCAGCCGTGCAGCGGACCATTGCCGCCGTACGCCAGCATGGTGAATTCCTTGGGGTCATAACCCCGTGCGCGCAGTTCGGTGAACAGGCCGTTGGCCATGTTGTCGTCCACCTTCTCGCGAATCATCAGCGCCGCTTCGATCACCGAGCAATCGAGCTCGTCGCACAGCGTGTCCTCGATGGCTGCGGCTGCACGCCGGGCGTTAAGGGGAATCGAGCCGCCCGCGTAGTTCTTGGCGTCGAGGTAGCCGAGCAGCAAGTCTGCATCGGTGACGGTGGCGTTCATGCCGCCACGGTCGTAACAAGCGGGCCCCGGGTCGGAGCCGGCGCTTTGCGGGCCGCACTTCACGGTGTTGTACATGCGGTCGTAGCTGGCGATAGAGCCGCCGCCCGCACCCAGCGTGACCAGGTGAACCATCGGCACGGACACCAGCCAGCGGTCGATCACCGGGTTGAAGTCGTAGTGCTTGACGCCACCTTCCACCACGATGCCGATGTCGTAGCTGGTGCCGCCCATGTCGGTGGCCACCACGTTGCCCAAGCCAGCTTGCATGGCCAGATGCTCTGACGCCGCAATGCCGGATACCGGACCGGAGTGGATGGTCTGCAGCGCGTCGGTGGAGTTCAACTGGGCCATGCCGCCCGAGTTGTGGATGACGAGCATCGGCTTGTCGTAGCGATGGGCGCGCAAATTCTGCTCGAGCGCCGACAGGGCGTGGTACATCGTCGAGTGCAGGTAACCGTCGACGGCAGCGGAGGTGGAGCGCACGTACTCGCCCTTGCGACCGGCCACCTGGTGCGACAGGATGATGGGAATCGCTCCCAGCAGATGCGACGGGTACTCCTCGAACAGGATCTCTTCGATGCGCTGCTCGTGGGCGGGGTTCACCACGCTGTTGACCAGCGCCACCACGATGATCTGCGCGCCACGGTCGACCAGCGACCTGATCTGCGTGCGCACATCGTCTTCATCGAGCGGCATGACCAGCTTGCCCTCAAAGTCCAGTCGCTCGCGCACGCCGTAGATCATGTGCGCAGCCACCAGCGGCGCGGGGCGGCTGGCGTTGGGCATGTTTTGTTGGGCCAGGGTGTCGAGACCGTCGCCGTAGCCGCGGGCGCGGCTGAGCGGCACGGTGGCTTCGAAGCCGGCGGTCACCAGCATGCCGATCTTCGGACCCTTGTGCTCGATCAGCGCGTTGGTGCCCAACGTGGTCGCGTAGCGCACCGAATCGACCTCGGACAAGATGGTCTCGAGCTCAAGCCCGAGCACCTTGTTGGCCTTGCCCAAGGCTTCGTTGAAGCCAAGCGCCAGGTTTTGATGGGTGGTGAGTGCCTTGGCCTCGATGTACCGGCCGTCCCAAACCACAAAGCAGTCGGTGAAAGTTCCACCGATGTCCACAGATATGCGTCGCATTTCTTTTCCTTTCGAGCCCGCGCTGGGCGCTTGCTCACATCACTGCCGTCGTGGCGCAGTCAATCAGTGCTTGTGGCCGCCAGCGGTACCCACCACGGCGGGACCGGTCACGGGTTCCTTGACCTCTTCACGCTGCGACCACTGAGCTCGCAAGGCTGGCAGATCGGGCTGCATGTCATGCAGGGGTGGATGGCCCGGGATGGCGTACTCGGTCTCGACCTGCGTGCCGCAGTTGGGGCAGTAGTACTCCAGGATTCGCACCCACTCAGGATCCGGGCTGAAGGTGAACTTGTAGCGGTCGGGGTCGAGGATCGGCGGGTGAATCTCGCGCGGGTCGCGGTTGTGCACCAGCATGCCCTCTTTGTAGCTCGCCGTGGCCGTGCCGATGACGTGGTCGCACACCCGGCATTCCCATTGCTCCGCGTCCAGATCGACGCGAAGGTATTCAGTCATCAGAACCTTCATGAACTAGCCTTTCTGTTCAACATGATGTCGCCCGCGTCACTGATGACGAAGGACCAGCCGTCCAGCACCCGGCAGGTGAAATAGTCTTCTTCGATGATGGCCGGACCGCTGGCGTGATCTCCCGCCTTGAGCGCGCTCATGCGGTAGACCGGCACGTCGATGCGACCGTCCTGTCGTGTGAGCACGTTGCGCACCCCTTCGGACAGAGCCGGCGCCAGTTCGGCAAATTTCGCGTGGGTGTCCGATTGGGCGCGCAGACGCTTCACCGCCGTCATTTCCAGTTCGACCGAGTCGGAGCTGGCGATGCCCGAGGCCAGGATGGGCACGGCGGAGAGGGCGTGGGTCGATTCCTTGCCATTGGCGTCGGTCACCACCAGTTGAGCATCGATCTCGAAGTCATCACCGCTGCAGCCTTCGGCATACATGTCTCGAACCGCTCGCACCTTGAGCGAGGCATAGGCATCTTCCAGTGCCTCTTGCGAGACGGCGGACAGCGGCTCGCAATAGCGCTGCGAGATGTCGCAAGTGCCGATGCCGTAGGCGCTGAACACCGCAGCCATGTGTGGAATTGCGACCTGATTGATCCCGGCCACTTCAGCCACGCCGCAGGCATTGAGGGGACCCGCGCCGCCGAACGCCAGCAAAACACTCTTGGGCGAGACCTTCGTGAAACGGCACAGCTCGTCGGCGACCTTGGCCTCGAACGCACGCTCCATCTTCTGGAGTGCTTCTTCGAGCGATACGCCCAGCGGTTGGGCGATGTTGGTATTCACGGCAGTGGCCGCGCGGTCCAGGTCGAGGCCCATACCGCCACCGAAGTACGACTTCGGGTCCAGCACGCCCGAGAGCAAGCTTGCATCGGTGATGGTCGCGCTCTGGCCACCGCGACCAAAGCAAGCCGGTCCGGGCACCGCGCCGACGCTTTGCGGCCCGATCACGATGCTGCCTTGCTCGACCTTGAAGATCGAGCTGCCACCAGCCCCCGCACTCATGATCTCGCACAGGGGGATCGACACGCTGATCCCCTCGACGTGGCCGCGACGATCTTCAGCGACCTTGCCGTTGACGAACTGGCCGATGTCGGTGGTGGTGCCGCCAACGTCGATGGCCACCACGTCAGAAAAGCCGTACTGCCTCGCGAAGGTCTTGAGGCCTTCCATGCCGCCACGCGGACCGGAGCTGTAGGTCTTGATGGCGATGGTCTTGGCCACGCGCGACGCATCACCGTCGTTGCGGAAGATCAGCAGCGGGTTCTTGGTGCGGTACTGGCGCAGGCGGTTTTCGGCGTTGTAGAGGAACGCCTCCATGCCAGGGTGCAAGAAGGAGTTGATCAGCGCGGTCCAGGTGCGACGCACCTGATCCTTGTCGACGCTCAAGTCGCTACCGTACAGCATGGGCACGGCGCCCAGCAGGTGGCGCGGGTACTTGCGCAGAGCGATCTTGCGGAAGGCATTTTCCGTCGACGCGAAATCGGCTCCACCGAAACTCACCACGATGCGGCTCGCGCCTTGACCCGTCAGGGCATTGGTCGCCTTGACCACCGCCATGGCGCCGTCGGAGCCTGTCACCTGCGCCGGGTCGAGGTAGACCACCCGGTCGCCAACCAGCGCCGCGTAGACGTCCGGATCGTGAGCGGCGAGTTCGGCTACCAGATCTGCGGCGCCAGCGTTCACGATCAGACCCAGACGTGGGCCCTTGCGCTCGCAAATGGCGTTGGTGCCCTGGGTGGTGGAGTAGCGAATGAGCTCGACTTCTTCAAGCAATCGCTTGACGTCTGGCTTGCCGTAGACCACGCCGGAGGCCTTTTCGAGACCCTCGAAAAAGCACTTGCTCAGGTCGTAAGGCGTGGTGAGCACCTTGGTCTTCTTGACGTCTGATCCGTCAATGATGCAGATGTCTGTCAGCGTCCCGCCGTTGTCGATGTTGATCTGTATGCCCATGGCAGAGTCCCGATGATTGGTAGTCGACAAATAACGCTCCTGGATCGCGAGGCAATCGCGAGCGGAGCTACGAATTATGCATTACGGATCAAGTGCGGGCCCCAGTAAAACCGAGGGTGACACACGTTCGAATCTGGATTACCAGCGCTTCGGTGCCCGATTTGCGACCGTGCTGAGCCTCAGCCCAGCAGCCCCGTTTCACGCCCCATTTCGGGGAGCGTCACCACCGGTTGCGGCTTCCAACCCTTCTTGCGGTGCTCGGCGATCACATTGGTGTAGATCCCGCCGCGCACGTACCAGCGGGCGGTGATGCGCGCGAAGCGCGGCTGGGTCACGCTCACGATGTGGCTGAGGATGTCGTTGGTGACCTTCTCATGGAAGGCGCCTTCCTCCCGAAAACTCCACATGTACATCTTCAGGCTCTTGAGTTCGACGCACAGTTCATCGGCCACCATGTCGATCACGAAATGCGCGAAGTCGGGCTGCCCGGTCAGCGGACACAGGCAGGTGAACTCGGGGATCTGGAACTGGATGGTGTAGTCGCGCTGCGGCGCCGGGTTCGGGAACACATGCAACTGCTTCGACGGTGCGGTCGGCGGGTTGGGGGGCATCGGGCGTTGCACGGGCGCCGCCTGGCCGGTGGTCTTGGTTCGGGCCTTGGAGGTCGCCTTCGCGATGGTTTTCAGTTTGGCAGCGGTCATGGCAGTGGGGTTGAGCTTGGTCAAGGAGGTTGGGGCGAGGGCGTGTGGGGCTCCGGTCAGGGAATGCCCACGGCCTTGTGCGTTTGCACGCTGAGGCGCCATTGAGGGTGGGCCAGGCAATAGTCGATGGCCGCACGGGTGTTGCGCATGCGCTCCAGGCCGTCCATCGGCTGCAGATAGAACAACTCGAAGTCCAGATCCGCGAACTGCTCGGGCATGGCGCCGGGCTGCGGAAACACCAGTTTGAGCTCGGTGCCGCGCGTGAGCACCAAGTCGGCGCCGGCCTTCGGGCTCACGCAGATCCAGTCGATGTCGGCAGGCGCGACTTGCGTGCCGTTGGTTTCCACGGCGATCTCGAAGCCGTGGAGGTGCAGCGCCGCGATCAGCGGCTCGTCGAGTTGCAGCAAAGGCTCCCCGCCAGTACACACCACCAGCGGTTTGCCCAGCAAAGCGCCGGCTGGCCACAGCGATGCGATGTGTGCGGCCAGCGCCTCGGCGGAGTCGAACTTGCCACCGCCGAGGCCATCGATGCCCACGAAGTCGGTGTCACAGAACCGGCAGATGGCCTGGTCACGATCGGCTTCGCGTCCGCTCCACAGATTGCAGCCGGAAAAACGGCAAAACACCGCGGCGCGGCCGGTCTGGCCGCCTTCGCCTTGCAGTGTGTAAAACGCTTCCTTGACCGAGTACGCCATGGTCACACCGGAAGCGCCAGCACGGCGCCAGGCTCTGACACGATGGCACCGCAGCCCTCGGTTTCGTACAGATCCACCCGGTCGAGCTGCGGTAGCTGCACACGGGCGTGCTCGAAGATCCAGCGCGCCACGCTGGCGGTGTCGCAGTCGCGCAGGTCGGCAATCTCGTGCAGCGGCTGGTGGTCAAGCTGCTTGAATATCGGGTCAAACAGCGTCTTCACGTCGCCGAAGTCGATCGTCCAGCCCATCAACGCGTCGAGCGGCGCCGACAGGTGCAAGCGCAGCGTGTAGGTGTGGCCGTGCAGACGCCGCAGCGCGCTGCCTTCGGGTGCGCGATGGAGCTGCAAGGCGCTGTCCAACGTCAGCTCCTTCCACACGCGGTAGCGCTCGCCGTCGAACAGCGCGCCGCACGAGGCGGTCTCGTACACGGTCACCCACGACAGCGCGGGCAGCACCGGCTTCAGGCGAGCCCAGATCCAGCTCGACAGCAATTCGCTGGTCGGGTTGCTCAGGCCGGTCAGGTCGTTCAAGCAGGCGTGATCGAGCTGTTGCTGCAGCGGCGCCCAGGCCGCATCAATGTCGTCATGGCTGATCGTCACTGCAGCGTCTTGATCGGCATGCAGCACCACCTCGAAGCCGTGCCCATGCATGCGGCCGCACTTGTGACCGGCAGGCACGCGCGGAAGCACATGCGCGGCCTGGAACACATGGCGTCGCCACAGATGCGCGTGGCCCACGACATCCACGTCGACGCCACGCCTCGGTGTGCTTTGCAAGCGCAACTGTGTCGCGGTTGGCAGACCGGGCTGCTGGGCGATCCAGCGCGCCAGGTTGGCGTCGGAGGGCAACGCGACCTGGTCATTGAGCAGCTGGTGATCGAGCGGCGCAACGGCGGCTGTCAATTCCTGATGCAGCCGCTGCACCTGACCACCTTCAAACGCCGCCCACAGCGCCGGCAAAGCGCAGCGCACTTGCGCCACAAAACCGTGGCCGTGCAGTCGGGCCGAAGGGTGACCGTCTGGTAGTTCAGCGATCTGGCGGGCTGCCTCGAAGCGGGTCGCTGCGCAGATCAGCGTGTCGATGCTCACGACGCTGCGATCCCGAAGCGAGCCAACAGCGGGTCGGGCACGCCAGCCTCGGCAAAGCCCTTGGCGCGCAGCAGGCAGGAATCACAGCCACCGCACGGCCGCCCGTCCACTGCGGGGTCGTAGCAGCTGCTGGTCTGCGAATAGTCGACGCCCAAGCGCAGGCCCTCGCGGATGATCTGGGCCTTGTTCAGGTGCATCAGCGGCGCGTGAATCTTGAGTCGCTGCAAGCCTTCGACACCGGCCTTGGTGGCCAGATTGGCCATCGCCTCAAAGGCAGCGATGTATTCAGGCCGGCAATCGGGGTAACCCGAAAAATCAAGCGCGTTCACGCCAATGAAGATGTCGGTGGAGCCCAGGGTCTCGGCCCAGGCCAGGGCGTAGCTGAGAAACACGGTGTTGCGTGCGGGCACGTAGGTGATCGGAATGCCGTCGGCCATGTCATCAACCGAGCGGCCCTTGGGCACGTCGATGTCGGCCGTGAGCGCCGACCCGCCGAACGCGCGCAAATCGATGCGCGCTACCACGTGCCGGGCCGCTTGCTGCGTGCGAACCACCGCGTCGGCTGCGCTCAGTTCGTGAATGTGCCGCTGCCCGTAACTGAAGCTGATTGCGCACGGCTCGAAACCCCGCTCGCGGGCGATGGCCAGAACCGTCGACGAATCGAGCCCCCCGCTGAGCAACACCACCGCTGGTGCGCGAATTGGCTGCGCTACTCCCGTTTGCATCCCGCTGACCCTGGTCGCTTTGAACAACGGACGAGTTTAGTGGGCCGGGGAAGCCGTGCTGACCCGCATCGCGATGCGCGAGAGCGTGTGCTAACGTCATTTCGGGTTGCTTTGGCGTTGCTTTGTGTGACGCCCTTGGCATCCACTCACTCATTTTTCCCTTGGCCGCCGAGCCTACAAAGTCTTCGAACATGTCTCTGACGTTCCCTTTTTCCGCCATCGTCGGTCAAGACGAAATGAAGCTTGCGATCCTGATCGCCGCCGTCGACCCCAGCGTGGGCGGGGTGCTGGTTTTTGGCGATCGCGGCACCGGCAAGTCGACCGCGGTGCGCGCGCTGGCGGCCATGCTGCCCAAGATGCGCGCCGTCATTGGCTGCCGCTACCAGTGCGACCCGGCGTCGCCCGGCGCGGGTTGTGAATTTTGTGCGGGGCTCAAGGGCTTGGCGGGCAAGTCGCACCTGATCCCGGTGCCGGTGGTTGATCTGCCGCTGGGCGCCACCGAAGACCGTGTGGTCGGTGCACTCGATCTGGAGCGCGCGCTGTCGCAAGGGGTCAAAGCCTTCGAGCCCGGGTTGCTCGCACGTGCGAACCGCGGCTTTCTCTACATTGACGAGGTGAACCTGCTCGAAGACCACCTGGTTGACTTGCTCATCGACGTGGCCGCCTCGGGCGAGAACGTCGTCGAGCGCGAAGGCCTGAGCGTGCGCCACCCCGCGCGCTTCGTGCTGGTGGGCAGCGGCAATCCCGAAGAAGGCGAGTTGCGTCCGCAGTTGCTCGATCGTTTCGGCTTGTCCGTGGAAGTCAAGACGCCGACCGATCTGCCGTCGCGTGTCGAGGTGGTGCGCCGGCGTGATCAGTTCGAGCGTGACCCTGAAGCCTTCACCGAGCAGTGGAAGAAACAAGACGAGCGCGTGCGCCGCAGCATCACCAAGGGCAAGGCGCAGCTGTCCAAGGTGGCGGTACCCGATGCCGCGCTCGAGCGCGCCGCGCAGCTGTGCATGGCGCTCGGCACCGACGGCTTGCGTGGCGAGCTCACCTTGATCCGCGCGGCGCGCTCGCTGGCCGCCCTGGAGGGCGCCGACGCTGTGGGCGATGCGCACCTGCGGCGCGTGGCGCCTTCGGCGCTGCGCCACCGCTTGCGCCGCAATCCGCTCGACGACGCCGGCTCCACGGTACGCGTCGATCGCGCGGTGGCTGAGCTGTTCGGCGGATGAGCGTGGCCAGCGGCCTGGCCGCTGAGCGCTGGCAGGCCGTCGCTGCACCCTTGACGGGCACTGCCCGCCACGTGGCTGCGCTGTTCGCGGTCGACCCGGTGGGCACCGGTGGTGTGGTCATCCGCGCGCTGGCCACCCCGGCGCGTGACGTCTGGCTGCAGCTGTTGCGTGACCTTCTGCCTGAAGGCACGCCCATGCGGCGGGTGCCGCTGCACATCAATGACGAGCGGCTGCTCGGCGGTCTCGACCTGGCCGCCACGCTGCAAGCGGGCCGTCCGATCGCGCAGCAAGGCGTGCTGACACTCGCCGACGGTGGCGTGGTGCTGCTGGCGATGGCCGAGCGTCTGGCCGCGGCCACCGCAGCGCGCGTGGCCGCGGTGCTCGACACGAAAGAAGTGGTGCTCGAGCGCGAAGGCTTGGCCTCGCGCCACGCCACCCGCTTTGGCGTGGTCGCCTTCGACGAAGGCCTGAGCGATGACGAGCGCATGGCGAGCGCGCTGCTCGACCGCATGGCCTTTGCCCTTGACCTGCACCCGGTGCTCGAAGACGGCGTGGTGTCTTCGAACGAAGAACGGCTGCGCGAGCTGCCGGCTTTCACCGCCGCCGAAGTGGCCGCCGCACGCGCCTTGCTGCCGCACATCGAAGCCGACGTCGAATCCGTGCAGGCACTGGTGGCCGCCGCGCTGCAGCTCGGTGTGGATTCGATCCGCGCGCCGCTGCTGGCCGTGCGCGTGGCGCGTGCCTCCGCAGCGCTCGATGGCCGCCTGTGCCTGATCGACGAAGACGTGGCGCTCGCCGCGTCGCTGGTGCTGGCACCGCGCGCCACGCGCATGCCGACGGCCGCACCACCCGACGATGAGCCGCAACCCGACGTCGAAGAGCCCGCCGAGTCGCAGCCTGAAGAAGCGCAGTCGCCCGACGATGCCGACGCGCCGCCACCGCCCGATTCAAACGAAGACGCGGCCGACGAATCCCCCGACGAGACCGAGCGCCAACCCACGGCCGACGACCTGGCTGAACTGGTGCTCGAAGCTGCCCAAGCCGCCATCCCGCCGGGGCTGCTGGCCGCGTTGCAATTGGGGCTGGAGCAGCGCGCGCGCAGCCAGGCTTCGGGCCGGGTGGGCGTGGCCAAGGCCAGCCAGTCGCGCGGCCGGCCACGTGGCGCGCGCCGCGGCGAACCGCGCGCTGGAGCGCGCCTCAACGTGATCGAAACCCTGCGCGCCGCCGCGCCGTGGCAAAAGCTGCGGCAAGCGGACATGGCTCGCGCGGCGCTGGCTGTCCCCGTTGCGGCAGGCAAGCGCGTCGTGCCGAATACGCCCGTGGCCCGCGTGCAGGTGCGCCGCGAAGACTTTCACATCACCCGCTACCAGCAGCGCAGCGCGACGACCACGGTGTTCGTGGTCGATGCCTCGGGCTCGTCTGCCCTGAACCGGCTGGCCGAAGCCAAGGGCGCCGTCGAGTTGCTTCTGGCCGATTGCTACGTGCGCCGCGATCAGGTCGCAGTGCTGTCGTTTCGCGGGCGCAGCGCCGAGTTGCTGCTGCCGCCCACGCGCTCTCTGGTACGTGCCAAGCGCAGTCTGGCCGGCTTGCCTGGCGGTGGCGGCACGCCACTGGCCTCGGGCATCGACGCGGCCGCAGCGCTGGGTCAGTCGATCGCAAGGCGCGGCGAAACCCCCATCGTGGTGCTGCTGACCGACGGGCGCGGCAATGTGTCGCGCGACGGCAGTCCGGGGCGCGCCAAGGCCGCTGAAGACGTCGAACTGGCCGCCCGCCAGTACCGAATGGCCGGTTTGAGCACGCTTCTGATTGACACCTCGCCGCAGCCGCAGGCGGCCGCTCAGGAGCTGGCGCGCACGCTGGGCGCGGCCTACCTGCCGCTGCCTTACGCCGGCTCGGCCGCGCTGTCGCGCGCGGTGGCGCAGGCGGGTCAGGCGGTGGCGGCTGCGTCCGTTACCCGCTGAACGCTTCACGGGCATGTCCGAACGCCTGGACTGGACGCGCGACGGGCGCGACTGGCCGCACCGCGAGGCCAGCCGCTTCGTCGAGGCCGGTGGCGTGCGCTGGCATGTGCAGCGGTTTGCGCGCGATGCGGCCGCGCCTCACTCCAGGGTACCCGCGCCACTGATCTTGTTATTGCACGGCACGGGTGCGTCCGGCCATTCATGGATGCGCATGCTGCCGTGGCTGCGCCAGCACTTCGATGTGATGTCGGTGGACCTGCCGGGTCACGCCTTCAGCAGCCTGCCCGCAGCGCAGCAGTCCTCGCTGCCTGGCATGGCGCAAGCGGCCGGGGCGTTGCTTCAGTCGCTGTATGCCAAGCCCGACGTGGTGATCGGTCATTCGGCCGGCGCGGCGCTGGGCGCGCGCATGTGCCTCGATGGGCACGTCACGCCGCGGCTGCTGATCAGCCTCAATGGCGCATTCCTCCCGCTGGGCGGGTTGGCCGGCGTGGTGTTTCCGCCGGTCGCCAAGGTGATGGCTGCGCTGCCGTTTGCGCCGCGATTTTTTGCGGGGCAGGCGAGCGATCCGCGCTCGGTCGAGCGGCTGATCGACAGCACAGGCTCCACGCTCGACGCCGAGGGTCGCGCCTTCTACGCGCGGCTGGTGCGCAACCCGGGTCACGTGGCCGGTGCGCTGGCGATGATGGCCAACTGGGATGTGCAGCCGCTGCTGAGCGATCTGCCCCGCCTCGCTCCACGGCTGGTGCTGGTGGTGGCCGACAAGGACCTGACGGTGCCGCCCGCGCAAGGCACCCGCGTGCGCTCGATGTGGCCCGACCCGTCAGCCGTCGAGCTGCACCGCTTGCAGGGCCTGGGCCATCTGGCCCATGAGGAAGACCCGGCGCAGGTGGCTGCGCTGTGCGTCGAGGCGGCGCGCGCGGCTGGCGTGCTGACGGCGAAGTGACCCTGGCGGAGTAGCGGCGGTCAGTTCACCGCCAGCGCCCGACGCGCTCGCTCAGGGCTGCACGGTGTCGATGACGATCTGCAACCCCTCGGCGCCGATCTTCACGCCGCTGACCTGACCGGACAGGTCGCCCGGGCTGGGCATCGCGTTGCCTGACTTCGAGATGCGCGCACCGACCACGACGGCCGGGAAGTTCGACAGTTTCATCGCCGGCGACATCGCCATCGAGTCGTCGAGCACGAAGGTGACCGGCAGGTCAGCCACCGTCTTGCGCACGATGGCCAGCGGCATGCGCGGGCCTTCGATCGCCTTGGCGAAGATGAACACCGTGTCGCCGGGCGACACCTTGGCGGCCAGTTGCGGCGACAGCGTCACGCGGCCTGTCACGCGAGCATTCGCGCTGGCCGTGGTGGTCTGGCCAGATGGCGGTGGCGTCGCAGCGGTTGCAGCAGGCGGCGCGGTTGTCGGCGCACCGCTCCCCCCCGAACCACCCTGTGCGGCGCGGGCGTCCTTGATGCCTTGCTCGAGGTTGTTGGCGAAATCGCTCGCCGGGGCGGCCAGTTCGCGCGCAAGCGTCCAGTGGGCGATGGCGCGGTCGTAGTCACCCGCCTCGTAGGCCACGCTGCCAGCCAGCGCCAGGGCCTTGAGGTTTTTCGGATCCAGCTCAAGGGCACGGGCGATCAGTTTGGCGGGCTCGCCGGCCGCGCGCTGACCCTGAAGCACGGCCATCACGTCTGCACGATCGGCCAGCAGCGTCGCATCGTTGGGCGAGAGGGTCGTGGCGCGTTCGTAAGCCTTGGCGGCTTCGGGAAATTTCTGCATCGCGGCGTAGGTGCGCGCGAGCAGCGTCCAGCCTTGCAGGTCGTCGGGGTTGGACTGCATGCGCTCGGCGAGTTGCTTGACGAGCCCTTCGACCTGTTCGGCGGTCACGCTGTCGGTGCTTGCGGCAGCTGGCACCGCCGCCGGTGCGCCGATCGCCGCCGGGTTGCCCAGGCGTTCATAAGCGGCGGTCGCCAGCAACGGGATCGCCACAGCGATGACCGCCGCCGTGGCCCACGGCCGGCGCCCCACCGCACCGCTGCCGCCAGATCCGGCAGCCGCGGGTTGGGCGGTGGTTTCCTCGAGCACCCGACGCTCGATCTCCTCGCACGACACGCGGTGCTGCTCGGGGTCGATCGACCCACGAGCCAACTCGGCATTGAGTTGCGCCAGTTGATCGCGCAGGATGGCCAGCGTGGTGTGGCTCGCGGCAGCCGATGCATCGGGCGCCGCATCGGCTGGGGCGCGCCTGATCAGCGTGGGCAGCACCATGGCCAGCGCCAGCGCCATCAGCAGCGCGGTCGAGATCCAGAAAATCGTCATGAGTGGGTATCGGTGTCGGCTAGCAGTTGACGTGCACGTGCGCGGTCGGACTCGCTGAGGGCCAGCGGCGGGGTTTTCTGCCGGCCGCGGATGGCGCGCATCAGCGCAAAGGCTCCTGCGAGCAACAAGGCGAACGGTCCCATCCACAGCAGCACGGTGGTGGCGTTCAAGGGAGGCCGATAGCGCACGAATTCACCGTAGCGCTCGACCATGAAGTCGATGATCTGCCGCTCGGACTGGCCTTCGCTGAGCTTGGTGCGGATCTGCTTGCGCAAATCGACTGCCAGATCGGCATGCGAGGCGGCGATGGTCTCGTTTTGGCAGACCAGGCAGCGCAGTTCTTCAGCCACGGCCATCACGCGGGCTTCGAGCGCGGGGTCGGCGGCGCTGTTTTGGGCCTCGGTGGCGCGGGCCAACGGGCAGGCGATGAGCACCACCAGCGCCAGAGCGATCAACCCGTTGCGCTTCATGAGGCCTCCAGTTGGGCCACCAGCGGCAGCAGCGTGTCGCGCAGCGACTCGGGGGTGATCGGCCCGATTTGCTTGTGTCGAATCACGCCTTGCTTGTCGATCACGAAGGTCTCGGGCACGCCGTACACCCCGTAATCGATGCCGACCAGGCCCTCGGTGTCCGACAGCGAGGTCACGTACGGATCGCCCGACTTGCGCAGCAGGCCGAGGGCGTCCTCGCGCTTGTCCTTGTAGTTCAGGCCGTAGACCTTGACGGTGCCGGTCTTGGCCAGCTCGACCAGCAGCGGGTGCTCCTGCCGGCATGCCACGCACCACGAGGCCCACACGTTGAGCAGCCAGACCTGACCGCGCAGGTCCTGCGTCGACATCATTTGCTCGGGCGCATCGAGACGCGGCAGCTTGAAGGCTGGCGCGGGCTTGTTCACCAGCGGCGAGGGCACTTCATGCGGGTCGCGGTTCAGGCCCACGGCCAGAAAGCCGGCGAGCACCAGAAAAATCACCAGTGGCAGCAGATAGCGCTTCATGCCGGCGGCGCTTCCCGGGACAGAGAAGTCGCAGCGGGCAGCGACTGTGGAACCACCGGGGACACAGCGCGCGGCACCACGGGCGCCGGCACCTTTCGGGTCCGGTAGCGCCTGTCCAGCACCGCCAGCACGCCGCCGAACGCCATGAGCAGGCAGCCCAGCCAGATCAGGTTGACCAGCGGCTTGTGATGCACGCGCACGCTCCAGGCGGTCGCACTCACGGGCTCACCGAGCGCCACGTACAGGTCGCGCGAGATGCGGCGGTCGATGGCGACTTCGGTCATCGGCGAGCGCGTCACGGTATAGATGCGCCGCTCGGGCCACAAGGTGGTGACCGGCTTGTCGCCCTGAGTGACCAGGATCGAGGCCTGCGCCGCCACGTAGTTGGGCCCCTTGATCTCGCGCACGCCGTGCAGCGTGAAGGTGTAGCCGCCCACGGTGGTGGATTCGCCTGCGGCCATGCGCACGTCGGCCTCGCTTTGAAAACCGCTGACCACCGTGACGCCGAGGATGAACACCGCCACGCCCACGTGGGCCAGCAGCATGCCGTAGTAGCTGCCGGCCTGCGACGCGAATCGCTCGCCCCAACCCACGGCGGGGTGCGCGGCGATGCGGCTGACCAGATTGAGCACCGCGGTGCTGGCGATCCACGCGGACAGCAGCAGGCCAAAGCCGATCATCGGCGTCCAGTGGCCCAGCACCAGCGGCGCGACCAGCGCCGAAGCCAGGCTCACGCCAAATGCCCAGCGCAGCTTGCGCGCGAGCTCCATCGCCGTGGCCTGACGCCAGCGCGTCAGCGGACCCACGCCCATCAGGAACAGGGCTGGCGCCATCAGCGGCACGAACACCGAGACGAAGTAGGGCGGGCCCACCGAGATCTTGCCCATGCCCAGCGCGTCGAGCACCAGCGGGTACAGCGTGCCCAACAGCACCGCCGCGGCGGCCACCACCAGCAGCACGTTGTTGGCCAACAGCATCGACTCGCGCGAGACCAGATCGAAGCTGCCGCCCATGCCCACCTTGGGCGCGCGCCATGCAAACAGCAGCAGCGAGCCACCGACCACGAACACCAGAAAGCTCAGGATGAAGATGCCGCGCGCCGGATCGGACGCAAACGCGTGCACCGAGCTGAGCACGCCCGAGCGCACGATGAACGTGCCCAGCAGTGACAGCGAAAACGCCAGGATGGCCAGCAGCGCCGTCCACATCTTGAAGCCGCCGCGCTTTTCGGTGACGGCCAGCGAATGGATCAACGCCGTGCCCACCAGCCAGGGCATGAACGAGGCGTTCTCGACCGGATCCCAGAACCACCAGCCGCCCCAGCCCAGTTCGTAATAAGCCCAGAAGCTGCCCAGCGCGATGCCGCAGGTCAGGAAGCACCACGCCACCGTGGTCCACGGCCGCGACCAGCGCGCCCAGGCGGCATCAAGCCTGCCCGACAGCAGCGCAGCAATCGCAAAGGCAAACGCCACCACGAAGCCGACGTAGCCCATGTAAAGCATGGGCGGGTGGATGACCATGCCCGGGTCTTGCAGCAAGGGGTTCAGATCGCGGCCATCGGGTGCGGCGGGCAACAGACGCTCGAACGGGTTCGACACGAACAGCGTGAACCGCATGAAGCCGCAGCTCACCAGCCCCATCACCCCCAGCACACGCGCCACCGTGGGCTCGTCGAGCTGCTTCGAGAAGATCGACAC
>CANGBT010000004.1 GCA_947452135.1 Burkholderiales bacterium
CCAGCCAGACCTTGACCACGACGCGGAATTCGTCTTTCAGGATCTTGCGGTTGCGCGACAGCGCCTCGAAGAACTGGCGCTGCAGCAAGCCGGTGTAGTACGCGCCGCCACCACCGCCACCCGTGGTGAGAAAGTCGCGCCCGCCGCGGTTGGCAGCCAGACCGAAACCGTCGGAGCCGGCGCTGCCATCGGCGTCCACGCCCAGCGGCTTGTCGGACGCGGGCTTGTCGTCGGGGGCCTTCGCGTCGGCCGGCTTGGGGTCGTCCTTGGGCTGGTCGATCTTGACGTCTTCCTTCACCTTGGGCGGCTCGGGCGGCTTCTCGGGAGGCTTCGGCGGCGGCGGTGGCGGCTGCTTGAGCAGCGCCACTTGCTGCACGCCAGTGTTCTTCTTGGCCGGCGCCGAGATGAACTTCATCACCACCAAAGCGCCACCGACGAGCAAGGCCACGACGGCCAGGCCGAGCCCGGCCTTCTTGATCCAGGCGCCGCGTGCGGGAACCTCGTCGTCTTCGTAGTCCATGAGGCGGTGGCGCTCAGTGGCTCACTTGACCAGCCGCTGGGTCACCAGACCGAGCTGCGTGATGTCGAGCCGGCCCATCAGGTCGAGCACGTCGACGACCTTCTCGTAGTGCACCTTGGCGTCGCCCTTGATCACCACCGGAAAGCTCGGGTTCACGGCCTTGAGCTGGCGCAGACGGTCTTCGAGCTCTTGCATGGTGACCGGGTAGGTGTCGAGAAACACCTGCCCGTCGTCACGGATGGTGATGGCCTTGGTCTGCGGCTTGGCCAGGCTCGGTGCGGCGCTGGCCTTGGGCAGGTTGACCTTGATGCCCTGCACCGACGCGGTGGTCATGATGATGAAGATCACCAGCAGCACGTAGGACAGGTCGAGCATAGGCACGACGTTGATCTCGTCGTAGGCCTTGTTGGCGGCTTGAACCTTCATGTCGTGCTCGCCATCACACCGAGTGGATCTCGGCGATGCGGGTCACGAACTCGTCGATGAACACCTCCATGTCAGAGGTCAGCTCACCGATCTTGCTGGTCAGGTAGTTGTAGCCAAACAGTGCCGGAATCGCCACCGCCAGACCGGCCACCGTGGCCACCAGCGCGGCAGCGATACCCGGGGCGATGGCGTTCACGTTCACGTCGCCCGCCGCGGCAATGGCCGCGAAAGTGATCATCACGCCCACCACCGTGCCCAGCAGCCCGAGAAACGGACCGCCGGCGATGCAGATCGTCAGCAGCACCATCTTCGAGTTGAGCGTTTGCATCTCGCGCACCAGACGCGCATCGACCGTGGCGCGAATCGCGTTGATCGAAGGGTCGGTCAGCTGGGCTTCGCGCCCGAGCTTGATGTAAGCGTCGAAGCGGTTGCGCACCTCGTGCGAGCCGGCGGCGTACAGGCGGTACAGCGCCGAGGCGCGGAACTTCGCGCTGGCGGCCTTTTCATCGGCCTCGGCGGTGGGCGAGGCCATGTTGGCCAGCATCTTTTCGAACTGCGCCTTGAAGCGGTCGTTGTCGCGGGCTGCGGCGTTCACGAACCTGGCCTTGGTGATCATCACGAAGGTGCTGATCACGAACATCACCATCAGGATGCCGATGACGATCCAGCCGTCGAGCGTCACCGCGCCCAGCAAGATCTTCAGCGTGGACGTGCCGCCTTCGCCGTCGCCGTCCTCACCTTCGGCCGCGCCGTAGGTGACCAGCTTCTGGTCGGCGCCTTGCGATTGCGCTGCGGTCTTGATCCAGTCGGCCGAGCGCGCCACGGTCGAGACCTGCAGCTCGTCGATGTCGCCCTTGAAGCCCTTGCCGACGATGGCCGCACCGTCGAGGTCAGGCACGCTGCCGGCCACCCGGGCGGCTTCCTGGCCGTTGACGTAGATCGCCAGGCCGTCCTTGGCCACCACGGCCACGTGCTGCCAGACACCCGCCGTCACCGGCGCGGTGGTCGTGGCCACCAGCGCACCCGACTGCAAGAGCAGCGTGCCGCCGCGTATCGACAGCTTGAGCGGGCCGGCGCCCTCGGTCTGGGTATAGATCGGCGCATCGGCGGTGTCGAGCGGCTTGATCCACATCGACAGCGTCATGCCGGTCGTGCTTGACTTGAGCGACGGCGAGGCGGGCAAGGCCAGCTCGGACGCGGCGTCGAATGTGAGACCGGCGCCGATCAGGCCGACGTTGTTGACGCGCGCCGTAGAACGCGCGGCGTGGTTGGCGTTGGCCGTTGAATCCTGCGGCGAAGCCTCGCGATCACTGAAGTGATAGACCAGCGCCTGCGTGGCGTCGTAGGTGCCCTTGGCATCGGCCGCAGCGGGCGCGTTCGGGTTGCCGTAGTACAGCCAGATGGAGTCGGTCTTGCTGCCGGGCAGCAGCTTGGGCACTTGCACCCACACCAGCGCGAGCTCGTTGAGGCCATCGAACTTTTCGATGTGGAACTTCAGCGGCGTCTTGTCGTCGCCGGCCACGAAGCGCAGATCGGAGCCGTCGGGCTTGGCCTCGACGAACTGGAAGTTGCCCGTGTGCAAGCGCACCAGCACGGTGGCCGAATCGACGCCCGCCGCGATGGGCAGGCCTTCGGCGGTGGTGTTCAGGCCGATCTTCACGCGCTGCTTCCAGTCGGCGTTCCAGGAGGCGTGTGACAGCGGGGCGCACAGCAAACCGATCAGCGCGAGGCCAAGGACAACAAGTTTTTTCATGACCAACGTACGTCGACTGAGGGAGAACCCGCAAGGCTAGTGACGCTTTGTTGCAGGCCTGTGAATCACCCGCGCCGCATGAACTTGTCAGAGCGGAAGATGACAAAGGTGTGGCGCGATCGTGTCGATCAGGCGCCGCGCCGCGGCCGTCATGTGAAAGTGCCGCTGATAGCAGCCCACCGCCTGCAGCCTCATCTGGTGCCGCGTGTCCGCGTCGAGCGCCAGCCAGCGGCGCAACACCGCCGTGGTGCCGGCCAGCGTGTCGCTCTCGGCGAAGCCCGCGTCGTGCTGAACGATCTCGCGCCAGATGTTCACCTTGTCCGAGATCAGCACCGGCACGCCCATGGCCAGCGCCTCGACCACGGCGATACCGAAGTTCTCCTGGTGCGAAGGCAACGCAAACACCTCGGCCGCACGCAACGCCGACCACTTGGCGTCGCCCGTGAGCATGCCGGTGAAGGTGATGTGCTCGGTGATGCCCAGCCGTGCAGCCTTGGCCTCGAGCCCGGCGCGCACGCCCGACTTGTCATCGGGTCCGGCCATCACCAGGTGCAGCCGCGGCTCGAGTTGCAGCGCGCGGGCAAACGCATCGATCAGCAAGTCGCCGCCCTTCTTGGGGTGCAGCCGCCCCAGAAAGAGCACGATGCGCTTGCCCTGCGTGGCCGGCCACGCCTGCGCGAAGGCTGCGGCCGAAGCGACGTGCGCCTCAGCCCCCAGCGCCACGCCATAGCCGACCACCGACGGGTTCACCACGTAGGAGCGAAAGGTCTGCGCCGCCAGCCGCGACTCTTCTTCGGCGGTGAACAGCACCGCGCGCGCATCGCGCAGCACCCGTCGCTCGGCCAGCGCCCAGTAGAGCGACTTCTTCAGGTGCTTGAGCGGGTACGCCTGGCGAAACCACGGATCGAGCATGCCGTGCGGGTACACGAAGTACGGCACCGGCCCGCCGCGCAGCGCCTGCCACACCGCGCGCCCGTGGTACTGCCACAGCCCGTGCACCACCACCGCGTCGTAGTCGGCAGCGTGCTCGCGCAGCCACGGCAGCAAGCCACGCGTGTAGCCGTACTGCGTGGCCACCGGCCCGAGTGCGTGCGTGGGCGCGGGAAACTCCACCACGCACGGCGCCTCGGGGGCGTCCAGCGTGAGCACCTCCTCGGTGTGCCCCAGCGAGCGCGTGGCCAACACCGACTGGCGCAGCCCCTCGGCCGGCCCGCCATGCACCGGGTCCACCGAGCGGATGACGTTCAACACTCTCATGGCGTCATTTGCCCAGGCAGTCCTTGGCGGTTTCCTTGCAGTTCTTCTCGCCGAAGCCCATCACCTCGACGGTGAGGATCGACGGCTTTTGCATGCCCTCGGCCGCCGCCGCCGCACGCGCTGCCGCTGCCGCACTGTTGGCCGCGTCTTCGCCGCTCTTGGAGGTGTTGGTGTTGCTGCCCGAGCTGGCCACCGAAGCGGCCAGGCTGCCCGAGGCGGTCACGGGCACGCCCACCGACGGGCCGGCCGAGGAGATGTTGCTGGAATTCAGCACCGCCTGGGCGTCCACGAAGATGGCCCCGCCGGAGCGGATGCCCGCCTCGCCCGCATCCACCACACCGGCCGGCGTGATCAGCGCCGTCGATCCCGGCGTCGGTGCCGTGCGCGGACCCAGACCGTCGGGGTCGGAGGTCAGCGTCTGGATGCCGCTGCCGCTGATGCTCGGTGGCAGCGTGTACGTGTAGCCGATGACCACCGGCTCGGGGTTGGGATCTTCAGGGGTGGACTCAGGCGTGACCGTCACCGCCTTGCGGGTGGGCGGAGGCGTGCTCAGCGAGGTCAGCGCACCGCGACCCGCATCGATGTTGCCCGAGGTGCTCAGGATCAGGATGTCGCCGCCCTGAGCCGTGAGCACCTTGCCCTGGTTGATATTGAAATTGCCGCTCACGACGCTGCGGATCGCGCCACCGGTGTTGGTCAGCACGCCGATGGTGCGGCCCTTGTCCGGCGTGGTCAGGCCCACGGTGATGTTGCCGTTGGGCGCCCACAGATCGATGCCGCTGCCGCCGTAGCTCTGGATGGAGGTGAGGTAGCTGCTGATGTCGCCCTGGCCGACCTGCGCCGCAGGAATGGCCTCGTCGATCACCCGCTTGAACACATCGGCGTACACCACGCGCACCGGATCGAGCTCCAGCGGCGCAGGCACGCCATTGCCCAGCCGCAACTGGTATTCGCCAAGCACGCGCGGATAGCCGTCGAGCGCCGCAAAGGCCGCGTAGGCCGAACCACCCTTGGTGCCACGCTGCAGGTCGCTCAGCGAGCGCGCGTTGAGGATGGCCTGCTTGTCGGTTTCGGCATTGAGCAACCCATACAGCCCGGACACCAGCGACTGCGCAGCAGCACCTCCCAGCGGCAGCGAGCCGGAGCGGGCCGCGGCTTGATACGTCGCCAGCAGTTGCGGGTACTTCGCAGCCAGGTTCTTGAACGGCGCGTAGGCCGCATCGGCGGCGGCCAGCTCTTCCACGCTGGCAGCCGACAGCACGCGGGCTTGCTGCGGGTCGGTGTCGAGCACGCGCAGCAACTGCACCACCGTCACCGTCGTCGCGCCCGGTGTGCCGTCGACGGGGTAGCCCTGACCGTTGGCCTGGCTGATGCCTTTGATGATGTCGTACGAGGCATCGAGCTTCGCCAGATCGAGGTTGCCGGTGACACCGGCCACGATGGTGACCTGTGCGCTCTTGTCGTTGGTCTGGCTGGCGTTGAAGCTGTTGCCCGAAGCGACGATGCCGCCCAGACGCGTGCTGCCACGAACGATGTCCGCCGCACCCAGATCGAGGTGGCGCCCGGCTTGCACGAGCAAGCGCCCCGGCCCGGCAATCTCGATGCCCGCCGTGTGGATGTCACCCGTTCTGGCCTGAACGACGCTCAGGTCGGCATCGTTCAGGTTTTGCAGCAGCAGCGCCACGTTGCCGATGTCCTGACCCGCGCTGACCCGACTGACCGCCGGCAGCGACAGCGTCACGGTGTTGTCCGAGGTCGAGTCGATCTTTCCCGAAACCGCCTGCAGGTCGAACACATAGCCTGCGCTGTCGTCCCTTTGAACCACACGGCGTTGCGAGCCTGAAGCCACCAGGGCGGCACCCGTCAGCAGCGCGGTGTTCTTGTTGGGTTGGTCTGCATTGGCGACCAGCGACGCATCGAGATCCGAGCCCGTGAAACGCATGTCCAGCAGCGAGCCCTGGGCCAGAAGCGCCACCTTCGCCGAGGCCGACGGGTAAGACACGATGCCACCGAGGGCGTCGCTCGAGATGTTGCCCTCGAGGGCCACCGCACGCAGCGAGGCGGGATATGCGCCCACACCGGTGCGGTACTGGGCCGGTATCGCCTGATTGGCCAGCGACGGCACATCGGCCAGCTCGCTGCCCAGCAGCAGGTCACCCGACTTGGCCATCAAGTCGATGCCGCTGTTGCCCGAGTAGGTGAAGAAGGTCCGCACAGCCGACCCGGATCCGAAGCTCGGCGGGCAGTTGCGCACGTTGCAGCTGAGCTTGTCCTGCGCCTTGGTGTTGGCCAGCATGTAGACCGCGGTCGGGTTGTTCACGCTTTGCAAGTACACCCCCTGCCCGGCTTCCACCCGGATGCGCGCTTCGTCAGGCACGTCGCCGCTGCTCACGCCTTGCAGGTACAGCTGGGTGCGCGTTCCCGCGCCGACCTCGCCGCCGGCATCGATGCGGCCGGTGCCGCGTGCCACCAGGTACGAGCCGCCTCTGACGTCGTTGCCGGCCACGATGCGCAGATCGCCGCCGCCGGCCACGTCGAGCACCGGCACATCGCCGCTCAGGTCATGTCGCCCGGTCGTGGGCAGCATGGCCGACAGTCCGTCGACGTCACGCCCTGCGGCCAGCGCGATGTCGCCGCCGCCCAGCGTGCCCAGGCCTTGACGGAAGTTGGCACGGTAGGCCCACCAGTCGCCATACGACGCAGCGGCGGACGACGCCGTGAGCTTGGGCCGGCGCAGCCACTCGGTGATCCACTCGGCCGAGTTGCCGACCGCATCGCGCCCGGCCTGCACCGAGATGCTTCCACCGCCCTGAGCCCAGCGCTTGTTGCCGTTCACGTCCGCATCCGGCTGACCGGTCTTGCCCGCGGTGTAGACCACCGACTTGAGCGCATCCATCTGGAAGTCGGCCGCCGCCGCGATCTCGATCGATCCGGTGCCGGTGCGCACCTTGGCGCTGTCGGTGCTGAGCACCACATGGCCCGTCACGGGCACGCCCGCGCCTGCGGCCAGCGCCTGCGCGGTGAGCGCTCGCTGGGTGGCCAGCGGGTTGGCGGCGTTCAGGTCCGCACCACCGACCAGCCGGATGTTCCAGGTGTCGCCGTCCAGGATGTTGTCGTCGGGCGAGCCCAGCGCGTTGAGCACCGTGAGGTTGCCCCCCGAGCGCAGCGTCAGTGTGCCGGGTTCGCCACCGGCCAGCCACTGGCTGGTCGTCAGGTCCCAGGCGTTCGAGATCGTCAGATCACCGGCCGCACGCAACTCGGTCGCGCCGCGCACGTGAGCCGAGACGTCACCCTGGAGTGAGCCCATCCATGCCGCCGTATCGACCGACGACATGAAGCGCTCGTGGTCGGCGGCATAGGCGTCCACATCGAGCGCGCCGTCCACCACGTCGTACACCCGCTGCGCCTGCAAGGTGACCGTGGCGTCGGTGCCGTTGCTGCCGCGCTTGCCCAGCACGGTGCCGCGCAGGCTCACCGGCGAGGCGATCGAATCCGAGTCGTCGCGCGCCACGGTGAAGGTCACGCTGCCCGTCGCTCCCTTGGCGCCGGGGCGCACGTCGATGGTCGAGGCCGCGTCGAACTCGAGACTGCCGCTGGCCGTCGACAAGCGCACGACACCCCCGTTCGACACCGGTGAAGCCGCATCCGCGCCGGTGGACGTGCCACCGGCCCGCACGCTCGCGCCCGTCAGGGCCAGTCCGTTGGCGGCCCACACGTCCACCTTGCCGCCGCCTCGAACCGACTGCGCGTCCAAGGTGCCGGCGATGTCGATGCGACCGGCATCCGCCGCCAGGCTGATGGTGCGCGAGGTCACCACGTCGCCGGCCAGCACGGCCAGATTGCCGCTGCGCACGCGGATGTCGCGCTGCTCGTTGAAGCCGCCCTGATTGAGCGCGGTGTTCAGGTCGCTGAAGGTGGTGGTGCTGCTGCCGAGCGCGCCGGCATCGAGCACGAAGCGAGCGCCCGCGCCTGTCGATGCGGCCTCGCCCTTGAGCGCGGCGCCCATGATCAGCTCCGGCGCCACGATCCTCAGGCTGCCCGAATCACCACCCGCCACGCCACGCACGTCCACGGTGGCTCCGCTGCCGAGCACCACCGGCCCGGCATCGGCAGACAGCTCCACGCGGCCCGCGCTGGCCACGGCCACATTGCCGGCGTGGTCCTTGGTCATGCCGCGTGCATCGAGCACGCCACCGGCGCCCAGCGTCACGCCATCGGTGGCGGCATCGGTGCCGCGCGAAGCGATGCCGATCACGCCCGAGCGTGCCTGCACCGTCGTGCTCACGTCGACACGGCGGCCTTCGAGCTGCAAGCGCCCGCCTGCAGCCGTGCTGTCGGCCGCGGCGGCGGTGCTGCCGGCGTTGTGCCGCAGCGTCATGGCCTTGTGGTCAGGCGTTCCACTGGCGTTGTCCACCGCCTGCCACAGCTGCTGGGCACCCGCTGCCACAGTCACGCCCGGGCTTTGCAGCGTCCAGTCCGCAGCCACCTGCAAGCTGCCTTTGCCCGCACCCAGAATTTCAGTACCGGCGGTGGTCGTCACGCTGTCAAAGCCACTGATGGTCTTCGCGCCCTCGCCGATCACCAGCCGTTGCCCGGCCTCGATGCCCAGCGATCCGTGGCTGCCGCTCGCGAACGCGCCACTGGCCGTGCCGCTGTTGACCAGCTGAACCTGCCGGGCTCGAACGGTCGAACCCTGAGCCCCCGCACCGCCACGGATGGCGCTGGCGTCCAGAGTGAGCAACCCCAGATCGGCGCTGCCCACCGCCGCAGCTCCGATCAGATCGATGCCCCCGTAGCCCTTGATCAGCAGCGCATCCACCGAGGTCAGCGCCAGCAGGCTCGCGTTGGACAAGACCAGCCCGTCGTCGAGGCCGACGACGCCGTCGGTCTCGCCCAGACTGACCTTCGACGAAGCGAGCGACAGCGCTCCGCCATGCCGTGTGGTCACGCCATCGGCCACGGTGCGCTCGCCCACGAGCAGCGTGCCTTGCGAGCGGGTGTTGCGCGTGGCGTCCAGCAGCATCGAGCCGTCGGCCTGCAAGGTCGCGCCTTGCGCGACGCTGATGGTGCCGGTGCTGCTGTCGACCGCAGCGCCGCGATCGACGCTGGCCTGCGCGCCGCTGGACAGCCTGAGCAGCGCGCCGCCCGCCTCTGAGCGCAGCAGCTGCTTCGCGTCGCTCACGGCCGTGCCGGCGCCGTTGAGCACGCTGCCACTGCGAAGCTCGATCTCGTCGGTGGCCGCGAACAGCAGCTCCGGTGCCTTCAGTTCGCTGGCCGCCTGGTTGGCCACCACGATCCTGCTGGCGCCGGTGGTGATCTGCGTGATGGGCGTGGAGCCGTTAGCCGCCACGCTGTCGCTGCGCCGTCCGCCGATCAACACGCTGCCGCCCAGCCTTGAAATGTCGGCAGCACCCACCTGCAGGAAGTCACTGTCGATGCCCGCCTGGCCGACGGTGTCGACCACCGCGATGCGATCGGCGACCAGATCAACCGCCCCGACGCGCCCGGTCGTGGTGCCGGCGGCGTTGGTGAGCGTGCCGGCCTGGGTCTTGAAATCACCCGCCAGCGTGAGCTCGCTGACATTGGCAATGGTCAGCTTGCCCGCGTCGATCGGCAGACGCGGCACCGGCTTGCGGGCACTCTCGGCAGCCGCTGCAAAGAAGCTCGAACCGGACAAGGTGTAGTCCGACTCGCGCAAGGCGTCGGTGCCTGGGCGCACCAGCACGCCCACCGTGGTCGATTCACGCACACCGGTGCCGCGCGCGGTGCGGTAGCCCGAGACCACCGTCTGGCCATTGGTGAGCTGGACGGTTTGCCTGGGCTGCAAGTTGGCGTAGGTGCTGCCCGTCTGGAGCTGAACCAGATAGGCACCCGGCAGCAGCGCATAACGACCGGGCAACAGCACGTACTCGCCTTCAGGCACCACCGCGCCTGCGCCGATGTACAGACCGTCGTAGACGCTCGTGTCGCGGCTGGCCGTCTGCGGCCCGAAGCCCATGTCCTGGCGCGAGGCGATGTCGGTGTCCACCGGCATGCTCGTGAGCCTGGACTTGGGAATGATCGCGTAGGTGTTGGGCTTGAGCAGCGTGTCAGAAGAACCCCCGCTGCCCGCGACCCACTCGATGGCCTGCACCTCGCCGCCACCGGCAATGTCCACCGTGGCGCCCGGGTTCACGCTGACCTTGTCGCCGGCGAGCTGGATGGATTTGTCGGTGCTGCTGGGTCGATCCAGCGGGCTGGTCGCGCCGACGCCATCCACGTAGAGCCAGTCGATTCCCGACTTGGTGGTGCCCAGCGGCACGGTGAGCCCATGGGCCGACACCGAGGTGACGCTGCCCTCGGCCAGATCCAGCCGGGTCGTCGCCAGCAGGTTCAATGCGCCTTGGGGCGCCTTGAGCGTGCCGCCTTGCAAGATGGTGTCGGCGTTCAGCGTGAGCGTGCCGCCGACCGAATACACATCGCCGGCGGTTTGTCCGCTGCTGGCCACGCGAATCACGCCACCGGGCCGCACCGCACCGGCAGGCTGCTCGACCACGTTGAACGAGTAGTCGGTGCGCGTGCTCGGGTACACCTGAGTGGCCGTCAACGACAAGTTGCCTGCGGTCGTGAAGCTGCCCACGGTGCCGGTCTTGCCGGCGGGTGCGCCATCGGCCAGGGTGTCGACACGGCGGCCGCTGAGCTGGATGTCGCCTGCAGCCTGCAAGGCGGTCTCGGCCACGCCGTTGACGGTGATGGAGCCGAACAGGTCGATGCTGCCAGCCTGAACCGCCAACGTGCCGGCCCCTGCGCGGGTGGCCAGCGTGGGCGAGACCACGGTGGGCACCAGTTCGAAGGTCACGCCCTGAAGGTCGCGCGGGCCCAGCGACTGGCCGAGCGACACAGAGGCCGCGGCCACGGTGACTTTCGAATCGTTCAGCACATCGAGCAGCGGCGCATCGAGCCTCACGCCGCGCTTGAAATCCAGCGCCATGTCGCCGTCGAAGCGAATGCTGTTTTCGGCCAGCAACCGCAGCTTGTCGAAGCCCGCCCGCTTGAGCGCGTCGATGGACACGGCCGAGTCCACGTAGCCGGCCTGCGGATCCAGCGCCGCACCCGCGCCGGAGAGCACCAAGCGCCGCTCGTCGGGCCGCGAGGCCTTGCCATCAGGAGCCGTCACTTCCAGCGCGAAGCTGCCGCCGGCACCTTGATTGGAGGCACTGGCCGCCGCCAGCGTGCCGTCGAGCCGCGTCACCCCCTGGCTTTTCACCACCAGCGTGCCCGCGTTGCCGTCAACGCGCCGTGGCGTCTGCCCGCTCGCAGCGCTCGCATCCGGCACATCGAGCACCCGCGAGACGCCACTGAGGTCGAGCGATGCGCCTTGCTGCACATCGACGCCCGCATTGGTGGCCTGCAGGGTGATGGATCCGGCGCCCACCACTTTGCCCAGGTTCAGGGCATTGGTGTTGGGCTGCGCGATGAACGTTCCGGCCACCGACACCGAGGCCGTGGAGCCCAGCGTCAGGTCAGGCGTGTCGACGTTCACCGGTGCGGCCAGCCGCATCGTGACGCTGCCGCCGGGCGCACTGATGCGCCCGTCGATGCGCATGCCATTGACGGCAGACAGGTTGAGCCTGGCGTTGGGGTCGAGCGTGATCGAAGCGCCTTGTTCCAGCGTCAGGGCCGGGATGGACTCCTCGGCCACGCCGCCGGTGGCAAGCGTCAGGTTGGCCGATTGGCGCAGGTGGTCAGGCAGCCGTTGAACAGTCGCCGCCGAAGACAGGTCACCACCGGTGGCCAGACCCGCGACTTTCAGCGAGTCGATCACCAGGTTCTTTTGTTGCACCGCCAGTTGTGCGCCGCTGCGCACCGCCAAGCCGTCGAGGCTGCTGATGCGGATGTCCGAGAAACCGTGCTCGCTGAACAGCTCGGGCGACAGCCGCGTGGTGTCAGCGGGCAACACGCCCGCCGCATCGGCCGCTTCAATCACCACCCGTGGCGTGCTGATGGCCAGGGTGCCGCCATTGCCTGCGGCAAAGCCGAGCAAGTCGGCCTGCATCCAGTCGGAGGTCAGGTCGAGCGAGCGCGCATTGGTGATGCTCAAGGCGCCGCCGTTGCCGTTGGTCACTTTGCGGCTGCGGTCGATGGCCCCACCGCCGCCCACGTCGAGCGTCGAGCCGGCTTCCAGCCGCGTGATCGAGGAGGCCGGCCCGGCGATGGTGATCTCGCCGCCGTTGAGCAGCGACCGCGTGGTGCCATCGCTGCGCAACCGCCCGGACGGCAACACGTCGCCCACATAAGAGCCATCGGTGCTGGCCGTGTTGATCCACACGCCCTCGGTCGACAGCAACGCGCCGCTGCGCACCACCGTGCCCACCGTCTGATCGGCGTTGATGCCCTCAAGCGAGATCTGCGGTGTCAGCGTGATCTTGCCGGCGGGCATCTTCACCTGACCGGCCACTTCGATGCCCGGCGCACGAAGCAGCAACTCGGAGCCGGGAGCGCCTTCGAGGCTCACGCCTTGCGGCACCACGATGTTGCCGTTGGAGTTGATCTCCACCGTGCCAAACGATGCCTGCTCGTAGGTGTTCACGTCGGGCGTTGACGCCGCGCCGAACAGCTGGCTCGCCGCGAGCGTGACACGGTCGCGCTGCACATCGCTCAGCGTGCTGTCCACCCCGAACGCGTCGCCCAGGGTGTTGACGGCAGTCTGGGTGAACCTGACGTTGCCGATGCGCTGGGTTTCGGCAAAGTCGGTGCCTTCCAGGTTCAGCCCGCCGATGGCCAACGAGGCGCCCTGTGGCGCCTTGGTCAGCTGGTTGGGTCCGGCCGTGGCGCCGCCACGCAAGGTGCCGTCCAGCACCAGCCCGCCCTTCGAGCTGATCGCGATGGTCCCGCCGCGCTTGCCTTCCACAGAGGCGGCCTCATGCCGCCCGGCGCCGTAGAGCAAACCGGTGAAGACTTCTGTCTGCCCCCACCGCTGGTACGTCTTGGTGAACGTGTCGGCCACGGCCTTGTACGTCCGGTCCTTGGGCGCGGTGCCGATGTCGTAGAGCTTGCCGTCCTCGCCGAGCAGCCACGACGTGGCCACCGTGCCGGCGCCATAGCGATAGCCGCCGCCCGACGCATCGAGCGTGGCGCCCTGGCGCTGGATGATGTCGCCCGACGAGGCGATGCTGAGCTCGCCGCCCTCGGCGGTCTTTTCGCCCACCGTGCGCGCCTTCGCGTTCAGGTAACCCGTGAGGTCGAGCGTCGGGTTGGCCTTGCGCAGGTCCACCGTCACGGTGGCGCCACGCAGCACACCATTCTTTTGATCGGGGGAGTCCTTGAGCTCGTTCGAGGTGACCCGCAGCGTGAGCAGGTTGCTGTCGAACGGCAGATCGACCCAGCCACCGGCCACGCTGGTGGTGCTGCCCTGCCCGAGGTACACACGGGCGGCCGTCGCGTCGAGCGCATCGCTGGCGGTCAGCGCAATGCGGCCACCTGGCGCGTTGACGCTGCCGTAGCTCTCGATCAGCCGGGCATCGATGTTGATCACGCCACGCCGCGTGAGGAAGCTCTCGCTCTCGGGCAAGGTGGCCTTGTCTGCCGCGTCGGGCAGAACTTGCGTCACGCTGCCAGCGGCCAGCAGCACCTTGCCGGAGGCGCCCTTCTCGCCTGCGGCCGTGCGGCTGGTGGCTTGCAGATAAATCGAGCCGTTGGCCTGGATGGCGGTGTTCGCCGTGACCCGGCCCTCCTGGTTGATGACCATGGACGCCAGGGTGACGTTGCCACGGTCGGCGCTCAGGGTGCCCGCATTGCGGATCATGTCGCTCAGGTTGACCGGCACGCCCTCGCTGGCCTCCACCTCGACCATCATGCCGCGCAGCACGATGTTCTTGTCATCGGGCAGCGCCAGATAGACCTTGGCGCCAGCGGCCAGCATCACCTGGCCGTCGGGTGCGGTGATGAGCGCGTTCTGGTTGTCGATGCGCGGGGCGATCAGCACGATCGAGCCGCCCGCCTTGGCCGTGAGCGTGGGCGCTGCGCCGCTGAGCCCGCCGTTGCCCAGAACGATGTCGGCGGGACGCGCACCGTCCGGCCGGGTGGGCAGGCTCACGCCCTGATCGTCGTCATACGCGTAGCCGCCGGCGAAGGCCGGCTTGGCCAGATTGCCCTTGGCATCGCGGGCGATGCCGTCTGCCGTGAGCGAACCGGAATTCTTCGTGAACTGCTCGTTGCTCATGTTGAGCGTCGAGGCCACCAGCGCTTGCACATTGACCTGCGCACCGGCGCCGAACAGGATGCCGTTCTGGTTGATCAGCAGCACCTGGCCGTTGGCGCTGAGCTTGCCCTGGATGACGCTCGGGTCTGCGCTGTAGATGCGGTTGAGCGCCGTGGCGGTGGGGCCGGGCTGGTTGAACCGGACCTCGGCATCGCTGGAAATGTTGAACGACTTCCAGTTGATGATGGCGTTTTGCGCAAACTGATCGACGGTCAGCAAGCGGGTGGTGGCGCCACCCACCGGCGCGTTCACGGTGGCCACCGCGTTACCCCCCACCACACCGCGCAGCACCGGCAGCGTGCCCGCCGGCAGCTTGGCGGCTTGCCCCAAGGCGCTCGACGTACCGCCCAGCAAACCCAGGGACGCGAGCACCACCACGCTGCAGTGGGTGAACAGGCGCGGAGGTGACTGGAAGTTCGACCGGGGCGATTTGAGTTTCATGTCAGGGAACGATCAACGGATGCAAGGCCCGATGGCGGGGCCGGTTCTCGGGCGAGATGATTCGATCGAGTTTCTTGAACTTGCGTGACAGCTTGATGGGGATCGGTCGATCGTCACCAAGCGAAAAAGCCAGCGCCTTGTGAGCGCTGGCCTGGACAAGTGCACCGCCCGAAGGCGGTGCCAACCGGGACGGTCGTTTTAGAACGATGCCTTCGGTGCCTGGCAGTTGTCGACGGTGGCGCCGCCGACCAGCTTGTTCCAGGGAATCACCGAGCTCGCGCCGGTGTAGTCAGGGGACACAGCTGCGTCGTACGAAGCCATCAGGCCCGACGGACCGAACGACTGGTCAGTGCCGTTGATCAGCTTGATGATCGTGGCGTTCTTGAAGTCAGCCTTCAGGCGGGTCACGAAAGCCGAGTAGCCGGCAGCGCTGGCCGTCGGGTTGACGTTGACGCGGGTGTTGATCGACGAATCGACGTACAGCGTGTACTTGCCGGCAGCCACGTCGGCCTGGGTCGGAGCAGCACCGTCGACCTTGACGTAACGGAAGTTGAACGTGCCTGGCTTGGTTTCACCCGTTTGCATGCCGATGGCGCCACGGCCCTGGAGGTTGTGATAGTTCAGGCAGTTCGACACGTTGCCGCCACCCGAGCCGCCATAGACCAGAGGCTGAGCCGTCGGGCTGTTGCAAGTGGTGTCTGCATCGCCGGTGGTCAGGCCCGTCACGCCGCTGTCAGGCGTCACGAAGGTGTCGACGCTGTTGTGGCAGCTCTTGTAGGCCGACTCGCCGTTGGGCGTGCGGGCGATCAGGGCTTCAAACGTCTTTTGCGTGCCCGACGAGTCCACGCGGCGAGCCACGTAGATGGTGTCGTCGGTCAAACCGGAGGTCACGCCAATGCCGGCCCAGCTCTGGCCGGCTTGCGTGAAGGCGGAGGTGACCTGCGCGCGGGACAGGCTGGGCATGTTGGCCAGCGTGTCGCTGCCGGCGGTCAGGCCTTGCTGCGTTTGCAGGGCGTCGCGGATGTTCTTCGTGACAGGCACAGCGAAGATCAGGCTGTAGGCGGTTTCAGACAGCAAGTTGGTGGTGTTGGTCGTGAAGAACGCTGGCTCGACGTCGGACAGACCGATGTACGTCGTGGCACCGGTGGTCAGCAACGACGATGCACCGCCGCACTTCATGTTCACGTAGGTCGACAGCGAGCCCGTGCCGTCGAAGTCGAGGTTGCTGGTGGTCAGGTTGGTACCCGAGCAAGCTGGGCTGGTGGCGATCTTGGCCAGGTCCAGGAAAGGCAGGGTCTGGTTCAGGTTGACCGGGCCCACGCCGTTGCCCGAGCCACCGGCCGAGTACTTGTAGATGGCGAGCTGCGTGACGGCTGGCGTGCCCGTGCGAACGGTGATCTGGCCGGCGCCGGTGCCGATGTCAGGGGTGCAGAAGTAGGCGAAGTTGTTGCTGATTTCGAAGCGGTGCAGCGAACCGGCCGTGCACAGCGACAGGGCCGAACCCAGGATGCCGTTGTCCTGCGCGGTGGCGCCGGAGATGCGGATGTTTTGCGTGGTGCCGACGAATTCGCTGGTGTTGGTGTAGTTCGATGGGGCCAGGGCGAACACGGAACCCGACGACATGGCGCCGCAGGCGGCCACGAGGGCCAGGGAGATCTTGGTGAGTTTCATGGTTTTCCTTTTGACAGAGTGAAGTGAAAGAACAAGGACGGGAGCGGGGGGCGACGCAAAACCGCAGGGCGTGGCGTCAGCCCACTCGAAAACATGCGATCGATCAGGCCTGGGCAGCGGCCTTGCGGCGGCGAGCGGCAGAGCCCATGGCCACCAGACCCGAACCCAGCAGCCAGGCGGCAGCCGGCACCGGCACGGCGCCCGGGGTGCTTTCAGCGGCCAGCGAGTAGGTCAAGTCACCGGCAGACGACAGCGACAGCGTGGCGAAGCCGGCCAGGTTGCCGAACTCGAGCACGTTGGCAGCCGTCGAGGTCGAGCCCGTCGCGGTGCTGCGGGTCCAGTAGTACAGGTTGGCCGTGGCGTCCAGCGCGGTGGTCAGGAACGACTGGTTGATGTAGCTGCCATTGGCGGCAGTCAGCTGCGAGCCGTTGAACGTGCCGGTGGCCGTGGGGTTGACGGTGTAGGCGCCGAAGGCGTTGATCGCGACCACGCCGTTGTCGATGGCACCGTTGGTCACGGCGGAGAACGACGCGCCGGTGGCAATCGCACCGATTTCGCGCTTGCGGTTGGTGCTGACCACGCCAACGCTGTCAGAAGCCACCACGGTCCAGCGAACGTCTGAAGCGGTCGTGCTGGAAAGCCAGGTGCTGAAAGACGCGTCACCGAAAGAGGTGGTGTTGCCGGCGTTCAGGGTCAGGCCAGCCGAAGGCGTCTTGTCATACACCGGGGTCAGCTCGCCCGTCGGGGTGATGCCCGAACCATCGCTGGGCAGGAAGCTGTTCATGTTGAAGCCGGTGTCGCGCACATAGAACGAACCCGTGGACTGGTTCCAGGCCACCAGAGCCAGCGAGCTGTTACCGGTGCCGGACGAGCCGACGGAAAAAGCTGCGTGCGAGGAGCCTGCGGCCACCAGCGCGGCGATGGCCGCGAGCGTCTTGACGTTGAGTTTCATGATTGATTTCCTGTGGGTTAGGGACACTATTTATTGGGCTGTCGATCGGTCACTGGGATCCGTCTCAGCCAATCAGCGCTCATGACCAGGTCAAGGCCACCGACTGCCACCAATGTAGGAATTCGCCGTGACTGGGCGATGTGCGCGAATCGCCCGCACCTAGTCCGTTCAGGCTAGGCCGATGGGTGGTTTTTGGTGACAGGACGCGGCGGTCAGAGCGACCCGGCGTCAGATTTCAGGCGGCGTGACCAGACCCGACGGCGAACGCGGCCGGGGCTTGACCTGCGCGCGCTCTGGCCACCATCGTGGTGTAGGCCGATTCGATGAAGCCGCGCAAACGCGGGGTGTCGAACAGCGGCGCGCTGGAGCGCTGCGCGCCCAGCCGCTCGCGCAGCCCGGCGAGCATCACGGGGTCGTTGGCCAGGCGGTGCGCCAGTGCTTCGTAGTCGCCGAAGTTCGAGGTGATGAGCTCGGGCAGGTTCAGCGCCGACAGCAGGCTGGCGCCCACCCGGCTGGCGAACGTGTCGCCCGTGCAGGTGACCATCGGCACGCCGGCCCACAGCGCATCGCTGCCGGTGGTGTGGGCGTTGTAGGGCCAGGTGTCGAGGAACAGATCGGCCAGCGCAATGCGCGCCAGGTGCCGCTCCAGCGGCCAGTACGCAGCGCCCACCAGACGCGCTGGATTCACACCGTGAGAACGCGCCGCCTCGGCCAGATTCAGCACCGCTTCAGGCACCCAGCCGTAGAACCACAGCACGCTGCCAGGCACGCGCTTGAGCAAATTCATCCACACGGCAAACACCTCAGGCGTGAGCTTGTAGGTGTTGTTGAAGCAGCAAAAAACGAAGCCTTCGTCGGGCAGACCCACATCGCGCCGCGTGATCGGCTCGGCGCTGATGCGGCGCTGCCGGTCGTTGGGCTGGTAGGACTCGGGCAGCGTGACCACGGCCTCGGAGTAATGGACGTGATGCTCGGGCGGAATCACCCAGCCGTCGGCCATCAGGTAGTCCATGAAGCCCGCGCCCATGGTGCCCGGAAAGCCGAGGTAGTTGACCTGGATGGGCGCCGGACGCAGGCTGAAAAGTGCCGTGCGGGCGTTGCCGAAAAACCCGTTCAGGTTGACCAGGATGTCGATGTGGCGGGAGCGGATTTCCTGCGCGGCGCTCGCATCGTCAAGCTCGGCGATCGGCACGACCTCGACCGCGACCTCGATGCGCCGGCGCAGCTCGCTGCCGTCGGGCAAGCCGTTGTCGAAGGCGTAGATCTCGAAGCGCTCGCGGTCGTGCAGCTCCAGCAGTTCGGTCAGCAAGATGGACGTGGCCTGCAACCGGAACTCGCCCGACACATAGCCCACGCGGATCTTGGCGTTCGCCGCACCCAGCTGCGCCGGCGGCAACTCGGCCGAACGGTCGGGGAAGAAGGCACTCATGTAGATCTCGGCCGCCCGGCGCGCGGTGTCGGGCCGGGTGCAGTAGCCCTGCAGGCCGAAGGGCTCGGCGGCGGCCTGTCCGGCTTCGATGGCGGCGGCCACCTGATCGCGCAGCTCATCGAGCCGCAGCCAGTCGCAAATCATCATCTTGGAATACACCAGATGACCGAGCGCAAAAGCACAGTCGGGCCAGATCTTGCGCAGCCGCTCGAACACCAGCGCCGCGTCTTCATAGCGGTGCAGGCCCATGAGCGTCAACGCGAACTGGCTGGTGGCCTGACGGTGATTGGCATCGATCTGCAAGGCGCGCTTGAAGCACTCGAGCGCGTCTTCTTCCTGGCGCATCGACAGGTGGGCCGATCCCAGATCGACCCAGCCATCGGCGTGCTCGGGCACCTTGAGCACGGCGGCGCGCAAGATGTCCAGCGCTTGGGCGGCGGGCCGCCCGGACATCAGCGCGGCGGCGCGGGCCAGATGCGCTGCCGCATCGGCGGGGCGCAACGCCAGGGCTCGCTCGGCGCAGCGCAAGGCCTCGTCGGGCTTGCCGAGCATCAGCTGCACACGCGACAAGTTGAGGTGCGCATCCGCCTGGCGCGGGCTGGACTCGAGCGCAGCGCTGATCAGCTGCGCGCCCTCTTCGAGCTTGTTCTGTCGTAAGGCGATCAGGCCCAGCCCGTGCAGCGCGAGGAAGCTGCGCGGCTCGTCGGCCAGCACCGCGCGGTAGGCCACCTCGGCCTCGGCCAGGCGCTCTGACTCGTGAAGCATCTGCGCGTACGCGAGCGGCGACGTGGCACCGTCAGACCAGTGGCGGGTGGGTGCTTGGGTCATGTCGGTTCCGGTGGTGTGTCAGTCGCTGCGGCACCGCGGCGCGCCCAGGCTTGATCAAGGATGTTTTCGAACTCGCGGGCAAAACCGGCCTCATCGAAAAGCTCGCTGGCTTGCAGACGCTCGCGGCACTGCAACCGCCACCGCGTCAGGCCTTCGGGATCGCCGGCCAGGCGCACCGCGTGCGCGACGAAGGCCTCGTCGGTGTCGGCCACCCAGCCGGTCTGACCGATCGCGCCCAGCAGCGACGCGCCCATGCGCGAGGTGTGGGTCGCGCCGCGGCGGCTCACCACCGGCACGCCCATCCACAGCGCCTCACAGGTGGTGGTGGCTCCGTTGTACGGGTAGGTGTCGAGCGCGATGTCGACGTCGTTGTAGGTGCCCAGGTGTCCGCGCTTGTCGGCCTTCCATGGCTGCAGGTCGAGCCGTTCGGCAGCAATGCCCAGCGCACCCATGAAGCGCTCGATGTTCGAGCGGTTGCTGGCCTGCGCCATGGCGGTCGACTTGAGCAGCAATCGCGATCCCGGCACCGCGTTCATGGCGGCCGCCCACAGCGTCAGCGTGTGGTCGGTGACCTTGGCGATGTTGTTGAACGACCCGAAGGTCACATGTCCGGCATTGCGCATCGGCGGTGCGGCCAGCGGCGGCGCCTCATCCGGCCGGTAGCAGAACATGGTTCGCGGCAGTGCCAGCGGTGCATCGTGCGGCAGGTCGGGCTGGTCGCCCGGGTCGATCACGGAGTCGGTGATGCGAAAGTCCATCGCCGGCACGCCGCTGACGGTGGGGTAGCCGAGGTAGCCGATCTGCACCGGCGCCGCCCCCATCGCGAACACCGGGTAGCGTGATCCCGAGGTGTGCCCCGACAGGTCGATCAGGATGTCGATGCCGTCGGCCACGATGCGACGGCGCAGCGCTTCATCCGAGGTGCCATCGCACTCGACCCACTGGTGGCCGAGCGACTTGAAGTGCTCGGTCACGGCGTCCGAGCGGGCGTTGTTGTGATAGCAGACGATCTCGAAGCGCTGCCGATCGTGGCGCTCGAGCAGACCGGCCATGAAGTACGACACCGAGTGCCGCACGAAGTCGCCCGAGACATAGCCCACGCGCAGCCGTTCGGGGCGAGCCCGCCAGGCCGGGCGCACCGCAGCCATCGACAGGCGGCGGCCGAACTCGGCGTGTGCGGCAAAGATCGGCCGGGGGTCCTCGTGCAGGTAGCTCATGCCGAGCAGCAGCGTCGAATAGACGTCCGGGCGCTGCGCGCTCAGGTCGATGGCTTCGCGGCAGCGGGCCAGCGACTCTTCAAGGCGGCGCGACTGCATCAGCGTGCTGCCCAGCGTGAGCAACGCGCTGGTGTCGGGGTCGATCGCGATCGCCTTTTCGGCCCAGCCCAGGGCCTCGTCGACCGCACCGCTGCGCGTCAACGCCGCGGCCAGGGCCCTCATCACAGGCGCCTTGGGCGGGTTGCGATCGATCCACTTCAGATAGGCCTCGCGCGCCAGATCCATGTCGCCGATGGCCAGCAGCAAGGCGCCGAGGCGCAAACAGCTGTCCATGTCGGCGGGGTCGAGGCTCAGAGCCTCGTTGAACGCCGAAATCGCCTCGCGGTGCCTGCGCGCGTTGGTCAGCAGGACGCCGTAGTTGCGGTGCAGCAGCGGGTTGCGCGGGTCGAGCGCCACGGCGCGGCCTTGCGCGTCCACCACCTCCTGGTCGGCTTCCTCATCGAAGCCTTCGGCGATCTGCTTTTCGGCGCGCAGCGCCAGGGCATTGGCCAGGTTGGCGTGGGCCGACATCATCCGCGGGTTGATCGCCAGCGCCCGCTCGTACCACTCGATCGCCCCGGCGAAATCGCCCCGGGTCTTGCGCACGATGCCCAGGCTGACCATCGCGTCCGGGTAGTTCGCATCGGCCTGAAGTGCCAGGCGATAGGCCGCCTCGGCGGCGTCGAGGTCGTTGCGCGCCTTGTGCACACGCCCCAGCGTGAACTGATAGCGCGCGCCGGCCGGGTTGGCTGTCACCGCGTCTCGCGCGTGGCTCAAGGCGGTGTCGAGCTGCTGCTGCATCAGCGCCGAAACGGCCAGCAGGTAGTGCGCCTCTTGCCGTGCGGCGGGGTGCAACAACGCCTGACTCAACGACGATTCGGCATCGGCGTGCTGGCCCGAAGCGATCAGCTGCTGCGCACCCATCAGCAGCGCCATCGGGTTGGCAGGGGCTGAGCGCTGCAAGACGTTGGGCGCAGCCACCATCCGGGTGGATTGACGGGACTTGGCCATTGAAACGCCCCGGGCGTCAGAACTCGAGCGTGCCGCTGGCGTGCAGCCGTGCAGCACCTTGATGGGTCTGGCCCGCGTCGCGCAGCGGCCAGCCCAGATCGAGCGCGAAGCTGGCGTACTGCTTGGCCTGCAAGCGCAGCCCGAAGCCCACGCTCATCAGCGTGAAGCGCGAATCCTGGCCGGGCAACGGGTCGTTGAGGTGCAGCGACGCGCCATCAAAGAACGCATGCGCCTGCAAATTGGCCAGCCAGCCCAGCCGCTCGGGCCACAGATTGGCGCTGCGCAACTCGACCGAACCGCGCACCGCCTTGTCGCCCACAGCGGTCGATTCGAGGTAGCCGCGCACGCTGTCCACACCGCCGGCCACGAACTGCTCGTTGCTGATCAGCGGCTGGTCGCTCAGCTGCCCTTCGAGCGAGCCGAACAGCGTCAGCCCGCCCGGCAGGCTTTGGGTGCGCGCCACATTGAGTTTGAGCACCGAGAAGTTGCTTTGCGCCTTGTAGCGCTTGTCATCAAACTGCGACTGCTTGCTGCCCAGCCCGCGCAGCGAGGTCGTCAGCCCGCCGCCGGCTTGCCAGAAGCCCTGCTTGTCGGAGGCCGTGGCCGCATAGCTCACGCTGAACGGCAGGTAGTGGATCGGCGTGGTGAAGCCCGCGTTGGCGCCCACCGAGACGCTTTCCTTGAAGTCCTTGTAGTCGGCCCCCAGCGTCAGGCTGTGGTTGAAGGTGTCGGTGCCGTAGAGCGGAATGACGCCGCGCACACCCCAGATGTTGCCCTTGCCGAACACCGTGGTGCCGCTCACGCCGGCCACCGTGTTGGTGTTGGAACGGATGGCCGAAAACACCAGCAACCCGCTGCCCACCGGCACGGTGTAGGTGCCCGAATAAACCTGCACCTGGCTGGTGTCTTCGGGCGACACCTGCACCTGCACACCCACGCTGTGCTCAAGCTGCCACAGGTTGTCGTATCGCATCGACGCCTGCAGGCGGCTTGCGGTGGTGTCGGGGCTGAACTTGTTGTTGAGCTCCAGGCTGGCATGCAGCGGGCGCTGGTCTTCCACCGTCAGGTCGACCTCGGTGGTGCCGGGCGCCTTGCCGGGGCGCAGCAGCGGCGTGACACGACGGTCGGCCGATCGGTTCACGGTGGCCAGTTGCTCGGTGACTTCGTTGAAGTTGGGCACCTCGCCTTCGGCCAGCGCCGGCACCTTGTCGAGGATGCGGCCTTGCGAGTAATAGCGCGCACCCACCACACGCAACCGGGCCACCGGCGCTTGCAGCACCTGCAGCGTGACCAGGCCTTCGTTGACGCGCTGTTCGGGCGTGTCAACCACGACCGTGCCGTAGCCTGCGTGGCGGTAGGCCGCCTCGAGCGCCTGGCGCGCGGATTCGACATCGTCAACGCTGCGCTTTTCGCCAAGGAACGGGTACACCGCGCGCTCGATGGCCTCGACGGGCAACACCGAGTTGCCCTCGACGCGGTACTCAAAGATGTCGAAGCGCAAAGACGCAGGGTCGGTCTGCGCGTGCACACCCGATGCGGCCAGCGCGAAGATCAGTGCTGCGAGAGGCGCACGATGAAACATGGGTCGGTGGTGCCAAAAAAGACGAACGAGAAAAGCCCGAAGGCACGGTCGGCCAAACGCCGAGCGGCCGATTCTTCACGGCGAAGATGACAAAACGTCGAGGGCGCTCGGCGCCACGAAGCGCCAGTCCTGGTAGCTCTTGCCGCCGGGTGGTGGGGAAAAGCCGGGGGCAACCGACTGACGCTCGAACGGAACGCGCTCGGACAGGCTGTGCACGCCCACGATGGAGCCGTCGGCCAGCCGGATCAAGCCCCAGCGGGTGTCGCCGGTCATCGGATCGACGTACAAACGCCGCAGGTGATGCCGTGGCACCACGCTGCGTTCGTCGCGCAGCAGCTCTTGCAGGCTGCGCGGGTACAGGTGGACCGCATCGCTCGATTGCGCCCGGTAGCGCTCGATCGCGTCGGCGAACTGCCTGCCCGCAAAGACGAGCTCACGCTCGTTGTCGCGCCGCTGCACCGTGCTCCACACCGCGCTGGCCATGGCCGAAGCCATGCCCATGATCGCGATGAGGAACATCACACCGAGGTAGGTGAACCCCCGGCTGTGCCTGCGGCGCGGCGTGGCCAATTACTTGGCGGCGCGGCGACGGCGTGCAAACGCGCCAAACGACACCAGACCCGAGCCGAGCAACCAGGCCGCGGCCGGAACCGGAACGGCCGACACGGGTGCGGCGGCCAGCGTGTAGGTCAGGCTGCCGTTGGAGGCCAAACGCAGCTTGGCGAAGTTGCCGTTGCCGTACTGGAGCACGCTGGCGGCGGTGGTGGTCACGCCGGTGGCCGCGCTGCGGACCCAGTAGTACAGGTCAGCGTCCGCACCGAGGGCGGTGGCGAACGAGGACGTCGAAGCCGTGCCGCCTTGGTTGATGAATACGCCGTTGGCCGACAGGAGCTGGCCCGAGCTGAGGGTGCCGGTGGTGGAACCCGTGAACGTGGCGGCCAGACCGTTGATGGCCACAACGCCGTTGTCGACGGTGCCGTTGGTCACTGCAGTGATGGCCGAGCCGGTCGCGACGGCGCCGATCTCGCGCTTGCGGTTGGTGGCAACAACGCCCACGCTGTCAGAGGCCATGACCGTCCAGCGCACGTCGGCGGCGGTGGTGCTGGCCAGCCAGGTGCTGAACGACGCGTCAGCGAAGCTGGCGGTGTTGCCCGAGTTGAGGGTCAAGCCGGCGGTCGGGGTCTTGTTGTAGGCGGGGGTGAGTTCGCCCGATGGGGTGATGGTCGCGCCGGTGGTCGGCAAGAAGCTGTTCATCGTGAAGCCGGTGTCACGCAGGTAGTACGCGCCGGTGGAGACGTTCCAGGCCAGCAGGCCCAGCGTGCCGTCGCCCGTGCCGGCAGAGCCGGCGACAAAGTCAGCGTGGGCGGAACCCGCAGCGGCCAGAGCCACCGCAGCGGCAATCATCTTGAGGTTGAATTTCATGGTCAATTTCCTTGGAGAGGTTGAGGAGAAAACACAGCGAAACAAAGAGAAAGGCTTGCTACAGCCTTCAGGATCTGGAGCACCGCGACGGCTCAAACGCGGGGCCCGGAACAGGTTCAATACCGTCTCGGCAATGCAAGGATGTTGACTTGGCGCCATGACGGTATCAATAAGCTACCAACGCAATAAGTGACCCGAAATAGCCAGTCCGGGATCAGATCCGGTCAGGCCTGGCGCGGTTTTCGCGGCGACCCTGGAGCCACCGCGCGGGCTGGTCAGGCGCGAGCCGGCCAAGCCCAGAAAACCCAGCACGAACATCCACGTGGCGCTGGGCAGCGGCACCGCAGACACAGGCTGATAGAGGTAGCTCACCGTCACATCGCCCAGCGCGAGTGCACGCGAGCCGAAATACACACCCGAGGCTGCAGCGCCCCCGACAGTGCCCAGTCCGCTGCTCACCAGGAACAGCGCAGTGGTGTGGTCAGCGCCCCCCATCGCCACGAAGCGAGACACGACCGAGGCGTCTTCAAGCAAGGTGGCCATGTTCAGCGGGTTGGCGCCGCCATCGAAATAAGCCGTCTGCCCTGCCGACACCGTGCCGCTGGCGGCACTGGCGGTGGCAGTCACACGGGATGAAAAAGACACCAGTCCGGGCAGGTTGATGTTCACCGTGACGGGCAGGCTCGAGCGGGCGTTGGTGAAGCCCTTGTCGACAGCGTTGCTGTTGAACACGCTCACCTGATCGGTCAGGCTGCCGTCGAACGACAGCTCGACGCTTTGCAGCGCACCCAGCGTCGAATCGAACAGTCGCAGGCTGAAGCTGCCCGCCGGCGAGCCGGTGGCCTGACTCGCGAGGCTGGCGTGGTACTCGACCAACGAGGCCTGCGCCGCGCCTGTCAGCGACAGCAAGACAGCAAACGCCAGTGACTTGAGTTTCATGAGATCTCCATGACCGGGGCCGAGCGCAGGAGCGTCACGGCCGCAGCCGCGACGCCCTGCTGGTAACAGGCGAGCAGGCCAGCGCCCGCCCGCCAACCGCCTGACGGCGGTGTGTTTCATGACATCAGTGCCTGCTGTGGTGCAGCACCAAAGCCGGCATCCGCCATGACTGGCGTCGCACCAGCAGCACCCGCATGCCCCTCGAGGTAGGCCTCGATGCGCTTGCGCTTGTTGCCGGTGGCACCGACGCGAGCCACCAGAGCCTCTTCCAGCAGGGAGATGGCTTCCTGGTTGACCGAGCGACGGTTTTCGAATGCTTCGCGACCGATCAATTCCTTGATCACGCCGGGCATCTTCTTGATGAACAGATCGACATCCACGCTGGGATCTCCTTGTCAACAGATTTGAGAAACGGTTCCGATGTGGAACCACGAACTTCGCCAGAAATCACCGCATTGGCGACGTTTGAATGGTGAATTGGTTGCGTGACGCCGTCGCGAAGGAAGCAGATCGATAACTAGCCCGAAGTGGCTAGTCCGCACCCGGATCCGAGGGCTTTCGGCATCTCCGGGAGGGGTGATTCGGGAGGGCAACCTCACGGGCTCGGGAACGCCGAAGGGGGATGGCATTCGCGCAGGCGACGGCTTGGGGCATGCAGTGTTTCGTCACCGAACGTCGCGAGAATTTGGTGACCGAATCCGTTGGAGAACCCTCCGCATGCTCATCGCCGAACGCGCCGCCCGTGCCACTCAGTGGGCACGGCAGGTCACCAGCCGACCCAGCACCTTCGTGTTCGTGCCCTCGCACGAGAACCAGGGACGCAATTACTTCCAGCCCGAGCTCGAGCAGGAACTGGCGCAACTGCGGGTGGGATCGTTTTCACTGCGCCGGCAACACGACAAGCAACCCGTCGATCTGCTGATCTGCACCGCCCATGGCAACGACCTGGCGCCGCAACTGTGGTCGGCGCACCAGCAACTTGGCCCGCAGTGCATGGTGGCCACGTGGTTCTGGGACAACCATCTGGCACACATTTCCAACCTGCGCACAACGCTGGCGTCGGACTTCGTGTTTGCAAGCCACGCTTACGCGGCCGGGGGGCTGCTCAACCCGGTGGCTCCGCTGGGATCCCATGTCGCGGCGTGCTCGGCGCAGTGGACACGAGAGCAATCCATCAGCGGGTTCGAGGCGTCGATCCACCGTACGCGCAGCGACCGCCTGCTGGTGAACTACGTGGCCTACCCGTCTGCCAGCCGCACGCCGCTGTTGCAGGCCCTGGAGGCGGCGAATGCGCCCGAGCTCGAAGTGCTTCTCATGCAGCCAGAAGACCGCACGCGCTACTTTTCACTGAGCCCGCCAGCGCGGTTTGCCGAGTGGGCGCAACACAAGGCCGCCTTGATCCTGCCCATCGACAGGGACCTTTCAACGCGTCTGTTTGATGCGCTGCTGTGCGGTCAGGTGCCGGTGCTGGTGCGCGGCAGCATGAGCGACCTGGATCAGGTCATCACGCCGGCCGACCAACAAGCGCTGGGCTTCGTGCAGATCGACGCGGCCGACATCGAGAGCATTCGTGCCGGCGCGGTGCTGGCCGCACGTCGGTGGGATGAACAAGGCGTGGCCGGCGCGCGGCGCAGGCACGAGTACGTGCTGGGCGCGCACATGCTGACCTCGCGCATCGAGCTCATCTTGAAGTGCCTGTGGGCGCTGGGCACCGGTGAAGCGGCGGTGGCTCACGTGCCGGGTGCCGGCGCGCTGGCTTTGCAACCGACGGGTGCGACGGGCCGCTGAACGGCCCGCATCAATCGGGGGAGAGGATCCCCAGACTCATCGCACGCGCGATGGCGTGGGTGCGGGTGTTCGAGCCGAGCTTGCGCAAGATCGCCTGGATGTGGTTCTTGATGGTCCAGGGGCTGCAGCTCAGCAACTCGGCAATTTCCTGGTTGGTCTTGCCGGTCTTGATGAGGTTGAGGATTTCCTGTTGCCGCGGCGTCACGATCTTCCCCGAGCGCGCCACCGTGGGACCACCGGCTTCGCGCTCGGTGGCCAGCACTCGCAAGAAGGCGTTGTGCAGGTGCGGCACCAGCAGGTCGATGAGATAGCCCAAACGCGTATCGAGCGGACCCGACAGCCGCGAGAACACATAGAACGCCTCGACCTTGCCGCGCGCGCCCGTCACCAGCTGGGCGGCGAGGTTCTTCATCTCGTTGTCGGCGACCAACTCGAGCATCACCTCATCGGCCTCGCGGCTGGCACCTTGCGGGCAGAAGATCACGTTGCTGCGGTTGGCTTCGCTGGCGGCAAGCAACAAAGGCATCAGGCCACTGATGGGGTCGGCCACGACGTCGAAATGCTCCTGGCGGAAGTAGCGGCTTGCGCTGAATCGGTGCACGGCCATGCCGGGGCAGGTGCCGTCTTCGACGCCGCAGATCAGGATCTCGTGCGGGATCAGTGACTGCACGGAGCTCTGGGTCCACACGAAAAACTGCTGCCGGCTCATGACGTCCAGCGACGCTTCAACCGCATCGGAGAAGCGCAATCGATCGTCTTCGCACAGCCTGGTAGGGTGATTCACGTTGGAACGGCCTTGTGGACACTCGGGTGACCGGCGCAACCTGCACGCGACCACCGCAAACCCTGAACAGCCCACACCTTAGCCACCGACAGTGACAGTTTGTCGATAAGACTGATCCGTTCGGATCATGGTTCACAAGGTTTCACAGGCTTCGCCACCGAGGCTCGTGCCCAACGTGCCGATGTGCACGTCACAAGCGCATGCACAAGCGGCGAACCGGGCCGCAGCAACATCACCTGGATGGCCGAGCCTCAGGTCATCGCCGTATCAAACGCCACCGGCTACCACTCGAAGCCATCGAAGAATGTCCGTATCTTGCCCGCCCAGCGGTCGACCTCAGCTTGCTGGGCTCGCAAGGCCCGCTCGTTGCTCTCTCGCGCGGCGCGCACAGCCGCATCGGGCTCTGGCGAGGCCACCGCTGCGGGCCGCGCCGCCTCAGCAGCTTTTCGCAAGGCAGCGTCACGGCGAGCCTGTCGCACCGGCCCGTACTGCTGCTCGTCGAGCACATCGCGCAGCTCTTCCATCTTGTTCTCGACCGTGACACGCGCCAGTTGGGTCACCGGCTCCTTGCCCAATGGCGTGGCCAACGCCGTGGCCGGGTACTGGGTCAACAGCATGTGGCCCAGGCGGTAAAGCCTGTCGTTCTTCTCGGTGCACTCGCCCAGGGCCGTGGTGCGCAGCGCGAGCGTCGCTTCCGACTGGCCCAAGGCCGTACCCGTGCGCCTCAATTGACCCTCGCGCTCGGCCAACGAAGCACTCAGGGCCGACAACTGCGCCTGTGTAGCCGCCAAACTCTCGGCCAGGGCCGCCTTCTCGTCCAGCGCCGCCTGCAGCGCCTTGTCGCTCTGGCCTTGCCTGTGGGCAGCGGCGGCCGCCTTGCGCTGGGATTCGGTCAATTTGGCCTGCGCTGCCTTGGACTCCTCGTCCAGGGCCGCGCGTTCTTGCGCCAGCTTGGCCTTTTCTGCCTCGGCGGCACGCAAACGCTGCTGCAGCGCCCTCACCTGCTGCTTGTCGCCCTTGTCGTCCTTGTCGGCCGCTGCTGCGGGCACGGCCAGCAGCAACGACGCCACAAGCGCCAGCACCCACTTTGCCTTGCGCACGTCAGCGGAGCACATCAGAAGCGCGCGTTCAGATCAAGCTGCAGCGTGTCCACGCTGAACTTGGTCGGCCGGGCGACACCGCCCAGGGTCGGAACCATCGAGTCGACGAGGTCCGACGACATCCAGCGCGCCGACAGCCAGGTGTTCTTCCAGATGCCGTAGTTGCCGGCGAGCGTGAAGCCCTTGTTGTTGGTGCCGCCGCGTCCGAAGTCCGAGCTGGTGAAGGCATCGAGCACCGCGTCACTGCCCAGGCGGCGGTAGCCCACCGACACGTTCCAGTCCGACGCCTGAGCAATCACCGGCATGCCGAACTGAGCCTTGACGAGGTAGCCCAGATCGCTGCCGTCGGACACGCTCAAGCCACCCGTTCTGCGCTTGATCTTGCTGCTGCCAAAGTCAAGGTTGGTCACGACATCACCGGTGAGAACCAGATGGAACGGGCCGTCCAAGGCGAGGTCAAGTGCCGCGGTCAGGTCCAGTTCGCTAAAGCCCGAAGCCAGGCCCCAGTTGGTGGCCGTGTCGCCCGCCATGTCGCTGTTGATGCGAAACAGCGTGTTGCCGCGCTGGCGATAGCCCGAGCCGTACTCCGAGCGCACCACATAGTCACGCACCAGGCTCTTGTCGAGGGTGGTCTCCTTGATGCCTTCGATGCCGCTGTAGTCATACAACGCCACGGCCATCTTCAAGGCGTTGGGTCGGGTACCGAACTGCCAGTCCACACCGCCCTGGATCGCCGTCAGACTGCGCTGGCTGGACTGGCCGGGCGCCTTGAACGACAAAGGGAACCATCCGGCGCTGGCAAAGCCTGACCACTGGCTGTCGAGCGGCATCTTGTAAGAGGCTGCGAAGCCTTCGAAGTTCAGGTCGTCAGCCCACACCAGGTCGGTGCCCATGAAAGGGTTGGCAAAGCGCCCGCCGCTCAAGCGCAGCCCGCGCAGCGGCTCCAGAGCCACAAAGGCCTTGTCCACCGTCAAGGCGTACTTGTTGAAATAGCCTGGGGTCTGGTTGCTGCCCGATGCCATGGTCTGGTTGGTCGAGGTCGGCCCGGTCACCCCGCCGGTGGACAAGGTCAGCCCGGCAGTGACCTGTTCGGTGACGGCGAACTGGAACCCGAGGCGGGCGCGAACACGTGTGCGATCCAGATCTTCGCGGGTGTTGGCATTCGGATCGGCCCAGACGTCGGCCGCACGGGTCAGGTCACGCTGTCCTTCGCTGTAGGCCAAGGCCGGGGTGTTGCCGGAGCCTTGCTGGATGGCCTCGCCGCGCAAGCGGATGTCGCCGGAAATCTTCAGCCTGCTACCGGCTTCGGCCACGCCAGCCGATTCGGTGCCACCCCAGCCACCCGCGCCACTCGCGCCACGCGTGCTGGCCAGAACCTCGGCCGTGATCTGCTCGCGCATCTGGGTGCGCACGGCCTCAGGCACGTAGGGCACGCGAACGATCTTTTTGCCGTCAGCACCGACATCAGGCGGCGGTGCCGCCGCCAGCTTGGTTTCAGCGGCGCGCTGCGCGTCACGCATCATGGCATCAGCCTGGTTACGCGACATCACGCCGTTCTTGACCAGGGTGTTGATCAGACTGAGCACCGTGGCACGCAGCTTTTCGAGGTCCTCGCGCTCCTGCGCTTGAGCGAGCTGGGGGCCGGCCATCAGTGCGGCAATCAGCAAAACCACGAGTCGCGTTTTGGGCAGCGAAAAGGGGGTGCGTTTCACGGTCGTTTCCATCCAGGTTGAAAGGGGGTCTGGCAGCGTCAGCTGCCGGTGCTGATGCGCAGCCGGAGCGGCTGCGGCATGTTGTTGGGCAGCGCCTGCGACAGCGCGGGCAGCGATGCCAGGGCTTGCGAGACGGCCTCGTCGGTTTCCTGATCGCCACTGCCACCAGCCAACTCGAAGCGGCTGACGGCTCCGCTGGCACTGACCCACAGGTGCACGTCCAGGGAATAGCGGCGGCGGCGCAGCGACGCGTTCTTTTTCAGGTAGCGCTGCAGCTCGCCCTTGGCCAGTTGCAGGTAGTTGGCGTACGGGTCGAACATGCCCGTGCCGGTGCCCGAGCGCTCACCGGTACCGAGCTTGCTCAGGTCCTCGCTGGTGACCTTGCCTGCGCCGAAGGCACTCGGGCCATTGCCCGCAGCGCCTTCCATCTTCAACTCCGGCGAGGGCGGCGGATCGTCTTGCTTGCGCTCGGGCTGCGCCATCTTGACTTCCTGCTGTTCCTTGGGCGGGTCCGGTTTTTTTTCGAACTTCGGAGGCGGCGGTGGTGGTGGCGGCGGCGCGGCGGGGGTGATCAGGGCGATCTTCGGAGCCTTCTTCTTGACGTCCGACTTGCCCATGCCCATGACCCAGTAGGCCCCTGCCACCATGGCGGCCAGCGTCAGGACAGCGACCGCAGCGATCCACCAGCGCCGGCTCATTCAGCTTCCGATCCGCGCGGTCACCAGACCGACGTTGGTGATGTTCAGGCGTGCCGCCAAGTCGATCAGATCGACCACCATCGCGTAATACGCCTGCGGGTCACCCTTGATCACGATCGACGCGGCCGCGTCGCGCGCTCGGGCCTGCTGCAAGCGCTGCTCGAGCTCGGCCATCTCGATGGACGCGCCATTGAGCAGCAGCCGGCCGTCGGCCTGGATCTGGATGATCCGCACTTCCTTCTTCTCGGTGGCCGGCTGATTGCTCGGCTTGGGAAGATCGATCTTCAGGCCCTGCACCGATGCGGTGGTCATCAGGATGAAGATCACCAGCAGCACATAGGCCAGGTCCAACATCGGCGTGACGTTGATCGTGTCGTATGGCTTGGCCTCGGTTTGGACTTGCATGTCAGATCACCCGCCCGGTGACCAGACCGATGTCGGTGATGTCGGTCTTCTTCAGGATCTCCAGCACCTGCATCACCTTCAGGTACTGCGCACGGGCGTCGCCCTTGATGACGATGGGCTGCGAGGGGTAAACGGCCTTGAGTTGCTGCAGCCGCGTCTCGAGCTGCTCCATCGTGACCGGATAGGCGTCGAGATAGACATCGCCCGCCTCGGACACGGTGATCGCCTTGAGGTGCGACTTGGCCAGCGCGGCGCTCATCTGTGCACGCGGCACGCTGACCCGCACACCTTGTACCGAGGCGGTCGTCATGATGATGAAGATCACCAGCAGCACGTACGCCAGATCCAGCATGGGCGTGACGTTGATGTCGTCAAACGGCGCGTTGTCTTCCTGGACCTGCACGGCTTCGCCCCCGCGCTCACTCGGCGTACATCTCGGCCGACTTGGCGACGAACTCGTCGACAAAGACCATGGTGTTACCCGACAGGTTCTTGATCTGGCTGGCCAGCCAGTTGTAGCCAAAAAGCGCGGGGATGGCCACGCCCAGACCGGCCACCGTGGCCACCAGGGCTGCGGCGATGCCGGGGGCGATCGAATTCACGTTGACCTCGCCGGCGGCGGCAATCGCGGCAAAGGTGATCATCACGCCGACCACGGTGCCCAGCAGGCCCAGGAATGGGCCACCCGAAATCGCGATCGTGAGCAGCACGATGCCGCTGTTGAAACGCTGGTTCTCGCGCATCATGGCCGCGTCCAGCGACGTGCGTATCGCCTGCAGCCCGGCGCTGCTGAGCCTGCGGGGCTGACCCGCTTCGTCCAATGGGGTGAATCGCTGCGTGACTTCATCCAGGCCGATGGCATAGAGCCGATAGACCGAGGAGCGCTGGCTGCGCGGGTCTTGCATCACCGATGCAATGTCGGCGTGCCCCGGCGTGAGCAACGCGCGGGACTTCGTCTTGAAGGTGGCCAAAAACGCGTCATTGGCACGCCCTGCAGTGCGCAGCATCACCGCCTTGCTGACCATCACGTAGACACTGATGACCGCCATCACCGTCAGCAGGCCGATCACGATCCAGCCGTCGATCGTGACCGAGCCGATCAAGATGGCGAAGTAAGACACCTCGCCAGAGCCCCCGCCCTCCTCGTCGGTGGACAGCAGCGGCGAATCGGCAGCCTGACCCAACGCCTGCAGCGTCAAGTAGCCCGGCGAACGGCTGGCCGCAACCAGCGCCACCTCATCCAACTCACCGCCAAAGCCGCGGCCGATCAGCGCGTCGCCGGACAGGTCGGTGAGTGCCAGGTTGCCGGCGCCGGTTTCCACGCCATCGAGATACAGCGTGACCTTGCCCGCAGCGGCCACCACCGCCACGTGCTGCCAGACCGCCGGCTTGAGCGGCAGGCTTGAGCTGACCGACGCTGCGCCCAGGGCCACTTCCAGCTTGCCGGCTGCCAGTCCGATGCGCAGCCCATTGCCGGCGGCGGGCAAGGCCAGCAAGCCGGCGGCCGCGGTGGTCACGTCAGCCGGCTTGACCCAGGCGCTGAAGGTGAAACCCGCATTGGCGGGCAGCTTCAACCCAGACGATGACGCCAGCGCCATGCCGGCGCCACCGTCCAGGGCCACAGCCGCACCGATCGGGCCGGTCGCCACCGACTTGGCCGTGCTGCTGGCGGCCGTCATCGCGTTGGCCGTGCTGTCCTTGAGCAAATCGGCCTGAGCGAAGTGGAAGGTGAACACCGCTGCCGGGTCCTGGACGGGCCCGGCGGATGGGACAGGGCCCGCCTTTTCATCGCCCCAGGACATCACCACCGGCGTCTTGCCGTGAGCGGCCACCTTGGGCATCAGCAGCCACACGTTGGCCAGTTCGTTGGCGGCGTCGAAGTTCTCGATCTGCGCCGGCAGCGGTGTCTTGCCGTCGGCAGCGAAAAAGCGAAGGTCCGAGCCATCGGGCTTGGCTTCGGTGAAGGTGAAATTGCCACTGTGCAACCGAAGCAGCACCGGCACTTGAGTGAGTTCATCCTTGACCTCGACGCCGCTGGCCGTGGTGTCGATCACGAGCTTTTTCTTCCCGCCGCCATCGGCCGCGTTGACGACCGGCGCTGTGCACAGCGCCGCCAAAGTCAAGATCGCAAAGAGCAGCCGGTGCACGGGTCGGGTCTGGGTCATGGCAGAGGATTCGTTGGGGTGATTCATCGCTTTTTCTTCTTTGAATTGGGGCCGTCGGAGCTGTCGTCGTCGGCTTCGCCGAACCCGATGGCCTCGACCGTCAGCACCAGCGAGCTGGCAGCAGCGCCATTCGGGTTGGCGGCCGCCTTGGCCGTGTCGTCGGTTTTTTGGGAAGCGCTGGCCGGCGCGGCAATGGCACCGAGCGACGGCGCGGCCACACTCACCTGCGCGCCGGCAATCGAGCCGCCCGCGGAGATGTTGTCGGCGTTGCGCACGACCGGTGCGACCACCTGCACAGAGCCGCTCGAGCGCACCCCGGCATCGCCTGCGTCGAACACGCCGCGCGGGGCAATGGCGTACACATCGCCCGGTTCCGCATCAGCGCGTGTCTTGAGCGTGGCAATGCCTGAGCCGCTGATGGAACTGGCCACATCGACCGAGACGCGACCGTCCTTGTCCACCGTGATCAGCGGCGGCGGCGCCGAGGCGGCGGTCTTGGCACCCTTGCCGGCGTCGATGTTGGCTCGCTGCGACACCAGCGTGATGTCGCCGCCGCCCAGCGTGAACACGCGTCCCTTGTTGACCAGGAAATCGTCACGCACCAGACCGCTCACGGCGCCGCCGCGCACCGTGAAGATGCCGGTGTCGGCCTCCGAGGGCTTCTGGCTGTTGCCCGCCGTCAGGCCGGCGAACACCGATCCGGCCGGCGCATACAACGTGACGGCACCGCCCTGCTCGGTCTTGAACTGGCTGCCGAAGTTCGAGATGTCTCCGCCGTGTGACGCCGCGGCCTGCGGGAACAGGCTGGCGATCAGTGCATCGAAACTGCGCAAGCTGTCGTCGATGACCTTGCCCTCGTCGGACTTGCGGCCCGCGTTGCCGGTTTCCACCAGCAGGGCGAAAAAGCGCGTGTCCAGTTGGCCTTCATCTTTGCGCGCCAGTTCACCAGCCACGGCATCAGCCCGAAGGTTGACGCGTGCGGCCAGTTCGGGGTGGCCGCTCAGGTACTGCGATTGCGCATCGCCCGGCAGCGCGCGGAACGCCGTCCAGGCCTGCGACGCCAGCGCCGGATGTTGCTCCATGTAGGTCGACTGCTGCGCGGCTGGCAGCGCCTGGAAGCCGGCCCAGACCTGGGCCGCAGTGGCCATGGCTGGCAAGGCCTGGCCTTGAGCGCGCACGAACGCATCCAGAGCCGCCACATCGACCACCCCACCCTGGGCACTCACGAAGGTGCCCAAGGCCGCCAGATCGGCCGCTGAGGCCAGATCGGCGGCCGAGCCGTAAGCCCTGGCAAACGCCTCGAAAGACTTGTAGTCCGGTGGAGCGCTGCCCGCCACCACTCGGATCGCGGCGCCGCTGTCCGGCAGGTAGACGTTGTCGAGGTTGCCACGCGTGACCACGCCGTTGCCATTGCCCAAGTCCACATGGCGAGCGGCGCTGATCGTGAGTTGCCCGGGTCCGCCCAGCACATGCGACACCACGCTGGGAAATCCACCCTGGCCGTTCGACTGCGTCGTGTCGACCACGTCGCGGCCTGCCAGAAGCACGGTCTCGTCGCCGGCGGCCAGTTGCTGGATGCGAAAGCCCAGGTCAACGATGTCGCGCCCGGCGGTGATCAGGGCCGCCTTGGGCAGCGCCAGTGAACTGGCCGCGCTGGCGTCGCCCTGCACGTCGCCGTTGACGGCCGTCAGGCGCACGGCCACAACATCCGCGCTGTGCAGCCCGCTCGATGCGTGGGCCTCCAGCGCCGTCGAAGTCCCGCCCAGGATCTCGGTGTCGGCTTTGGACAGCACGCGCGGCGCCGCCGCGGTCGACATCCCGGCCGGGCTGTTGTCGAGCATGCGCAGCGGGCCGGTGCTGCCGTTGTTGAGCCGGATGGAGCCTGAGGCGAGCAAGTCCAGTTGCCCCAATTCCGCCGGGCTCAGCGTCACGCCATTGGCCAGCACCACGTCACCGCCCATGGCCGCAGCCAGCATGGTCGACGGCAGCAGCGCGTAGAGGTTCGCAAAGCTGCCCGCGCTGCTCTGGTTCTGGAACCGGTTGGGAATCTCGCCGCGGCCCGCATCAGCCAGGGCGGCGGTGTCGGCGGACAGCCGCACATCGCCGCCCAGGGCGGTCAGCGCCAGCGAGGACGCCGCTCCGTAGGTGCTGAAGTTGCTGAATTGCGCGTAGGTGGTCCGGAATGCCGCCTTCTCTGCATAGCTCGGGTCCCAGTTGCCGTTGGGTGCGTACAGCGGATCGGGTGCACCGGGCAGGTTGTTGATGCTCTGCTCGGTCATCGTGGGGTTGTAGGCCGTGGCCAGTGCCAGCGTGCGTCCAGCCACCACCTTGGCCGTGGCATCGCCCAGGGCCAGCACGGGCGCGAAGGTCTGCGTGCCGCCGAGCTGGCTGGCCGAGGCCAGTCCACCGGCAGTGACAGAGCCGTCAGCGCGCAGCGAGAGATCGCCCTTCTGCACGTAGAACACGCCGCCGGCAATGTCGCCACCGGAGCGCACATTCAGGTCGCCGCCGCCGTGTTCGGTGGCTGCCGTGCCGGCCACCGCGACCTGGCCGCTGCCGGCCGCACTCACCGACAGGTTGCTGATGCTGCGCCCGGCCGTGACCGTCACGTCGCCACCGCCGAGAGTCGCGATGCCTTGATCGAAGTAGTCCGGCCGCACCCACCAGGCGGTGTTCAGCGTGGTCGTCTGGTCGGCCAGCGTTTCGAACACCACGCTGCCGTCGGCCGCCGTGGTGCTGCGGCCCTGACGGAACAACCAGTTGTTCACCATTTGTGGCACCACCCGCGGCAGCGGCGCGATGCTGCCGGGCACGGCCGGCGTGCCCGCCACCGGCGGCTTCGCCTCGGGGTCACCCGGGTCGGCTTCAATGCCGTCCCAGTTGCGGGTGTACCAGTTGGCGCTGTTGCTTTGCGGCCCGACGATGTCCCGGCCGGCCTTCACGGTGATCGGCCCGCCGCCATCGGTGAACGTGGCCGGCGCCAGCGTGCCCTTCGTCGCGCCGTAGTGCGTGTTCAGCGCATTGCGCGGTGCCACCACCTTGGCGTCAGGTGCCAGCGGTGCCCCGGCCGTGTAGAGCGACGCACCGTACAAGGTCTGGCTGAAGGTGAAGTCGCTGTTACGACTGTCGTAGATCAGCGGCTGATCCAGCGTCTCGTCGGGCGCGGCGCTGACGTAGACCTTGGCCAGGCCCAAGGTGATGTCATGGGCCGCAGCCACATCGATGCGTCCGGTGCCGGTGCGCACCACCGCCACCGGCGCGTCGGTGGACGTCACCGGCGCATTGCCGTTGGGGGTGACGATCCGGGTGCTGCCGGCCTCTTTCATCGCGGTGCCGTCGGCCGGCACCGGGGTGCGCGCGGCGAAATCCAGCGTCAGGTTGCCCTGTCCCGCAGCAAGTTGATCGGCGCTGCGCACCGCCGTCGGGTTGGCCGCGCGCAAGTCGGCGCCTGCCGCCAGCTGCAAATCGGCCGAGGCCCCGCCGGCCAGTGCCCACAGGGGCATCGCCAAGCGGCTGTCGCCTGGCTTCACAAAGCCGTCGCTGATCGACCCGGCCACCGTCAGATTGCCCGCAGCCCGCAAGGTCAGGTTGACCGGCTGGCCGTCAAAGTGCCAAGCGTTCAGGTCCCAGCCGCGGTCGGCCGCGTTGGTCGCGAACTCGTTGACCGACACCGACAGATCGTCGTCCGAGCGGATCTCCACGCCGGCGCGCACCGCCACATCGTTGCGTTGCAGGCGTGCTGCGACCGCGGCCTGGCGCGAGCCGAAGGCCTGCGCATCGATGTACATCTGCCCGCGGGTCGTGGCGTCGAGGTGGGTGGCGCTGTCGGCCTGTTCGCTGACGGTGCTCGCCCGGTAGACCTGCACGGCCTCGATCACCGTCGTCGCGCCCGGCGAGATGGTGGTGTCCAGCACGGCCACCGCCACGTCGCTGCCAGCGGCCACACGTGGCGCCCGCAAGGTCACACGGCCATCGCGGCGCACGGCGCCGCCGGCCACCGGCGCGCCGGACACATCGATGAGTCCGCCCACCAGGTGCAAGCTGGCCGCCTGATTGACATCGTTGGTGGCAAAGCCTTCGGCCGCCGCGGTGCCAATCAGCACCTGGCCGCCGCGGCCCAAGGCGCCGGCCCCGGCGTCGCTGGGGGCCACAGAAGAAGCGTTCAGCAAGGCCCGGTCGCGAATCGTGACCAGCCCGGAGACACCACCGTCGGCGGCCTGAGCGGCCAGCAAACGGATGCTGCCACCGGCCAGGCCTGACGCGTCGATCACGCTGTCGCCCGCCACGGTGATGCTGCCCTGATCCGTGGCCAGGTTGAAGTCGTGCGCCACGATGCTGTCGTGACCGGCGATTGCCACATCGCCATGGCGGAACCGGAAGTCACGCGCGCTGGTGAAGCCCGCGTCATTCAGCGTCTGGTTCAGAGCCCCGAAAGCACCCGCCGCACCAGCGCTGTCGGCGTCCAGCGTGAAGCGGCCCTGGGCCGGCAAGCCCAGACCGGCCACCGGAGTCGCCTGCCCACGCAGCTGCGCACCGAAGCTCACCGAGCCCGTGCCATCCGGCGTGGTCGCGTTGATCGTCAAATGGCCGGCGTCCACCGCTGTGGACGAAACGTCGAGCGTGGCCTGCTCGCCCAGATTGATCTGCGGTGCCTGCAGCACCAGGCTGCCACCCGGACCATAGGCGGCAGCACCGTTCTTTTGCAGCACCGCGCCGGCAACCGTCAGCACACCGGAATTCACCGTGACTGCGCCTGTGGCGGTCATCGTGATCTGGCCCGAGGGCGCCTCGATGCGCGTGCCCGCATCAATCGACGCAGCCTGGAAGCCCAGTTGCCCCCCGCCGCCGCCTTGGAGCGCGGACTGCGCATCCGTGCCGCTGGCCGCGCCCGTCAGGTGCAACTCACCCGTGGTCTGGAACAGCCCGCTGGCACCCGGCGCCACCGTGATGCGCGGCGCGTCCAGCGTCAGCGTGCCGTCGGCAGTCAGCGCCCCGCCTTGCCCGATGGCGCGCACCGCGCTGGCGGCTTGCAGCGTGGCCTGCGCAAAGCCTTGCAGTGCCATGCGACCAGAATCCAGCGCGATCGTGTCGCCTTGCATGGTGAGCGACCCGCTGCTGGCCGAGGTGGCCGGCACCTCGCGGTCGGGGCTGCCCTTGAGCACGATGTGGACGCTCTGGAACACCGCCTGCGCGGCATCCTCACCGCCCGCCACGATGCCACTGCCCGCCAGCGTCAGCCGCTGCGTGCCGTCACTGCCGAGGTGCGATGAACCGTAGACCGTGATCGAGCCTTGTCGACTGTCCAGGCTGATGCTGTCCAGCGCAGACAACGACGCCAGCGCCAAGCCGTCCAACGCCAGCGTGGACGCTGCCACGTCCTGCGGGATCGCATCGCCCAGGCTGATGTCGGGCGCTGCCGCGGTGAAAGCGCCGCCAGCGCCCACCCGGATCACGCCCGCGTTGACCGCCCTGCCCGTGACATCCATCTGCACCGCGCCCTTGCCCGACACCACCGCACCCGCCGCGATGGACAGCACGCCATCGCCGCTGGCCGGGGTCTCGCCGCGCTGCACGCCGATGGCCGCACCGCTGCTCACCCGCAACAGCGCGCCCGATGAGGGCAGCAGCAGATCGGCGGAGGGGCCGGCAGCGCCAGACTCGGCCACCACCGCGGCGTTCGCTTCCAGGCGCAGCGTGTGGCTTGCCGCCAGCAGCACGTCAGGCGCGCTCAGCGGATGGGCCGCATCGTTGCTCAGCGTCAATTCGCTGGTGCGCACGTCGAGCTGCTCATGGCCGTCCACAGTCTCGTGCAGCGCGCCCAGCGTCAGCGCTCGGGCATGCCAATCCGCCAGCTGGCCGGCGGACAGCGCCACCACGCCGTCGGCCCCCGTCGTGCTGTCGGCGGTGATCTCCATCTTCGGTGCGGCCACATCCGCCGTGCCTGCCAGTCCGCCTGTCGCAGCGGCCAGCACCACACGGCCTTGCAGGCGCAGCGCGCTGTTGACCGCGTCCTGGCTGGCAAAGGCCACGTGGCCGCCGTCGCCGGGCAACTCCGGTGCGGCCACGCCGGCGGCCTTCGCCTTGTCGGTGAAATAGCTGCCTGCGTCGTACAGGGTGTATTCGGATTGGCGCTGCACCACCGAACGCGGCGCGACGACGAAGCCCTGGCTGCGCGGGTCCGCCGAGCCGTCGGCGGCATTGGCCAGGTGGCCGGACATCAGCCAGGCGCCGTCGGTGCGCAAGCGGTTCGCGCTGGCCACCATGTCGCGGTAGCCAGGTGCAACCGTGACACTGTAGGCGCCGGGCAACAGCGCGTAATGCGCTGGCAGCAAGGTGTACATACCGGCTTTCAGATCGCCCGCGCCCGACAGCCACACGGCATCGCCCACGCCCAGCCCGCCGTCAATGCCGTACAGCCCATCCACCGGAGCCAGCTGGTTCGTGTAGCCCGGCACGATGGCAAACACGGTGGTCTTGGCTGGCGCGGCGGTGCCCAGGGTGTTGTTCGTCAATACATCTTTCGATCCGCCCTTGCCCGGCGTGAATCCATAGGCGAAGAGGCTGCCGCCGCCCGACAGGTCGAGCACCGATCCGGCGTCCGTGGTGATGCTGCCGGCCAGCGAGGTGATCGACTTACCCGGCAACGCACGCTGCGGGGTCAGCGCATCGGCGCTCGGGTTCTGGCGGATCGACACCTCGGTGCCATCGGACAGCAAGGTCGTCCAGTTGCTGGCGGTCGGCACGCTGCCGTTGGACACCGAGCCCAGCGGCACCGGCCCCTGGCCAGCCACCGAGGTCAGACTGCCTGCGGCGTAGCGCAAATCAAGCGTCAGGATGTCCGACACGGCCACGTCGGTGTTGCCCAACGTGATGCTGCCAAACGGGGCCACCAGCCGCCCGGCCTGCACGATGTGCGGTGCCCAAGCTGTGATGGAGCCCCCGGCCGACAACGGCGCCTGTGGGGTGAGGCCGTTGGCGGTGAAACTCAGGCGCCCTGAGTCGTCCATGTCGCTGCCGCCCACCGCGAAGGTGAAGTCGCTCAAGGTGGTCGGCAGCACCTGCGCGCTGGTCAGGTCCAGCGCACCCTTCATCCAGAGCGAGCCGCGCTGCGTGCCGTCAAAGTGCCCGGTCTGTGCATCGGACCACGCCACGCCGACCAGGCGCACATCTTGGGCCGCGTCCAGCGCGGCCGTGCCGAAGCCTTGCAATGCGCTGTGGCCCTTGAGGTCGATGTTCGAGGCGTCCACCTTGAGCACCGAGTTGCCTGCCATCGCCGCGCGAGGGGCAGCCTCGCCGGGCGGCACGACCAGCGGGTAAACCGTCTGCGCGGCGCCGCTATCGCCCAGCTGCACATAAGGCGCTTGCAGCGACAGCGTCGCAGGCGTGTCCTGCAGCAGGCTGCTGGTGGCCAGACGGGCCCATGCCATCGGGGCAGCCGCCTCGGCCAGTTCATCGGTGGTGCGCTTGACACCGGCCAGCTTGTCAGCGGCCTTCAGGTCGGCGATCAAGGTCTTGAGCAGGCCCTTGTAGACCGAGGTACGCAATGACTCATCTGCCAGCAGGGTGGGTGCGTCCAGAACGATGGCCTGCGATGCCGTCAGCGTCTGGTCCCCGGTTTCCAGCGAGAAGCCGAGGGCCCCCGAACTGCGCAATCGCAGGCGACCAAAGCCGCCGTCGGTCAAACCACTGGCCAGCACGTCCGCGCTGCCCGGCGTGCCCCGGTAGGTGCTGGCGCTCGCAGCGGCCTTGGCGGTGGTGCTGCCGACTGGCTTGCCCGACTTCACCACACTGAACACGGCGTCGGTGTCGCCCTCGAGCGCCAGCGTCAGGCTGCCGGCGCTGGCGCCCGCCCCGGCGGCCCCGAGGAATCTGCCGTACAACTCCATGCCCAGTGACGAGCGGATATCGATGCTGCCGCCCGCGCTGGTCAGGTGATCGACCGTGGTGGTGCCGCTGCCCGATCTGAAGGCCAGCCCGAAGGTCGACACGCCGCTGGCGCTGAGCGTCGCGCCCGGCTGGATCACCACATAGGCATACGCGGGGTTGAGCAGGCTGCTGCCGTCGGCGGCCTTGTCGGTGGTCCCCCCCAGAGTGATGCTGCCGCCGCCCAGCAGCTCGCCGCTGGTCACACCCAGACCGTTGGTGTACAGCCGCGCATCGCTGCCGTCAGCGCGCAGCGTGGCGGCCGGGCCCAGCCACAGGTTGTGCACGGTGGCGTCGGTGGCGAACGGCGTCAGCCCCAGGGCGATGCGCCCGCCGGGGGCATTCAGATTGCCGTAGACCTCCAGTTGGCCGGCCGAGCGCAGGTTCAGCGAGGCACCCGGATCAAGCTGCACGCTCGCCCCGTCGAGAACGCGCAAACGCCCGGCGGCGGCGCTGCCATCGGGCGGCGCCGGGCTGACTGCCGCACGCAGCGTGAGGTTGGTGGACTGGCGCACCAGGCCCGGACCGGCCAGCGGCGACAACTGTTCGAACGTCACATCGCCCGGCCGGCCGCTGTGGGTGCGCTCGGCGTCGTTGTCCAGCACCCGCTGGCTGGCCATCGGCCGCAGCGAAGTGCCAGCGGCCACGGTCAGATCTCGGTTGGCCCCGACGTCATAGCTGGTGAAGCCGCCTTGCTGGAAAAACGCTGGCGATAGCCTGAGATCACCGATCGATTGCTGCGCCACAGGCACATCGCCGAGCACCACGTCGCGCCCGACCAGCTTGAGCGCGCCACCGCTGTCAAAACCATATCCCGACAGTCGCAGGTCACTGCCCCAACCCAGCGTGGCCAGGTTCATGCTCTGAGCAGTGGCGTCCAGCGGCTTGACGACCATCGAGATCGAGCCGGCCTTGCCCTTGACGGCGGCGCCCGTGGCGGGCAACCAGGCACCGGCCGAGACATCGATACCGACGTCATCGCCCAGTTGAATCGACGCGGCACTCAACGACACCGAACCGCCGGCCTTGGCGACCGGATCGCTCGGGTTACCGGCGGCATCGCGCGCGGGGTTGGCCAGGGCACGGTCGTTCGTCCAGAGGCCCGCCACGTCGAGCGTGACGCCGTCGCTGACGTCGATGCTCAGTGCCTTGGCGCTGAAGCTGCCGCCGGCCATCGTCACCGAGGCGCCCACCGTCAGCTTGCCGCCATCGGGCGGTTGCGACTCGCCTTGATTGGGCGTGAGCCGTGGCTGCGACGCGTCGAGTTGCAGCACACTGCCCGGCGCCAGCCTCAGGGCTTCTTGGATCTCGATGTTGCCGCCGGTCTGGGCCGACAAGGCGGTGAAGCCCGCATGGCCCAGCGCGGGCATGTTCAGCGTCAAGGTGTCGGCCAGACCATCCAACGGCTCGCCCACGGCAGGCAACACCCGCGAAGCGGCATCCGATGCACTCAGCTGCAACAGACCCTGGTAGCGGAACTGGCTGGCGTAGCCCGCCGCCCGCCCGCCATACCAGCCCAGTCCGTAGTCGCCATCGGCCGGCCGGCCGAACCAGCCCCAGGCGAAACTGCCCGATTTGGGATCGTCCGCCGACACCTTGATGGTCGGCACCGGGGAGCTCACCGCGCTGTCGGAAAGCGTGCCGATTTCAAGCCTCGCGGCCAACGGGTAGGCCACACCGCCGGGATCGCGCTGGTACATCCCGCGCTCGACCTTGCCGCTCAGCGAGCCCTGCTGCACGATGACCGGCGCAGAGAACTGCACCATGCCCGCGCTGGCGCCCTGGCGGTAACCGGCCTGGAGGGCGGCCGCGCTGTCCGGCAGGTTGAGCACCTCGTCGTAGACCACCCCGGCCTTGGCCGCGCCGATGTCCACCAGCGTGTTGCCCAGGCGCAGCTGGCTGGTATTGACGCGACCGCCGGCCACGTCCACCCAGCCGCCGTCCACATCGATCAGGCTGCCCTTGCGCTGAACGATGGCCGAGCCCGCCACCACGCTGACCGTTCCCCCGTTGGCATTGACCTCGCCCAAGCCGAACTGGCGCTGCTTGAGCCAGCCCGACACGTCGCCCACGGCGGTGCCCTTGCGCGCGTCGATGCGCACCTTGGATCCGTAGAGCGGCGAATCGCGCAGCGCCACGTTGTCGGCCAGTTCGGTGCCGCGCAGCTCGACCGTGACGATGTTGCTGTCCATCGCCAGCGTGGTGCCATGGCTGCCTGACACGTCGATCAACGAGCCCGCGCCCAAATCCACCCGCGAGCTGTCGGTGTGCGGGTCGGGCGGGTTGGTGCCCGGTGCCTCGGCGTACAGATGCTCGGCCAGCATCAGCACGTTGCCGCCCGGCGCCACGATCTGCGCAGCCTGGTACTTGTCGTCCGCCACCTTGGCCGACTGCAGCTCGATGTTGTTGCCGTTGAGCCGCACCAGCGAGCGGTTGAATGTGTTGGTGGCCGGAATCTTGGACGTGTCCTCAAGGTCCTCGCGCACCTCGATCACGCTGCCCGGCCCCAGCACCAGCGGCCCGGAGCGGGTGGCCACGGCACCGGTGGCGTTCGGCACGGCCTGATCGCGCGCCAGCAGGTAGACCGAGCCGTTGAGGTTGACCGACGTGCTGGCCGACACACGGCCGTTCTGGTTGACCGCGTAGCCGATCATCGTGGCATTGCCGTGGTCCACGTCGATGCGGCCGGTTGTGGCGTTTTCGGCGGTCCCGTTGCCACCGGCCAGCAGTCCCACGGCCTGATCGTTGCTGACCTCGACCAGCAGCCCGCGCAGGCTGGTGCCGGTCTCGGAAGGCCGAGGTGCGGCCAGGTAGACCTTGCTGCCCGCTGCCAGCATCACCTGGCCATCGGGCGCACGCAACGTGCCCTCGTTGCGCACCTGCGGAGCTGCCAGCAGCACCAGTCCACCCGGTGCGGCGGTGATCAAGGCGCCACCACCGGCGTCTCCCTCGACGCGCACGGCTCCCGGAGCCGTGCCCAACGCAGGATCGGCCCCGAGCACCGGAGCGGCGCCCTGGCGCAACAGGCCGCCCACCACGCGCGACTCGTCGAACTTCAGGCTGCTGGCGATCAGGCTGTTGACGCTGACGCTGCCGGTCTTGCCGAAGACGATGCCGTTGGGGTTGTACAGATAGACGCGCCCGTTGGCGTTGAGCACGCCGTCGATCACCGTCTTGTTTTCGAAGGCACCACCCGATACCTTGTTGAGCAGCACCGAGGTGCTCGAAGGCTGCACGATGTTGAGCTGGGCATCGCGTCCGATGTCGAACGTGCGCCAGTCGACGATGTTGGTGGCATCGGTCTGCGTCAGCCGGGCCGTGGTGCGACCGGTCACTGCATCGCGCACCGGCGCGCTGTAGGTCACCGGGGTGCCGGTGCGCTGGGTGTTGCCGGTGGGCAGCGCGGTGGCGCTCACCTTCTGGGCATGCGCCACCTCGGTGGCCAGCAGCGCCAGCGCCACCCACAGCGCCAAGCGGCTCAGCGCCGGGCGCTGCTGCGATGTGTTGCCGCGCGTACGCCGGGCTGCCTTGGCACCCGCAGGACAGGGGGTGCGTCGCAGGTTCATGGTGTCTCGAAGGTCCATGGTGTCAGTAGGCCCACAGGGCGCGCGCATGCAAGCGCAGATCGCCCGAACGCGTGGTGTCTGCGGCCACCAGGGCCCGCGCGAGATCAGCTTCAAAGCTCAGGCCCGACGGCGCGGAAAGACGCAAGCCCAGGCCCGCACCACGCAGCGAGTTGAAGCGCGGTTGCGGTGCAACCGCCTCCAGGGTCCTCAAACGCGCCAGGTCCACGAACACCAGGCCGCCCAGCCGCCAGTCGGAAGACGCGGCGCCGAGCGACACACGCGGCGTGCGCAGCTCGAACGTGGTGCGCACGCCGATATCGCCGGACAGTTCGCCTTCACGGTAGCCGCGCACACTGTCGGCGCCACCGGCCACCATCTGCTCGGTGGGCACCAGCGGGCCGGTGCTTTGCTGCAAGTCGAGCTTGGCGTACAGCGACCAGCGGCCCAGCGGCTCGGTGTGCGCCAGACCGCCGCGCACCGACAGGAAGTTGGCCGACGCACCCACGCGCTTGGCGGAGAACCTGGCGTCGGTATTGCCCAGCAGGCCGCGCACCCCGGTGGTCAGCGTCAGGTCCAGTGCGCTGAGGCGCTCGCCAGCCATCAGGCTGCCGTTGTAGCTGGCCACCAGTGGCACATAACTGATGGGCGAATCGCTGCTGCCGCCGCCGCGCACCTTCACGGTTTGCGCAATGTCCTTGTAGTCCAGCCCGGCGGACACGGTCTGCGGCATGTCGGTGCCCGCACCGAAGGTCGAACTCAGGCGCAGCCCCGCGGTGTCGGAATTGCCCAGCAAGCCCAGCCCCGGCGCATTGGCCAGGCTGGCGAACTGGCTGCGCGAATGCACGGCGTACAGCGACAGCACCGAGTCGATGGGCTCGACCGGCAGGGTGTAGCTCAGCGAGGCCACGCGGGCATCGCTGGGCCGCTCGGGCGCGGCCTGCAGCGTCAACGACACGCTGTGATGGCGCTGCCAGAGGTTGTCGTAGCGCAGCGACGTCGACAGCCGCGTCGCGGTGGTGTTGGGCGTTTGGCGGTTGTTGACCTCGACGCTGCCATGCAACGGCAGTTGGTCGTCCACATCGAGCTGCACCTCGACAGTTCCGGGCAAGGCGCCCGCCTTGAGCACCGGCGTGATGCGGGCATCTGCCGTGCGGTTCAACGCGGCCACCTGGGCTTGCAGCACCGGGAAGTTGGGCACCTTGCCCTCGGCGAGCTCGGGCACGGCGGCCTTGACCGAACTGGGCAACGTGTACTCGGCGCCGTTGACGCGCAGGCGATCCACCTCGCCTTCGACCACCTTGAGGGCCACTTCGCCCGTGTCGACGGCCTGCTCGGGGATCGACACCGCCACCGTCAGGTAACCCGCCTTTTGGTAGGCCTTTTCGAGCGCGGCGCGGGCGCCTTCCACATCGCGCAGCGTCTTGCCTTCACCGAGGTAAGGGGTGACGGCGAGCTCGATCGCCAACGCGCTGAGCACGCTGTTGCCACCGACCACGTACTGGTAGATGTCAAACCGCGGCAGCCCCTGATCTGCTGCCGGCGCAGCAACGTCTGCGGCCACGGTGGTGGTGGCCGCGGCCATGCCCGTCAGCAGGCACAAGGCTGCCGCCAGGAAGGCGCGCCTGAATGGCGTGAGCGCGTTGAGAGTCATCATGTCCGCATCATCCAAGCGCGCTGTGACGCAATCATTAAAAAACGTAAAGTGCGTTGTTTGAATTTGAACTGTTCGTTTCGATCCAACTGATCAGATGACATGGTTCTGTTCAGTGGCTGTCACGAACGGCCGCCAAAAAAAACGGCCCCTCGAGAGGGGCCGTTGAGCACATCTGCGCAAAGCCGGGCAGGAGGGCCCGGCTGCCGATCACAGCTTGGTGATGGGCGAGCAGTTGTTGGTCTTGCCGTTCGAGTCCACGCGGCTGTACTTGGCCTGCTTGGCGGCAACGGCATTCGAGGCAGCCGAGTCGAGGTAGGCAATGCCGGCCAGGTCGGTCAGCGCCGACGACTTGAAGCCGTCGAGTACTGCGAGCACCGCGGCCTTCTTGGCAGCATCCTTCATGGCCGTGAGGTACATGCCCTGCATCACATAGGCGAACGGGTAAGCGCCGTTGGCGATCTGTGCACGGGTGGCCGTGGCGGACATGTAGGACGTGCCGTCAAAGTTCGGGCTCACGCCGTCGATCTTCACGAAGCGGCCGTAGATGTTGGTCTTGCCACCACTGCCCGTGCCCAGCACGCCGATGGCGTAGTCTGTCGACGAACCGATGGCCGCCTTGGCGGTGGTGCTGGTCACATTGGCCTGCACGTCCAGAACGTTGGCCACGTCATCGGTGACGTCGGTGCGGATGGCCAGGCCACCCAGCAAGCCGCCGGCCTTGGCCACGTTGGCGTCGATGGACTTGGCCACACCGGCCTCGTCGTTGCCGCCGCACTGGCCGTTCACGAAGAACATGTTGGACGCGGCTTGGGTGCCCGAGAAGTCGTCACGACGTGCCAGTTTCAGCAAGCCGGTCAGGCTGGGGTCGGCGGTCAGATCGGCCAGCGTGGCGATCTTGCCGCCTTCGGCCACCAGGCTGGCGTAGTCAGCGCGGCTGAGGCTCGGCTGGCAGGCAGCGGTGTCGATGCCGGTGGTGCTGCAGGTGTCAGCCAAGCCATTCTTCTTTTGCAGGGCGATGTACAGCGGCTGGCTCACGGCAACACCGAAAGACTGCAAGAACAGCGGAACTTGCGTCAGCGTCGAGATTTTGCCGGTGGCGGCAGGGTACAGGGCATACAGCTCTTCAGCGCGCACGTCGCTCAGGGCCATGTCGGCCGTTTGCGTGGTGTGCGAGTTGCAAGCGACCAGCGTCGTCGTGGAGGTCACGCCGGTGGCTGCGGTGCCGCAGAACGTGTTCTTCATCGTGCCGCCAGGGGTGGTGGCATCCTTGGCAGGGCCGACGAATGCCACGTCGGCTTCAGCAACGGCCTTCTTCGGGTCGGTCTGGTCGGCCAGCTTGGGCGTCTTGGCCAGCAGTTGCGACACGCCACCGGCGGAGCCGTTGTTGGCGTTGTAGACCACATAGATCAGCGAGCCAGCTGGGTAGCCGTTGGTCACCGACTTGGTCTTGCCCAAGTAAGCCTTGACACCAGCCTTGGTCGGAGATGCGTTGTCCTGAATCAGGATCGGGGTCATGGCGGCCGTGTCGAACAGCGTGGCGTTCAGCACGGTCAGCAGGTTGCCCTGCTGGGTCGACGCACCGCCGACGAACAGCGTGGCGACAGGGGCGCAGTTGGCGACCAGTGCTTCGGCAGCAGCAGCGTCGGCGATGGGAGCCGTGCAGGCAGCGGTCACCAGGTTGCCAGCGGCGTGCGAGGCCATCGAGCACATGGCGATGGCAGCGGCAGAGATCAGGCGAAGTTTCAGGTTCATGGAATCCTCATGAGAGTTGAATTGGAAAAATCTGCCGGTGCGCTGCCGCCGAATGCCCTCGGCGGCAGCCCTGTCGCGATCACCACCCTCTCGCCCAGGGTGGTTGCCGCGCCGGCAGTCAGGAACCAGAGCAGGTGCAGCTTGCTGCCTTAACACTGTTCAAGTTTTTTACTGACTTCGAGTAGTTTGATTACTCAATGCGACATTTCGATGTGGTGTACGGCGCCGTGGTTGAGCGCACAGGCACAAACGCGTTGGTCCATGCGGATCAAAGCCGGCCGCACACGCCCCATCCACCCGAGCGAAAACAAAAAAGCCACCCGCATGGGGTGGCCCTATGAGACAAGCCGCCTCGCGGCGGCTTGTCTCAGAACTTGTAACCAATACTCAGCGACGGGCCGCTCAACTCGAGGCCTTTGCGGTCGTAATACCGCATGTAATCCACCTGCGCATACACCTGCTCGGTGAGTGAGTAACTGACGCCGGCGCCGAAAGAAAAATCCCCCTTGCTCCGACTCATGGACATGTCGCCCACCTTGGCTTTTGCTCTCGCATCCGTGTAACCCAGACGCACAAAAATCTCGGCATCTCCAAGGTTGAACTTGGGTTTGGCATAGATCCCGAATGCACGGGTCAGGTTGACCTGCCCCCGTACGCCGTACCTGAACCGCCCCGGCTTCCGCGGAGGCCCGTTGGGTTAAGTCAGGCTGCCACCTCGGCGGCTTGACTGGCGAGTTGCCGGTAGTAGTTTGCCTCGGCCTCGGCGGGTGGGATGTAGCCGATGGGTTCGAGCAGTCGGTGGTTGTTGAAC
>CANGBT010000005.1 GCA_947452135.1 Burkholderiales bacterium
CCGCACTTTCGGGGTCGCGCACCCACCAACTGGGCGGTGCTCAAGGGCGCCACCGAGACCGGTGCCACGCTGCACGAGATGGTGGCCAAGCCCGACGCGGGCTTCATCGTCGATCAAAGTGCCGTGCCCATCTTGCCCGACGACACCGCCGAGCAGGTGTTCGACAAGGTCACCATGGCCGCCGAGCAGGTGCTGTGGCGCAGCCTGGCGGCCATCGAAGCCGGCCAGCCGCCGCGCTTGCCCAACGACCTGGCCGCCGGCAGCTACCACTCGTCGCGCCGCCCTGAAGACGGGCGCATCGACTGGGCGCAGCCGGCAGCCGATGTCTACAACCTGATCCGCGCCGTGGCGCCTCCGTATCCGGGTGCGTTCACCGAGATCGCCGGCCAGCGCCTGATCGTGGCGGCGGCACGGCGCCTTGGCGATGCCGCAGCGCCAGACACGTCCGGCCTGGCGCCGGGCCTGCATGCCATTGCCGGGCGCATCATCGCGCTGTGCGGCGACGGTGGCGTCATCGCGGTGCACCGCCTGCTGGCGGGTGCGCGCGATGTCGATGCCGCGTTCCTGAATTCCCTCCAACACGCCACCAGCGAGTCCACTGTCTCACCATGAAAAAAATCCTGATCCTGGGCGTCAACGGCTTCATCGGTCACCACCTGACCCAGCGCATTCTCGAGACCACCGACTGGGAGGTCTACGGCATGGACATGGCGTCCAACCGCCTGGGCGAGAGCGTCAACCACCCGCGCATGCACTTCTTTGAAGGTGACATCACCATCAACAAGGAGTGGGTCGAGTACCACATCAAGAAGTGCGACGTGATCCTGCCGTTGGTGGCGATTGCCACACCGGCGACCTACGTGCGCGAGCCGCTGCGCGTTTTCGAGCTCGACTTCGAAGCCAACCTGCCGATCGTGCGTGCGGCCGTCAAATACAAGAAGCATCTGGTGTTTCCGTCGACGTCCGAGGTCTACGGCATGTGTCCGGATGACGAGTTCGACCCCGAAGCCTCCACGCTGGTCTACGGCCCGATCAACAAGCCACGCTGGATCTACGCGTGCTCCAAGCAACTGATGGATCGCGTGATCGCGGCCTACGGCATGGAGCAGGGGCTCAACTACACGCTGTTCCGTCCGTTCAACTGGATCGGCTCGGGGCTCGATTCGATCTTCGAATCGAAGGAAGGCTCCTCGCGCGTGGTGACCCAGTTCCTCGGCCAGATCGTGCGCGGTGAGCCCATTCAACTGGTCGATGGCGGCGAGCAGCGCCGTGCCTTTGCTGACATCACCGACGGCATCGATGCGCTCATGCGCATCATCGCCAACGTCAACGGCGTGGCGTCGGGCCGCATCTACAACGTGGGCAATCCGGCCAACCACCACTCGGTGCGCGAGCTGGCCGAAATGATGCTCGCCATGGCCGCCGAGTACCCCGAATACGCCAGCGGTGCGGCGCGCAGCCGCATCGTCGATGTGTCGTCCGGCGAGTTCTACGGCAAGGGCTACCAGGACGTGCAAAACCGCCTGCCCAAGATCACCGGCACCGTCGACGAACTGGGCTGGAAGCCCACGGTCGACATGAAGACGTCGCTGCGTCGCATTTTTGATTCGTACCGCTCGAAGGTGGTCGAGGCCCGTTCGCTGGTCGAATCGGAGCGCTGAGGAGGGCGCCGTGGCGCTGATCGCGCTGAAGGTCGACGTGGACACCCTGCGCGGCACCCGCGAGGGCGTGCCGCGCCTGCTGCAACTGCTCAACCGCCACAAAGCCCGCGCCACCTTCCTGTTCAGCCTCGGCCCCGACCACACCGGCTGGGCGCTGCGCCGGGTGTTCCGGCCGGGATTTCTGAGCAAGGTGTCGCGCACGTCGGTCGTCAAGCACTACGGGCTGCGAACGCTGATGTACGGCGTGCTGCTGCCGGCGCCCGACATCGGCCGCCAAGCCGCCGCACCGATGGTTTCGGCGCGTGAGGCCGGCCACGAATGTGGCATCCACACCTGGGACCATGTGCGCTGGCACGACAACGTGCGCCACCGCGATGCCGCCTGGACGCGCGAGCAGATGCGTCTGGCGTTCGAGCGCTACACCGACATCTTTGGCGAGTCACCCGCCACGCATGGCGCGGCCGGCTGGCAGATGAACGCCGAGGCCTTCCGGCAGATCGACGACTGGGGCATGGCGTACGCCTCGGACGGACGTGGCAACGGGCCGCACCGCCTCAGCGTTGAGGGCCGCACGCTGCGCCATGTGCAATATCCGACCACCTTGCCCACGCTCGATGAGCTGATCGGCAACCCCGGCATCGACGAAAACAACGTACCCGAGACCTTGCTGCGCCTGACCGATTCGCAGCGCGATCAAGTCTTCACGCTGCACGCCGAGCTCGAAGGCGGCCTGCTCGCGCCGGCTTTCGACCGGCTGTTGGCGGGCTGGGTGGCGCAGGGCCACCGGCTGGTTTCGCTCGGCGAGCTGCACGCAAACACCGCGCACGGTGCGTTGCCCGTCGTGCCGCTCACCTGGGGCAGCGTCAGCGGGCGTAGCGGCGAGCTCATCTGCGCCGGCGCGGCGTGCTGAACGGACGAGCTGACGATGCTGTTTGACACCACCTTGCGTCGCGACCTGGGCCGCAGCTTCGTGGCCACGCTGGTGGTGCTGCTGACCATCGTGCTGACGATGATGCTCATCCGCACGCTGGGCATGGCGGCCAACGCTAAGCTCGCGCCGCAGGATGTGGCACTCATGCTGGGCTACACCGCGCTGGCGCACATGCCCACGGTGCTGGCCGTGGCGATGTTCATCGCCGTGGTGGGCACGCTCGGGCGCATGTACCGCGACAGTGAAATGACGGTGTGGCTCAGCAGTGGCGTCAGCCTGTCGCAGTTCGCCAAGCCCGTGCTTCGTCTGTCGTGGCCGGTGCTGCTTGTGGTGGCCGTGATGGCGCTGTTCGTGTACCCGTGGGTCAACGAGCGCAGCGGGAAATTGCGCGACCAGTTCGAACGCCGCTCCGACCTGTCGCGCGTCTCGCCGGGACAGTTCCAGACGTCGAGCGATGGGCGGCGGGTGTTCTTCATCGAGCGTGACTCGAAAGACAAGGCCAACGCGACGCAGGTTTTCATCTACGGCCAGCTCAACGACAAGGAGTCGGTGACCACGGCCCAGGCCGGCCGCATCGAGGTGCACGATGACAACCGCTACCTGCGCCTTGAAGACGGCCAGCGCAACGAGACCGACACGCGCAAGAACGAATCCACCCTGGCGCGCTTCGAGCTCTACGAGACGGCGGTGGGTGAGCACCTCGCCGCGAGCACCGACCGCCCGGCTCCCAAGGCCCGCAGTTCCATGGACCTCATCGCCGATGCCGACCGGGTGTCGCTGGGCGAGCTGACGTGGCGCATCGGTCTGCCGCTGGCGGCTGCCAATCTCGTGCTGCTGGGCATCGGGTTGGCTGCCGGCAGCCTGCGCCGGGCCGGCAACTGGAACACGCTGATGGCGTTGCTGACCTTCGTCGTTTACTACAACCTGATCAACCTGTCGCAGGCCTGGGTGGCCGGCGGCAATCTGCGCATGGGCACCGCGCTGCTGGTCATCCACGGCCTGGCGCTGGTGTTGGCGGTGGGCATGCTGTGGACCAAGGACAACCTGGTGCGCCGCACGCTGTGGATGCGGCTGACCGGTCGCTGAACCTTCGCAGGGTCAGCCGAACACCACCGTGCGGTGCCCGTTGATCAGGATGCGGTCTTCGAGGTGATTGCGCAGCCCGCGGGCCAGCACGCCTTTTTCGACGTCCTTGCCGCAGCGCACCAGATCGGCCACCGAGTCGCTGTGGTCGATGCGCATGACGTCTTGTTCGATGATCGGGCCCTCGTCGAGGTCTTCGGTCACGTAGTGGCAGGTCGCACCGATCAGCTTGACGCCGCGCTCCCAGGCCTGGTGGTACGGCTTGGCGCCGGCAAAGCTCGGCAGGAAGCTGTGGTGGATGTTGATGATCTGCCCCGGGTACTTGCGGCACAGCGCCGGCGGCAGGATCTGCATGTAGCGCGCGAGCACCATCGTGTCGGCGCCGCACGACTCGAACAGACGCTCGAGCTTCGTAAAGGCCTCGGCCTTGTCTTCCTTGGGCACCGGGATGTGGTGAAACGCCAGCCCGTGCCACTCGACCAGGCCGCGAAACACCTCGTGGTTGGAGGCCACGCCGACGATGTCGACATCGAGCTCCTTGCTCTTCCAGCGCCCCAGCAGGTCGTACAGGCAGTGCTCCTGTGTGGACACCAGCAGCAGCACGCGGCGGCGCACGGCGCTGTCGCTCAGCCGCCATTCCATGCCGAACTCGGCGGCCACCACGGCAAAGCGGCGCTGCAGTTCGGCACGGTCGAAGGGCAGCGAATCGGCGCGCACTTCGAGCCGCATGAAATAGCGGTCAGAGTCGGCATCGGCGTGTTGGCTCGAACTCAGGATCCACCCGCCGTGCTCGGCAAAGAAGCCGGTGACGCGCGCCACGATGCCCACGCGGTCGGGGCAGGAAAAGCTCAGGGTGTAGTGGTGCGAGGGGTTCATGGCGGGCACATTGGGTAGGCAAATCCGGAACCGGCAAGACTAGCGATTTCCTCGATACTTCGACGCCTCGAACCCCGCCATTCACGGCCTTTTTTTCTGGCTTCGGCCGCGCTCACATGAACTGGATTTCCATCTTCTTCTCGCTCGTGGTCTTTGGCGTGTGCGGCTGGCTGCTCGGGCGCTTCAAGGAAAGGCCCCTGGCCGGGGCGGTGTGGGGCGTGTTGCTCGGGCCAATCGGCTGGGTGATGATCCTGCTGGGCCCCAGAGGCCACACGCCTTGCCCCTATTGCGGTGCGACGCTGTCGCTGTGGCAGGCCCGTTGCGGTGCATGCGGCGCCTCGATGACGTGGATCCGCGGCAAGCCGCTGGGGCCACGCCGCTCAGAGTGAGCCCGGGCGGTCTGGTTCGCATCTTGCTGGTCTGACGGCGGCGAATTCGCCGTATCCAGGAACCTGCCATGACCACGCCGTCTTCCACCGCCACGTCGCTGTTTCGAGAGCCCGAAGGCGCCTGGCCCAACACGCTGATGCTGTTGTGGGTGAGTGCCGGCTGGGCGACGTCGTTCGTGCTGATGGGCGCCGATGCCCTGTGGCTGAACCTCGCGGGCGTCTTGCTGTGCGTGCAGACGATGGTGCTGGCCGCTTACCTGATACACGAGGCGGCGCACTACACGCTGTTCGCCACGCCCGCAGCCAACCGCCGTGTGGGCGAATGGGTGGGCTTCATCGCGGGGGCCGGCTATGCGTCATTCGAGCGCATCCGTCACATGCACATCCGGCATCACCGCGACCGCGCCGATGTGACGTGCTTCGACTTCAAGGGCCTGCTGGTGCGGCAGCCCTGGCTCAAGCAGGTGCTGCGCGCGCTCGAGTGGGCCTACATCCCGGCCACCGAGATCCTGATGCACGCCCAGGTCATCGCGCGGCCGTTCTTCGTGGCCTCGCAGCGCCGGCACCTTCCGCGCGCGCTGGGCATGCTGGTCTTGCGCGGGGCGCTGCTTGCGGCGCTGGGGGCTTGGTCGCTCAAGGCGCTGCTGCTTTATGCAGTGGCCTACTGCGTGCTCCTGCACGTGCTCAATTTCTTTGACGCGTTTCACCACACCTTCGATCAGTACTTCGTCGAGGCCAGCCAGCCGGTGCCAATGGAAGGGCGCGACCGCGCCTATGAACAGGCGAATACCTATTCGAACGTGATCTCGGCGCGCTGGCCGGTGTTCAATTGGCTGACGCTGAACTTTGGCTATCACAACGCCCACCATGAACGCGCCGCCGTACCGTGGTACCGGCTGCCCGCGTTGCACCGCGAGCTGTACGCCGACACGCTGACCAACCTGATGCCGTTGCCCGAGTTGCTGCGCGCCTGGCATCGGCACCGCGTGCGGCGCGTCGACGCCGACCACTACGGTGCGCCGGCAGCGGGCGCGGGTCGGGCCGACAGCTTCGTCGGCGCGCACGGGGTGTCGTTTCTCACCGTGGTGTGAGCCGCAGCGCCCTGCCAGACACCCTGTCGTGGCAAGGCCTTAACCTCAGGCCATGAACAAACGGCTGCCCGCTGGCCTGTGCTGCATCGCCCTGAGCGGGTTGGCTGCGCTCGCCATGGCCGCACCGCCGATGCCTGCCGAGGTCATGGCTGCGATGCGCGACTCGGGTGTGCCGACGCGCAATTTCGGCTTCTACGCGCAGCCGGTTGAAAAGACCGACGCCAACACCGCGGCGTTCGCCTCGATGAACGCCGAGCAGGCGTTCCTGCTGGCATCGACCACCAAGGTGGTCACGTCGCTGGCGGCGCTCGATCTGCTGGGGCCGGCCTACCCGTGGCCGTTGCGCGCCTATGCCACCGCACCGGTGCGTGACGGGCAGTTGCGTGGTGACCTGGTCATCGCCGGTGGTCGCCACCCGATCGCGGCCGATGAACTGCGTCGCTGGTTCGTTCAGATGCATGCCGAGGGGCTGCAGGGTGTGACCGGCCGCATCGTGCTCGACGACGTGCTGCTGCTGCCGCCGCGCGACCCCGCGATCGCCAGCGCCGCCCTGGCCGCCGGCACGTTCGAGCCACCGCCGCCCACCGCATCGGGCTGGTCGGACGAGGCCAAGGCATTCAACAAGGGCACCATGCTGCTGGCCATCGAGCCGGCGCCAGGTGAGCGCGCACGCGTCACCTTGACCCCGCAGCCGCTGGGCGTGACGGTCGTCAACGACGTGATGATGGGCGGGCCTTGTGACGCCTGGGCGCGCTGGAGCACGGCACCCGAGCGTGGCGACGGGCCGCCTCAGCTGCTGGTGCGCGGCCGTTGGGACGTCAACTGCCCGAAGGAATACGTGGCCTACGTGCACCCTCTGGCGGGCATGAAGTTCATGCCCAACGTGGTGCTACCCGAATCACCGCGCGTTGCCGCCGGGCCGGCCGGGCCTTCAAAGTCGGCGCTGGCCGAGCGGCTTTGGCTCGAGACCGGCGGCACGCTGCGCGGACGGGTCAGCGAGGTGTCGGGTGCGCCGGGCGCGCAACGCACATCGGCGGTGACATCGCGCTGGGCCAGCGTGTTCTCGATCCCGCTGTCGCAGGTGGTGCGCGAGATCAACAAGACCAGCGACAACCTCGCCGCTTGCAACCTGCTGTTGTCGCTCGCGCCGGCCTCGGCCTCGCCGGGCCACGAGCGGCAAGGCGCCAAGTCCCGAGTTCAGGAATGGCTGGTCTCGCAAGGGTTGATCGAGGGCGACATCCACGTCGATCTGGGCTCGGGCCAGTCACGCGAGGAGCGCGGCAAGCCTCGCGCGATGGTGCAATTGCTGCGCAACGCCTGGCAGACCGAAGGCGCGCAGGCCTTTGTGAACTCGCTGCCGATTGCCGGGGTGGACGGCACGCTGGCGCATCGCATGCTCAGCGGGTCGGCCACCGGTCAGGCGTTTCTCAAGACCGGCACGCTCAGTGACACCCGCGCGCTGGCCGGCTACGTGCGCAGCCGCAGCGGCACCGTCTACGCGGTCACCGCGATCGTGAACCACCCCGAGGCCGCACGCGCGCGCAGCGTGCTCGATGCGTTCATTGCGTGGGTCGCCAAGAACGGGTGAGCGGTGGCATGGCCCCTGGCACGGTGGCGCCAAGCACGTTCAGTAGATCAATCCGACCAACGCGGCTGTGATGCACGTCGACAACAGCCCCGCAGGCACCGACTTCAGCGCCAGGTAGCCGAGATCGGCTCGGCGATCCGCCGGCAGCAGCGGCGACAGCCCGCCGAGCATGATCCCCACGCTGCCGAAGTTGGCGAATCCGGCCAGCGCGTAGGTCATCAGGAGCCGGCTGTGCGGCGAGAGCGCCTGATCGGGCAGGGCGGCCATGTGCAAGTAGGCGACGAACTCGTTGAGCACCGTCTTTTCGCCGAGCAACTGTCCCGCGGCCCCGGCTTCGGACCATGGCACGCCCACGGCCCAGGCCAGTGGCGCGAACAGCACACCGAGCATGCGTTCGGCCGACAGCGGCGCGCCGCCGACTTCGGGCAGCCACTTCAGCCCGCTGTTCACCAGCGTGACCAGCGCCACCACCACGATCAGCATCGCGACGATGCCCAGCAGCAGCTGCAGACCGTCGGTGGTGCCGCGGGCCAATGCGGCCATGGCGCTGTCGTCTTCGCGCTCAAAGCGGATGGACACGGCGTCACCCCTGTCGGTGGGCACCATGATCGCGGCCACGGCCAGCGCCACCGGGATGGCGATCACCGAAGCGGCGAGCAGGTGGGCCATCGCATCGGGCATCACCGGCTTGAGGATCGCGGCATAGAGCACCAGCACCGTGCCGGCGATGGTGGCCATGCCGCAGTTCATGGTCATGAAAAGCTCGCCACGGCTCATCCTGGCCAACCACGGCCGCACCACCAGCGGGCCTTCGACCATGCCCACAAAAGCGTTGGCAGCGGCCGACACGCCCACGGCGCCGCCGATGCCCATGGTGCGCTGCAGCAGCCACGCGAAGGCCTCGACGATGCGGCTCAGGATGCCCCAGTGGAAAAGCACGGCCGACAGCGCCGAGACCACCAGCACCAACGGCAGGGCCTGTGCTGCCAGCACGAAGGTGGCTTCGGGGTGGGTGGGCTCGTAGGGCAGCGGTCCGCCGCCCAGATGACCGAACACCATCGCTGTGCCCGCGCGCGTGGCGTTCATCAGAGCGTCGAGCACATCGTTGGTCGCGGCGATGGCCGCACCGACCCCGGGCACCCAGCGGATCGCCGCGGTCAGCAGCAACGCCAGCACGATCCCGGACCACACCGGTCGCCAGTGGACCGAGTCGCGTCGTTCAGAGGCCAGCCAAGCCAAGGCCAGCATGGCGAGCACGCCCAGGGCGCTTTGCAGGAAAGACATCGTTTGGATCCCTTCGGGGACGTGGCATCCGGCGCCAGCCCGCCGCGGATTCTGACCGGATGGAGGGCCATTCGGTCCGTGACGCGCCAGACGGCGTGCATCACACGGCCAGCCGCCGGCAGACGGTGCTCTCGGTGCGCGCATCCGTGTTGCGTTCACGCCGCGCCTGGCTTGTCGACAGTGGAAAGTCGGCATGCAGTCTTGCCATCGTCGGTACAGTCGCGAACCCGCCCCTGTTTGGTGCGGCAGGTCGAGCCACAACTTCGTGAAACTCTCAGGGTCTACAGATGCGCGTCTTGAAAGCTGGCAAGAAACTACTGACTGCGGCAGCTGTGGCCGCCGGTTCGATGGGGGCACAGGCCTCGACCACCTTCCAGTTGGGCGAGGATGTGTCGCTCACGCCGGGCTACGCCATGCGCTACAGCTACACCAACCGGGAAGATTCAACTGCCAACGGCGGGCACTCCACGGATTTCCATCTGGACAGCGGCCGCTTCATGCTGGGCGCGTCGTTTGGCAAGATGCTCAAGGCGACGCTGAGTACCGAGCGCGTCGGGGGCCGCAACCATTTTCTGGATGCGTTCGCGCAGTTCGAGTTCATGCCCGAGTTCAATATCTGGGCGGGTCGGCTGGTGTCGCCGAGCGACCGCGCCAACATGGCCGGGCCTTACTACTCGATGGGTGGCGGCTACTGGCCCGGCGTGGCGTCTCGCTACGGTTGGTCGGGCGGACGGTTCGTGGCTCGAGATGACGGCGGGGTCGTGTGGGGCACCGTGGCCGACGGGCGACTGGGCTACTCGCTGGGCGCCTTTGTGGGCCGTACCTTCGGCATCGGATCGCTGACCAAGGAGGGCGCCAAGAAGGTCGGGGTCCAGACGTCTGATTCGCTGATGTACGCGGGGCGCCTGCAGTACGACTTCTGGGACCGCGCGCCGGGGTACTACAACATCGCCAACTGGCTGGGCGCCAAGGACATCCTGTCGGTCGGCGCGGCCTTCCGGTATCAGGACAAGGGCGTCTTGACCACCCACGGCACCGGTGACTACGCCGGGTACAACCTCGACTTCCTGATGGAAAAACGCATCAAGGGTTCGGGCACGGTGGCATGGGAAGCCGCCTGGTATGACTACGACACCGACAACGTGGTGAGGTCAGAACAGGGCGAGGCGTATTCAACCGGCCTGTCTTTCATCTTCGAGCACAAGCTCGGCTGGGGCAGGTTTCAGCCCTTCGTGCACTGGCAAAAGTTTGAGGCCGACACTCAGGTGAACACGCGTCAGTACGACCTGGGCGTCAACTACGTCATCGATGGCTACAACGCGCAGTTGAGTGCGACCTTCACCAACACCAAGGTCAGCGGCGGGCTGGCGAATCGGTCTGATCTGGATAAGTTCGGCGTGACGCTGCAACTGCAGTTTTGAGGCTGCCCGCCCCAGGTTGAGCTGGTAGCGTGCCGGCCAGGGTCTCAACCCGGCCGTGGCCAGCGCTCAGGCCGCCGCGAGCGGTCGGGCGCGGCGCATGTGCGCAGCCAATGCTGCAACGATGTGCGAGATGTCTTCGTCGCTGTGAGCAGCACTCAGGCTGATGCGCACCAGACTCACGCCCGCAGGCGTTGCCGGAGGAATCATCAGGTTGGTGTAGATCCCTGCATCGAGCAGGCTTTGCCACAGCGTCTGAGCTTCTTCGCGGGTGTCGAAGACCAGCGCCGCCACGGGGCCTGGCGTTGTGGTCCCGAGCCGGTAGCCTAGCCGCGTGACTTCGCTGTACAGGTGATCTGCATGGCGCCAGAGACGGTTGCGCAAGTCATGCCCTTCCAGCACGCGGCGCAGCGCCTGATGCGTGGCAGCGATGACCGAGGGCGGCGGAGAGGCCGTGAAGATGTAAGGGCGGCTGACCATGCGCAGCATCTCCGCCTCTGCATGCCGGCCGAGGCAAAAGCCACCGACGCCGCCCAGACTCTTGGAGAAAGTGCCAACGATGAAGTCGACTTCTTCGAGCAGCCCCAAGGACTCGCAAAGCCCCAAACCGTTTTTGCCGAACACGCCAAAAGAGTGGGCTTCGTCGACCAACAGCCATGCGCCGTAGCGGCGTTTGATTTCGACGATTTCGTGAAGTGGCGCGCGGTCACCGAGCGTGCTGTACAGGCTTTCGACCACGATCAGCGCACGGCTTGCGTCTTCGCCGAGTCGTGCGAGCCGACGCTCGAGGTTCTCTGGATCGTTGTGCCGAAAACGGATCGTTGTCGCGTTGCTCAGCCGGCAACCGTCGTGGATGCACGCGTGGCTGTCAGCGTCGATGAGAAGGAAGTCGCCTTCGCCTGCCAGCGCCGATACGGCGCCCAGATTGGCCTGGTACCCCGTTGAGAACACGATGCAGCTCGGCCAGCCGAACGCGTTAGCGAGTTCTTGCTCAAGCGCGCGATGCCCGGCGTAGTTGCCGCTCGCCATGCGCGAGCCGGTGGTGCCAGTGCCCAGTGTTTCAATGGCCGAGATGGCAGCAGCGCGACACTCGGCGTCGTAGGTCAGACCGAGGTAGTTGTTGGTGCCGGCCAAGATGACGAGCCGCCCGTCAATGGTGGCTGAGGTGGCCGAATGAATCGCGTCCATCGGCGTGGCGATAGGCGCCACGCGGCTGCTTTCGGCCAGCCGGGCATGGAGCGTTCGCTGCGTGGCGAACTTGTCGAGCAGGCTCACGAAACGCTGCGCTTCAACTGCACGATACCGGCGCACAGTTCGTTGATGGTTCGGGCCTGGGCCGTGGTCTCGACCGGTATTGACAGGTCCAACCGGTCTTCGATTTCCATGATCAGGTCCATGACTTCGGCCGAATCGAGGTCGGCAGCCTGCGCGAGGTCTTCATCACCGCCCAGGCTGGACGCTGACGGCCGAATGACGGCGAGGGCCTCGCGGATCGTTGCTTCGATCGACGCGATCAGATCAGCACCGGCTTCGGATCCGGCGTTGTTCGAGGGTGAGTTCACGATGTGGACCTCTCGGCTACAGCCGTGTGACTTGAGACATCTGCGGGCTGGGTGCTGTGCGGGAACTGCTGCGACAGGAGGCTGCGACGCTCGAGAAAATCCTTGCGGGCGGTGCTGCGCGACAACTTGCCAGAAGAGGTCCGCGGCAGTGTGTGCGGCGGCACCAGCTCGATCAGGCAGTGGATGCCGAACTCCGCATGAATGGCCTGCTGAAGCCGCTCGGTGAGCTTCATCAACTTGTGCGGCTCCGATTCACGGCACTGCACCACGAGCACGGCGGTTTCTTCGTCGTCGTCATCGGGGATCGAAAACGCCGAGGCATCGGTGGGGCGCACTTCCGGTTGCTGCTCGGCGAGGTATTCGAGATCCTGCGGCCACATGTTGCGGCCCATGATGATCATGAGGTCTTTGGCGCGTCCGGTGATGTAGAGCGAGCCGTTCGCCTGATAGCCGATGTCTCCGGTGTCCAACCATCCGTCGGACGAGAGCACCTCGCGAGACGCCTCGACATTGCCGAAGTAGCCCGACATGACACTGGCACCGCGCAGATGGATGCGCCCGCAGCGCCGCTCGGGCAGCGGTTGACCCGTTTCGTCGCGTATTTCCAATTCGTAGCCGGGCAGAGGACGACCACAGTCGATGAAGGCCTTGCCCTTGATCGTCGTGTTGCCCGCCGGCACTGCCACGGCTTCGCCGTCGAATGCCAGCCTGTCCATGTCGACCACGTCGGTGCGCGCGCCTCGCTCGAGCGGCGCAAAACTGACCGCCAGGGAGCATTCAGCCATGCCGTAGCAAGGCAGAAAGGCACGGTCATCGAAACCTGCCGAAGCCACCGCCGCAGCGAACTCCTGCAAGGATTCCGGGTGGATCATCTCGGCGCCGATGCCGGCCACCCGCCACGCTGACAGGTCCAGTTCCTGGGTATCCGCCGGGCGCAGGCGGCGCGCACACAGCGTGTAGCCAAAAGGCGGGCTGAACGAAATCGTGCTGCGGTTCATCGACATCAGCTTGAGCCACAGGCGAGGGCGCATCGCGAAGTCACGGGTTGGAAGGTAATCAACCGACCGTTGGGTGGCCACGCAACCGAGCACGATCCCGACCAGTCCCATGTCGTGGTAGTACGGCAGCCAAGAGCAGAAGCGATCGACGGCCGTCAGACCGAATCCGTCGTTGAAGATGCCCTTGAGGTTCGCCATCACCGCCGACTGGGTGATCATGGTGCCGCGCGGAAAGCGGGTGCTGCCCGAGGTGTACTGCAGGTAAGCCAGTTCGCCAGGCAACGGCCGCACGGGTGATTCGGTTGCCGCCGGGAGCGCCAGGAAATCATCCAGCGTTCCGGCAAGTGTCAGCGGCAGGCCCGCGCTGGCTTCGCGCAGGAACCCCATGAACTCCGGCGGAGCAAATGCTGCGACGGCTCGACAGTCGCTCATCAATTGGCGCAGGTGGCGGCTGTAGGCCTCGCGTCCACCCAGGTGCACGGCTGCGGGCAGAGGCACTGGCACCAAGCCGGCGTACTGGCAGGCGTAGAACATCACCGCGAAATCGGGGTGCGTGTGCGCCACCAAAGCGAGACGCTCACCACGGCCCAAAGGTGCGAGGCGACGGGCCATCTCCAAGGCACGCTCGCGAAGCTCGCGGTACGGGAGCACTGATATCAGCGCGCCACGCCCATCGTAGTAATTGAATCCCGACTCGCCAGTGGCAGCGTAATCAAGCGCGTCGGCCAGCGTCGGGAAATCCGCGCTGAGCAGCGCAATGCCGCTCGCGGTGGGGGTCGGGCTGTTCAGGGAAGGTTCGGTCACGGTCACTGGACGCGCCCCTGTCGGCCATTGCGGCCTCGCAAGTAAGCTTTCAACCCTCACCCTTTTTTCTGCAAGATTTCGACTGGCCAGGCTTGTAAAGCGAGCGGCATGGCTTTGCCATCAAAGCGTCATTTTACGGAAAATATGCGGTGTCAGACGGGGAAACGAGGCGGTGAACAAGCCCGAATTTTCCGAGCCGCCACGCCTCACGCTGCGCAGGCATCAAGAAAGTCGGCAAGCTGCTCGAGAGTGGGGTACTCGAACAGGTCGGTGACTTCGATGCGCTGCGGAAACTCTCGGTCGATCGCCTCGTGGATGCGCGCCAGATTGAGCGAGTTGAGGTTGATTTCCAGCAGGTTGGTCTGCGGCGTCACCTTGCGGTCTTGGATGAACGCGGCGCAGATGTCTTGCAGACGACGTGCCGTCGCTGACCCGTCTTGCTCTTCAGGCAGCTCGGCGGCATTCGCCGACAACAATGCGGCCAGTTCGGTCAGAGGGCCATCGAACTCACCTTGCTCGAAGGCCTCGGCCAGCGCATATCGCTGCAGCTTCCCGCTGCTGGTCTTGGGAATGTGTCGCACCGGCACGACATGCGAGGCCTCCAGGCCCGTTTGGTGGGCGATGGTCCGGCGCAGTTCGAGCACCAGCGGCACAAATTCGGCCAGCGCTCCCCGGTGGAGCACGAACACGGCCAGCGATTCCGTGTCATCCACCGGGCTGCGCACCCCGGCCGCCGCCACCCGGTTGGCTTCGATGCCCACGGTCTGCTGCGCGATTCGTTCCAGGTCGTGCGGGTAGTGGTTCTGACCGTTGACGATGATGAGGTCCTTGGCCCGCCCGGTGATGATCAGTTGCTCGTCCCATAACAAGCCAAGATCACCGGTCTCGAGCCAGCCATCCGATGAGCGCACCTCGGCCGTTCGCTTCTCATCTTGGAAGTAGCCCTGGGTCACGTTGTCGCCCCTGATGTGCACATGGCCCAGTACTCGATCGCCCAGCACGGCGCCGCCATCGTCCACGATGCGCGCTTCGACACCCGGTAGCGGCTGTCCGAGCTTGACGAACTCGACGCATCGACCACTTCCCGTGACCATGTCGCGCACCCGCTCGCCCACGTGCAGGCTCGCGGGGTCCAGCAAGACGGTCTCAATCGGCACGTCGCGAAGAGGAAAACTCACTGCCAGAGTCGCCTCTGCGAGACCATAGACCGTCAGCATGGTGTGCGGCTTCAGCCCGTGCGGTGCCATGGTGCTGACGAAACGGCGGCACACCTCGGCCGAGATGGGCTCTGCGCCGTTCATGATCAGACGGATCGACGACAGATCCAGCCCCTGAGGGGACTTGATCTCGTATTGCCGCAGGTAGTGCTGAAAGCCAAAGTTCGGCGAACACAACACCGTCGACCGGCGCTGGCTGGCCAGCTCCAGCCAAAGCAAAGGCCGCCGCGCGAAAAGTTCGGTGCGCATGATCGCGTGGCTCACACCGGCTGACAGCAAGGTCAGGTGGAACCCGATCAGGCCCATGTCGTGAGACAAGGGCATCCAGCTCAACACTGAGTCGCGGTCGGTGTAGCCGGCTCCCGCGGCGATCTGGGACGTGTTGGTGGTGAGATTGCGGTGCGTGAGCACCACGCCCTTGGGCTCGCCCGTCGAGCCAGACGAGTACTGAATGAATGCGGTGTCGTTCGGGTCCGGCTGAACCGGCTCACCTGGCTCGCCGGCGAAATCGAGGCCGCCCACGATCACCGTGCGCGCGCGCAGATCATCGCCTTGGGTACCCAAACCCTGCGAGGCCACGAACGCATCAAAGCGTTCGAGCGTTGGCGCATCGATGCACACAGAAGCCCGGGACTGCTGAGCAAACACGCGCAGCAGCTTGCGCCAATGTTCGTCGTTGCTGCCCGGAGCCAGCGGAATCGGCACGATGCCGCCCAACAGGCAGGCCCAGAACATTTCGATGAAACGCTCGTTGTCGGCCAGGTACAGGATGAGTGCGTCGCCGCGGGAGATGCCCCTCCGCTGCAACGCACCGAGCGCGCCGAGGGCCCGCTGGCGCAGCCGCCTGAAGCTCAGCGTGCGCTGGTCTCGCTCTCCGTCGATGAAAGTGATGTGCCGGTCCTCGCGTGCATCGGCAGGCAGCATCGCATTGAGCGTCTCGAATGGGGACATGGGTCTCTTTTTTCAGCGCGTAACGACACGCATGTGAATGTCTTGTCGTGTGCGAAGGTTGATCTGGAACTCGGCTTCCGGTGGTTCGCTGCCCAGGTATTGCAACCGGAAGTGCTGAGCCACCATGCTCAGGTGCATCGACATTTCGGCCATCGAGAAGGTGGTGCCGATGCAGTACCTCGGCCCGGCCGAAAAGGGCAGGTAAGCAAACCGGTCACGCGCCTCCACTGAAGCGGGTGCGAACCGTTCGGGGTCAAACGCCTCAGGCTGCTCCCAGTGCGCTTCGTGCCGGTGCAGCAGGTAGGGACAGATGAAGACCTCGGTCCCGGCCGGCACGTGATAGCCACTCAGTGTGTCGTCACCCAAAGCGCGGCGGCTGAGCAGCCAGCCGGCCGGATACAAACGCATGGATTCTTGAAGCACCTGCTCCACGTAGGCGTTTTCCGTGTCCGGCTCCTCGGGATTGACCGCCTTGGCTGCCGTGATCGCTGCGTACAACTTTGCCTCGACATCACCGTGCTGAGACAGCAGGTACCAGGTCCAGTTGAGCGTGCTGGCCGTGGTTTCATGGCCGGCGACGATCAAGGTCATGACCTCATCGAGCAAAGCCCGATCGGGCATCGCTTCGCCGCTGTCCTTGTCGCGCGACTCCATCAGCATGGACAGCAAGTCCATCTCGATGCGCTGCTCCTTGCGGCGCGACTCGATCATGGCGCGGACCAAGTGAGCCAGCGCCCGGAATTTCGCCGCGAAAGCCAAGTCGCGCCGGGTTTCGCGGGTCAGCAGATCGAACGGGCTGGCGCCGTTCGCATCGATCAGCCGTTGGAGATCGACGCTGAACAAGGCGCGCAGAACGATGTTGAGCGCCAGTTCGCTGAGATCGCGTGTCAGGTTGACGGGTTCGCCGCGTTCAGCCTGCACGGCCCATCTTCCGATGAGATCGCTATTGGCTCGCTGCATCAATGGTGCAAAGCCGCGGATCACCTGCGTTTGGAAGGCCGGTTGAACCATGCGACGTTGCCTTGCCCACAACTCGCCTTCGCTGGCCATCAGCCCGTTGCCGAGCAGAACACGCACGCGATTGAGGGCCAGACCCTTGATGTAGTTGCTGCGGTTGCCCAGCAACACATGGCGGATGTCGTCCGTGTTGTGGATGACCAGGCTGTCGTGATTACCGCTCAGCGATTGCACTCGGCTGATGTCGCCGTAGCTGTGCATCAGGCCTTGCAACAGGGGCAGGCTTTCGTCGTTGGCGTCCAGGTCGTGGCACTGTTGCGGGCCGGGGGCCGGCACTTGCTGAACCATAATGAATCTTGTCTTGGTAGCCCATGAGTGTCTCACGCGTCAGCGGTGCGGTGCGTCCATGTCCCTTCTGGTACTGATTACTGCGGAATTCGTCATCGCACCCTCGCTCGAGGCCAGTTGGATGGGCGATCTCCCCGCCTCGCGCCGTGCCGAAATCGGCACTTGGACAGACGAGCGAGACCGACATCGCTCATTGCTCGGGAGCCGACTTCTTGTGGCAGGACTGGCCGACTTGGGCTTTTCCCCTGATGCGCTGAACTCTCTCGCGCACCCCCCGCAGTCGCGACCCACCCTCGACCTGCCCATCGCATTCAGCATCTCGCATTGCGATGGCCGCATCGTGTGTGCCCTGTCCACGCGCGGGCCGGTCGGCATTGATGTCGAGCGCCTGAGCGGAGCCGTGTCAAAGGACTTTCATGTGTACCTGAACGAAGCCGAGCGGGCCTGGGCCGGCCGAAGCTCCCGCCGCTTTTATTGCGTTTGGACGCGCAAGGAGGCGGTCGTCAAGGCGGCTGGCAGCTCAGGTCTGCGCGAGGTGAGCCGCGTCGACAGTTCCGGGGCGCTCGATCGTTGCGAACTCAACGGGCACTTCTGGCACACCCGGCCTGTGCCGGTCGGCCGCTCCCACGTTGCGCATCTGGCAGTGTCTGAGGGAGCCGGCGAAGTGACCGTAAGACGCGTGAGCCGGCAAGTACTTGAGCGCGGCGCCTCAACCAACCTCCGGGCAGCGGCCGCCGTGAACAGCCGCGCGGTCTTGTAAGCTCGCTCGCCAAACACGCCGTCTTGAAAGCCTGGAACATGTCAACACCCCAACGCGCGCTCATCCTCGGCGCCGGCCAAGGCAGCCGCTTGCTGCCGCTGACCGAGAAGATGCCCAAGTGCTTGCTCGATCTGAGCGGACGCAGCATGCTCGAATGGCAGATTCGGGGGCTGGCCGACAACGGCGTGCCTGAAGTGGTGGTGGTGACAGGCTTCCACCCCGAGTTGGTCGAGGCTGAACTGAGGCGTGTTGCGCCGTCCAGCATGCGGGTGCGCACGCTCTACAACCCTTTTTACAAGCTGGCTGACAACCTGGCGAGTTGCTGGATGGCCCGCGCCGAACTGCAGGGCTCGTGTCTGATCCTCAACGGCGACACGCTGTTCGAGCCGGCCATCGCGAAGCGCCTGTTTGCCGCTCCGGCCGCGCCGATCACGGTCACCATCGACCGCAAGGCCGACTACGATGCCGACGACATGAAGGTTGAAACCGAGGGCGACCGTCTGCGTGCCATCGGCAAGACGCTCGAGGCTGAGCGCGTCAACGGCGAGTCGATCGGCTTTCTGCGCTTCGAAGCCGACGGTGCGTCGCTGTTCGTCGAGGAACTCGAGCGCACGATGCGCACCCCGCAAGGCCCGGCGCTTTGGTACCTCTCGGCGATCAACCGCCTGGCCTCGGCCGGCGCCGACATTCGTGTGGCGTCGATCGAAGGCCTGGAGTGGGGCGAGCTCGACTACCCGGCCGACCTGGTGCAAGTTCGCGCTCTGGCTGCAAGCTGGATCGAACGGGAGCGAGCTGCGGCTGGCGGTGAGTCCTCCGCAGATTGATCAGTTTCACGGCGGCGCAGCAAGCGCCGGCGTGTTGCAGGGCCGAGCCCCTCTTTGCGGTTGCGGGTCAGCGCCCCACCAGTTCGCGCACCAGGTCGAGGTCTTCGGCCTTGTCGACGTCGATGGCCGCGCGCCCGTCGCTCATCTCCACGATGGCCAGCTGCGCGCCGCCGGCCAACTCACCGAGCCGGCCTAGGGCTGCTGCCAGCGTCAACTGGCCCAGGCGGTAGCGCAGCGCCACGCTCCAGCCGAGTCGGCCCATCAGTTGCAGCGGATCCTTTCGATGGCGCTCCAGCTCGCACCACAGCTCGGCGGCGCCGCGTGCCGCCGGGCCCGACATCAAAAACAGGTTGCAGCCAGAAAAATGCCCGTCGGCAAAACGCAGCCAGGTGCGCTTGGTGTGGGGCGCGGCCGCCTGAACGACATCTCTGCGCCCCAGCGCAACGCACACGTCAGCGTGCTGCGGGCAGGCGGCTAAAAATTCATTCAGCCAGCTCGTTTGCAGCAAAGCGTGGTCGGCGGTGGTGACCAGCAGTGGCGAACCTTCGCTCGCCAGCGCGGCCGCCACGGTGGCGCTCGGGCCCGACGCCGGCGACATGGTTGTCAGCGGTTTGCCGCACACGTCGCGCTGCAGTTCAGGCAAGTCGGTCAGCAGTTCCGGCCGCTCGATCGCCACCACGATGCGAGCCACTTCAGGCACCGCCGCCAGCGCGCTCACCACGCGCTCGATCATCGTGCGGCCACCCACCTCGATCAGCGCCTTGTGGCTCACGCCGGCGTAATCGGCCAGCGGATCGCCTTGGGTGCGGGTCCCGGCCAGCACGAGCGCGGTGAGTTGCTTCATGTCATGCGCCTTGGGTGCGTGGTGAGCGTGGCCGGATGAGGGTCACAGACTCAGTGTCTTTTCGTACACGCGGTAGGTCTTGTACGGGTGCGCGCCCAGTGACTCGATGACGTGGCGCATGGCGCGGTTGTCCTCGAGGATCCAAGACAGTTCGACGTGGCGCACGCCCTTGTTGCGCAGCCCGTTGCGCAATGCGTCGATGATGAGAAACGGCGCCAGCCCGCCGGCCAGGCTGCCGCTGAAGCTGCGCCGGATGCCCATCAGCGGCACCCGTGCCGAGCGCGCGCCGCGCCACAGCCGGTACAGCAGCTTGATCCAGTTGAAGGGCAGCAAGCGCCCGCCAAAGTCGGCCACCAACTCGTTCAGGTTGGGCAGCGCGATGCCGAAGCCCACCGCCTCGCCATTCATTTCGACGATGGCCACACAGTTCGGGTCGATCAGCGGCTTGAGGCTCTTGGCCATGTGCGCGATCTCGGCCTGCGTGAAGGCGATGAAGCCCCAGTTGAGCGACCAGGCGTCGTTGAAGATCGACGTCACCATGTCGAACTCTTCCTGGTAGCGCTTCTTGTCGAGCTTGCGCACGGTCAGCGCCTCGGGCTTGCGCTTGTCGATCTTGCGGCGCGCGGCGGCTGGCAACTCGTGTTCGATGTCGTACCAGTACGCGATCATGTCCTTGGCCTTGGCGTAGCCGAGTGCCTCGATGCGCGGCCCGCTGTAGCGCGGGTCGTGACCCATCATCATCACCGGCGGCGTGTCGAAGCCGTCGATGAGCAGGCCCGTTTCTTCATTGATCGACAGGTTGAACGGCCCGAGGATGCGCGTCTTGCCGCGCTCGCGCAGCCAGACTTCGGCGGCGGCGAACAAGGCGGCAAAGACTTCGGCGTCGTCTTCGGCGGCGATCATCCCGAAGTGGCCGACGTCAGGTTCGGCCACCAGCCGGTCGATCTGCGCACTGATGCGTCCGACGTCTCGCCCATCACGTCGGGCCAGCCAGAACTGCGTCTCGGCGTGCTGGAAGAAGGGGTTCTTGGCGGGAGACAGCGCTTCTTGCCGCTCAAGCAACAGCGGCGGCACAAAGGCCGGATCGTTGGCGTAAAGCTGCCCCGGCAGCTTGATGAAGCGTGCCAGTTCTGCGGGCGACGCGACGGGGATGACCTCGATGGTGCTCATCAGTGGGGCTTGAAATTCAAGGGCGCTCGCACCACTGCAACCGCACGATGCCGATCAGGCCAAACAGCAGCGGCGCACCAAGTGCTGTAAGCAACGGAGGCAACTGACCGCTGGAGCCCAGCGACGCCAGGATGCCGTCGAACAGAAGGAAGCCCAGACCTAGCACCAGAGCCAGCAGCATGGCACCACCGCCGCCCGAGCCGCGTGTGAGCGTGGCAGCGGTCGGCAACGCCAGAAGCAGCATGATGAACACGCCGAATGGCGCGGTGAATGATCGGTACAAGGCGGTCTGGTAGTAACTGCGGGGTTGTGATCCGATGCGCGCGCCAGCGATCACTTCGGCGAGCATCATAGTAGACAGGTACGGGCGGGCCACGTTCAACCGCAGCAGCTCGTCAGGTTGCAAATTGGTCTGCCATTCACGCTTTTCATCGTGGCTGCGTTGGACTCCGGCGGCGTTGATGCGCAACTCCGTCACGTCCTCGAACTGCCAGGCTCGGCCGTCCCAGTGCGCGGCCGACGCCACCGTGCGGGTGGTGAGCAGACCCGCGTGGTGCTCATAGAGATGCACGCCTTTCAAGCGCTGGCCGTCGGGGCTGATGGTTTCGATGGACACCGGACCGCCGCGGGTGTGCACCCACAGCGGGGCTTTCACCTCCTCGGTGGGTGCGCTGGCATTCCACCAGCGTTTCAATTCGACCTCGACGCGCGGCAGCACGGCCTGCAGCAAGGCCGCTTGAAGGATCGCAATGATGAACAGCAGCGGCAACAAGTGGCCCAGCATTCGCTTGAGGCTGACGCCGCTGGCTCGCATGGCCATGATCTCCAGCCGGCGCGCCATCGAGTTCATGACGAGCATGGTTCCGAGCAGCACCGCCAGCGGCAGGGCCAGGCCCAACTCGGCCGGAATCCGCAGCAAGGCGTAGTACATCAGGCCGCCCAGACCCTGCCCACGCTCGAAGATTTCGGTGGTCACATCGAGCAGTTCGAGCAACTGCATCATGGCCGTGAGGACCGCGAGCAGCGCCAGGATTTGCAGCCCGATGCGGCGGCGCAGGTAGGCGGGCAACTGCCCTCTCATGGGACGCTCCGGGCTTCGCGTCGCTTGGCGGTGCTCACGCGGGCACGATCGATCAGACCCTCGACCGCCATCACAGCACGCAAGACCGGGTTGTCGCCCGGCCAGGCCAAGCTGCTGCTGAAGATCCACACGCTCAACAACGCAAAGATGGCGAATGGCGCCCACACGGCCAGCGCCGCAGGCAAGCGCTCGGTGCCCCCGAGACTTTCGCCGAACTGAATCGCATGATCGATCGCCAGCAGCGCCAGCACGCCAAAGACCACTCCCGGCGTGCGACGCCCGCGCTTGGAAGCCATGCCCAGCGGCAGCGCCATCAGCAAAAGGAAGGGGAAGATCAGCGAGCGGGCCAGGCGTGAGTGGAACTCCGCGGCCGGCTTGCCCTGGCCGCCTTCGAGGTGCATGTCGCGCCACAGTTCTGCCTGAGTGCGCTCACGCACGACGGCTCCGCGAGCGGCCAGCGGCGGCGGCTTGGGCGAGAAATCATGGTCGGACACCCCGTGGGTGAATCGCGAGATCGTCACATCCTCGCCTCCAGAGGCCGGGTCGTCTCGCACATGAACGACGCGCCCGTCTTCCAAGCGCAACTGCAGCCCTTCATGCGTGGTGACGATGCGCCCGTGAGCCGCCGTCAGGATCGCCTCGCTGCCCCCGCTGCGGCGTTGCATGAACACACCGTGCAGACTGCGCCCGTCGGCTTCGATCACGTCGGCGGTGAACGTGAGTCCCTGGCCAATGTCGGTGAAATGGTTCTCTTCGACCCGAGCGTCCCAGCCCGTTTGCAGCACCTGATTGACTGCGACGTGATAGCCGTAGCGTGCCAGGGGCTGCAGTTGTCCGTAGAGGTAAACGCTGAACACGCTGAGCATCAGCGCCAGCATGAAGTAGGGCGCGGCGATGCGACCGATCGAGCGCCCCGCCATCAGCATCACGTCGAGCTCGTTGTCGTCGCACATGTGGGCCACGGCCATGAAGATCGCCGCGGTGAAGGCCATGGGCAGCGCCAGCCCCAGATAGTGCGGCACGAGCGTGGAGGCCATGAGCAGCACGCTCGAGGGCCCAGCACCCGCAGACGCCGCCAGATCGAACAAGCGCAACAGCCGCTCGAGCAACTGCGCCACCAGCAGCGCCACGAGCGACAGTGCCATCGGCCCGGCGATCAGGCGCAAGGCGTAGCGGTCGAGCCGGTCCAGGGGGAACCAGGGGAACAAGGTGCGTGGTCCTAGCCGGCGCAGCGCAGCCACGCCTGCCGCAGTCGGGCGAGCAGCGCATCGCTCATCGCGGGATCCAGCGCCACAGCCGCATCGAGTGCCGGCGGCCCGGGCCAGCCGGCATCGCGAAACTCGACGCCGCCAAGCCGGCGCGATCCGTCATAACGCGGGATGACGTGGAAGTGCACGTCCGGATCGACCATCATCAACATCAGGTAGTTGATGCGCTCGTAGGCGACCACGTCTCGCAGCGTGGCTTCGATGCGGCGCACGAGGTCGCGCAGTTCGGCGTAACCCTGCGCGCTGACCTGGGCAAACGATTGCACCGGCTCGCGGCAAATCAGCACCAGCGAGCCCAGCGTGGGCTGCTTCGGTCGCAGCAGCACGGTCCAGCAGTCGGTTTGCGCCAGCCGGGTGGCGGGGTCACCGAACTTGGTCTCAGTCGCGTTGGCCATGCTCGGGTTCATCAGGGGGAATCACAGCGGTGGATTATCGGCCGCGGTACCGGGTGCGCTGCGAGGCAGACACAGCTCATAGACGGCGTCGGTCGTGAAGGCGTTCGAGTCGACACACCAGCGCCGAACCGTGACCTCAGCGCGCAGATCGCCGCCGATCCCGAGCAGCCGCAGCTGATGCCAGCGCGCGCCCTGATCCTTGGGATTGGGCAGCGCCGACGACGACGGCACGCACAGGCAGGGGATCGGCTCGCGCGGACCGGCAATCGCGTCGAGGCGCGCGTCGCGGGCATGGCCATGCAGCACCAGTTCGGCACCAGCGCGCTTGAGCACCGCGCGCAGCGCCGGGCCATCGGCCAATGCCTTGCGCCAGCCGATGGCGCCCGCAGCGGCAGGGTGATGCAGCAACACGATGCGCACGCGCCCGGCCCGACCTTCGTTGCCCAGAACCTGTTCGAGTCGGGCGAGCTGTTGCGCTCCCAGCCAGCCGCGCGCGAGCAGCGGTGCGGTGGGCAGCGCGGAATTGAGACCGATGACAGACACCTCGCCCACGCGGTGCAGGTAGGGCCAGCCGTCGCTCAAGCGCGTCCAGGGCGCCCACAAGTCCAGACCCTCCGCTGGCGGCACGTACATCAGTGCGTCATGGTTACCGGGAACCAGACTGATGCGTTCGGCAGGGCCCAGCGGTGCAAGCCAATCGGCCGCCTGACGGAACTCGCCTGGCAACGAGAAGTTGGTGATGTCACCCGTCACCACGACATGGTCCACGGCATGGTCATGCAAGTCGCGGTGGAGGGAGTCGAGGATGTCGCTTCGGTGCAGCGCGCGACGCCGATACCACGACCACACGCTGAGCTGGCGTTTGGACAGGTGCTGACGCAGCGTCAGCTGCGGCTCGAAGGGCAGGTGCAAGTCGGAGATGTGAGCGAACAACAAGTCGCTCATCAATAATCCCCGCCTGCTGTTTCGTCTTTCTTGACTTGGGTATTCACCCTTTGATGATGCCAAAAAAACTTTCGCCGTCGGGCCACGGGCGGGTGCGGTGAGCGCCTCTGAGTCTCCTGCGCGCCGCGTCGCGGGCGTCATCGTCGGCCAGTCGGAACTGCGGGTGTGGGGTCTGACGTCCGAGACGCGGCTGCAACGGCAACTGGCTCGCTTTCGCGTGGTGGACGATGCGTCCACGGCGCAGCGGCTGGCGTTGCTGCGTGCCGACTGGGTCTTTGACGACGCGCTGGTGCGAGGTCTGGTCGATGCGGTCGACGACGTGGCGCTGACAGCACCTGACGGCACCGTGGTCGCACTCGCCGTCGCCGCAACGCTCGCGGATGCGGCAGCGTCGCTCGCCGGGCACCGCGCGCCTGCCGGCACCCGACTCGTCACACCGGCGCAGCTTGCCGATGGCTACAACGATGCGCTGCGCAAGCGCGAGCCGCCGTACCTGATGCCGCTGGTGGCCGCCGATCTGCCCGCCATCGAAAAGCGCATCTTTGCCGGCTCGTACAAGGGCGTCACCGATCTGGTGACTCTCTACGTGTGGCCGCGCCCGGCGCGCTGGGTTACCCGCGTGTGCGCCAACACCGGCATCACCCCGAACCAGGTCACCTCGGCCAGCCTGGTGCTCGTGCTGGCGGCCATGGTGCTGTTCTGGACCGGCCACTACAGTTGGGGCATGGCTGCCGCGTGGGTCATGACGTTTCTGGACACGGTCGACGGCAAGCTCGCTCGAGTGACGTTGCAGTCGTCGCCGTGGGGCAATGTGTTTGACCACTCGATCGACCTGATCCACCCGCCGTTCTGGTGGTGGGCGTGGATCGTCGGGCTGCCGGCGGCCGGCTTCGACTACACCTATTCGGCGTTGGCGCTGACGGTGATCGTGGCCGGCTATGTGCTGCAGCGCATCGAAGAAGGCATCTTCATGGCCTGCTTCAAGATGGACATGCACGTGTGGGAGCCCTTTGACAGCCGCTTGCGCCTCATCACCGCGCGGCGCAACCCGAATCTGCTGATCCTCAACGCGTCGCTGATCTTCGGGCGGCCCGATCTGGGCATCGGCCTGGTCGCGGTGTGGACGGCGGTGTGTCTGGTGCTCCACGCGCTGCGCATCGTGCAGGCGGCTTTCGCGCGCCGGCAAGGGCCGCTGCGCTCGTGGCTTGCTGCTCCGACGTGAGCGATGAGCTGCAGGCGCTGATCGGCGCCGAATTGCGCCGTGAGGTGCCGGAGCCGGTGAAGGCCTTCGCAGCGCAACTCGCGCGGCGCGCTGGAGGCGCGGCGGCGGCAGTGCTGTTCTATGGCTCGAACCTGCGTGACGCACGGCTCGATGGCGTGATCGATTTCTACATCGTGCTTGATCGCGTGGGTGCGTGGCCCGGGTCGCGTCTGGCAGCGCTGGCCAATGGCGTGCTGCCACCCAATGTCGGCTATTGCGAGGAGGTACTCGACGGCCACGCGTTGCGCGCCAAGTACGCGCTGATCAGCCTGTCGCAGTTTCGCCGCGGCGTGTCGCACGGCAGCCTGGACACGACGCTGTGGGCGCGCTTTTCGCAGCCCTGCTGTGTGGCCTGGGCGCGCAGCGAGATCGACCTCGTGGCCGCCGTGAATGTGGTTCGCCAGGCTGTGATGGCCGCCGCGCGCTGGGCCGCCGAACTGGGCCCCGATCGCGGTGAGGCGCTGGCTTACTGGCGCGCGCTGTTCGCCAGGACCTACGACGCCGAGTTGCGGGTGGAACGTGGCGGCCGGGGCAATGACCTCGTCGAACGAGACGCCGCGCGCTACGCGCGGCTGCTGCCCGCGGCCTGGAACGCTGCGGGCATCAGGTTCGTCGCCAGTGGCCCTGACGAGCTCGCGCCGGAGATCTCGCGGTTACAGCGCAACCATGCGGAGAAGCAATGGGCGCTGCGCCGACGCTTGGGCAAGTTCTGGAACATTGCCCGGCTCTTGAAGGCCGCGTTCACCTTCGATGGCGCCGTGGACTACGTGGTCTGGAAAGTCGAACGGCACTCGGGCATCCGACCCGAGGTCACCGAGTGGCAGCGTCGCCACCCGCTGCTGGCGGCACCGGGGATCTACTGGCGACTGCGCCGGCTCGGGGTGTTGCGCTGAGGCTGCAAGGCAGCGCCCTCAGGCGACCGCGTGCGCTCAGACCCTCGGATTGGGGTGCCAGCCGAAGAAACTGCGCAGCCGATTGAAGCGCCTCATGAACCAGGTGGCTGCCGTGTCCTGCACGTAGTACGTCAGCATGATGGAGCGGCGCTCGCCATCGGCCTCGGTGGTGGTGGCCGCGCTGTGCCAGCTTTCCTGGGCCTGCACCGGGAATGCATAGCCGCACGCGGGCAGGAAAGGCATTTGCTTTGTGCGCGTCGCCGCTTCACCCGTCATGCCCTCGTGGAAGATAGTGCCTATGCCGTTTTGCGAGTCATCACCGGGCAGATAGAACTGAACCGTGATGCCCTTGGTCATCACGTCGGAGTGGATGCCGATGCGATAGCCCGGCAGATCACGAACGATGATCGGTATCGGAAAGAAGTTGATGCGGTCGATCGGCCGCCCGAATCGTGTCTCCAGTGCCCGGCGAAACTTTCGCTTGAAAACGTCTTGCAATTCGCGCGAACTGAGCAGTCTCGCCAGCGGCAGCCAGCGTTCGCGTACCGGCGCTGGGAGGCGCCAGAGCTGCTCTGGATAAAGGTAAAGGCGCAATCTGGTACTGCTGCCGTCGGGACGAATCGCATCGCGATGGCGCAACTCGTGGAAATACCGGGTGTCCGGAAGGGCAGCCAGAAGCTGCTGATAGACGCTCTGTGGAAACAGCTCGCTCAGTTGCACGTGGTCGAAGGGTGCGGTCTGGAGCGCGGTGCCATCGATGCCTGCGAGGAACGCGGCCGGGTCCAGGGCCGTTGGCGATGCTTTGTGCTCGGTCATGCAGGTGAACTCCTTGAGGCAAGCTGCTTGTCACCGGTACCGACGGCGACAAGGAAAATTGAGCTGGGGCGAGATTGTTACGGAATCAAGAGGTGGGAGACGCGAAGCCTTGCGATCAGCCGGACTGCGCCAACCAACCTGCGCTGCGGTACCACCGGACTGCATCGGCAAACCCTGAATCAAGACTGAACCCGGGTTCCCAAAGCGCCGGAAGTGCCCGCTCTTGAGGGCGGACGGACCAATCCGGGTGGCGCAACTCTCGCAATTTTTGAGAGCTGAGCATGCTGGCAGACCCCATTTTGCGTGCGACGTCACCCAGCAGCGCCACGCCGCTGAGCAGACTTTGAGGTACATCAAAAAATCGCGGTGTCGTGTTGCCCACCGCTCGGGCCGCCGCACCCATCAGTTCATCCCAGCGATAGCCATCGGGCCGTCCGTCAGCCGCCGACAGGGTCTGTCCGCCGGGGTTGGATTCCATCTGCAAGCGGATCAGACGTGAAAGGTCCTGCACGTGCATCATCGCGATGCGCGCATCCGCTCGCCCGAGCAGCGGTATGCGCCGCTGCTGTGCCAGTTGAAAAAAGCGCAGCGTCTCGGGGTCCCCGGGCCCATAGACCGCTGGCGGGCGCAGCACCGTCGCCTGGGCGCCCAGGGTGCCAAGCACGGCATCCTCTGCACCACGCTTGCTGGCCGCATAGTCCGACAGGCTCGGCTCCCGCGCCGCAAGGCTGGAGACAAGAAGGAAATGGGCGCCGGGCGCCGACTGTTTGACCAGATTCGCCAGGATGGCGCTGGCATCCCGATTGACGCTGAAGAACTGCGAAGACTTTGCCGCCTTGATCAGACCTGCGAGGTGAACGACGGCGTCAGCGCCCTCGACGAGCCTCTCCAGCGCCGCGCGGTCATCCAGCGAGCCAGAGACCACCTGCGGTGGGCTGCCCTGCCACTGCGACATCACCGGCTCGCGCCGTAACAAGAGGCGCAGCCGATAGCCTGCCCGCGCCAGTTCCGCCACCAGATGCCGGCCGATGAAACCGCTGGCTCCGGTGAGTGCAACCAGGCGAGGTGGTTGGCCCGAGCGGCCAGCACTTGTGGGGTCCGACATGACTTTCAATTCCTGCCCACGGGTCGCCAGTGCGATTGGAGCTCTCTCAATTCCCCGGGCGACACCGGGCGGTGCCACCGCCCCTTCGCCAGATCGCGAAGGCGGATCCGAAACAGACGATAGATCGGGTTGAACACCTGATGCATTCTGGGCCTGCCATGAAACTTGACGATGGTGGCCGCTTCAAACACCGGCTGCGTCTGAGTGGGGTCGCGGCGGCCGATCCTGACGGTGTGCTTGAAGCTGATCACCATGCCGTCGGGCAGCAGGGCCACGCGATGCTGCTGGCCATGGGCCGCCACGATGGCGTGAATGAAGTCCTGATCCCCGGGAAACGAAAAAGGCGAGAGTTCGCGGGAGATGAAGGCGTCATAGATGAACCGCATTTGGCGCGGACGAATCCGCATCACGCTGGAATTGCAGCAATCGTGGTGCCAGTCTTGCAACATCACCAGATCTTCCTGTCTGGAAAACGCAAAGTCGAACAGTGACTGCATCGACTTTCGAATGATCAGCGTCAGATCCAGGAAAACATATTCATCAAACTCAACGTAGGCGGGATTGAATAGACCCAGCTTTCGCATGAAAGCTGGCATTCCTTGAACGTCGAACTCGGGCCAGGCCGAGCAGTCCCGTTGCTCGATATCGCGGTGAACTGCGCGAGGACGGTCTGTGTAGCAAATCAGCCGAAAGGGCGCAGGGCAATGCCTGGTCAGCATGCCCAGAAGGCAATCGATGTATTTATCGGCATACGGGAACGCGCCGAATGCCATGCACACCACAGGCGTGACTTGTTTTTCAAGCATCGAGACGGTTGCCTTCGGATTTCTCAAAGCCCAGCGCGGCCTGAAATCTCTTGGGAATGGCCATGAGCATCCCGTATTTTCCGACGGGAACGGTGTCGCTGGTTACTATTTTGTATTCTTGGGTACTTCGGAATATTGAATTGAACAGAATGTCTGATTGACGGCGGAGCCAACCCTTCCCCTTGGACGCAGATTGGTGCCAGCAAAACTTGTAGCCGAGCTTGCTCAATAGCCGAATGGAATCCGTGCTGCCATCCGAGAACTCGGATGCATGCTGCTCCAGCACGATGATCGGCTGGTGGCGCTCAATTGTGGATGCACCGCCTGCAAGTACGCTGTGCTCGTAGCCCTCAACATCAATCTTCATGAAAATCAAATCTGTGATTTCGCTTGAGATTTCATCCAGTACTTTCAATTCAATTTTTACTGTTCTGGTATTTCCTTGGGTCTTGTAGACGATGGATGATTCGCCCATGTTCTGCATATTTTCATTCAACTCGATCTGGCCAGACTCCTGCCCAAGACCAAAATTGAATGGAATGGCGTTTGATATGCCACGCAAATTAAACGAGAGCAGTGTGAAAGTTGCCGGATTGGGCTCAAATGAGCGGACTTTTTTGAAGTGATCCGAAAAATAGAGAGAGTGATTTCCGATGTTGGCACCTATGTCCATTGCCAATCCAGTGCTGAGCTGGTTGGAAATAGGGCTCAGGAAGTGAAATAAAATTTCAAGCCCGAGCTTGTCATAAATTCCGTGCTGATTTATTTGAATCCCGATGTGCTCGTTTGCAAAGACTGCGATGCTGCCCTGTCTGTTGTGGTTGTGCTTTGCGGATAATTTTTCTATCCGTTTGGTCATCTTCTTGTTGATTTTTTCTTCAACCAATCCCAACAGGGTGCAGTGTTTCTTGTAGGTCGTGATTGTTTTCATGCGCCTCATGTTTCATGCTTCGCCAGTGAAGGCTTGAATACCCACCGACCCATAGATGGCCTGAATCTGCTCATGGGCCCGCGACTGAATGCCCGACCTTGCCGGAAGCGACAGGCTGCGCACACGGATACGCTCGCTGAGCAGAGCGAGGAACAGCAACGCGGAAGTCAAAGCCCCGACCACCAGCGTGCCCGACAGAATTGGAGCGAGAGCCTCGACGGGCAGACCCTGTGGGATCGTCAGCGTGTTGCGATCGGGCAGGCAAAGCTGTTCGTGCAGTTGAACCTCGGACTCCGGGTGTGCCTTGATCGCCACCAGTTCGCCTCTGGTTGCGTGCGCCGAAGCAAGTGTTTCGATTTGCTGGCGAAGCTCGGGATAAGTCGCGAGCAGGCGGGGATGGGGCAGTATCACGAGCAGCCCGATCGAGCGGCAGAGTTCAACATCGAGTCCGACGGACGCCACAGCCGCTGCGCAGGTGCGGCTCACCCACGGATCGGCAAACCACTGTGCCTGCAGGGCATGCACGATCTTGCCGCTCAGGCCAGCATGCGCTCGCTCAGGCAACAGGATGTAGGCCTCCTCCATCGCGATGGACCCCCCCGTCAACGAGGGCCTCTCGGTTGCGAGTCCACACCACAGCCTTCTCACCGAGGCAAATAGGCCTTCTCCAACGGTGTCTCGAATGCCGTAGTTCGGAACGTAGCTGTACAAGCCGTCATCGATATAGACGCGCCTGGCGGAGGCACATCCCCGCACTGCGGCGTAAAACTCTGGCCGCCTGTCGTTGCCCGAGGCGATCAGCGACGGTGACAGTTCGCGCGTGATTTCACTGATTCGGCGAAGCAGCGCGCGCCCGGGGCCCAGCCCGCCGTTCTTGACTCGCGGAATCTGCAGCACCGAAATTCCAGGCGGCTTGACGGTGCCAAGGGCATCGGCGAAGAGATCGAGGCGGCCTGTCCCGGGCTTGTTGATCAAGGCCAGGGTGTTGTCAAAGTCCTGAAAGGGCCCGCGCATCAGGCTCAGCGAAATCAAGGCGTGCAAGGGGGTGGTAGCGAGGAAAAATGTCTTCATGCCGGGGTGCTGTCGATCAGTTGAATCATCCGCGCCAAGGTCTCGGCTCGCTCTTTCGAAGCGAGCCTTCGCGCCTCTCCGTTCCCGTCAAACATTCCTGCATCCGCAAGTGCCTGATGCAGCAGCCCCAGGTCCCGCACGCCGCTGAGCAGCCCGAGCTCGGCCAGCAGGTCGAAGCTGCGTCCCTTGAGCGAGCCCGGCTTGGACAAGGACGCGAGGCGCCAATCGGCACTGGCCCGCCGCAGCCAGGCTCCCTGCCTGGCGAGTTTGAACAGGCTCACGGGTCGACCGGTCAGTAGAGCCTCGGTCATCATCGACGCACTGTCTTCGGTCACGACGAAGCGATCGCCGGCGTTGAGCAGGGCGTTGTAGATCGGCTTGCCGGCTTGCCAGTGCACGATCTGCGACGACACCCTCAGCCCCTGCGCAATGATGGTCTTGGCTGATTCAGGCGTGCGCGGGCTGTCAACCACCCAGGCGGTCCCTCCGCGCTGGAGGACTTCCTCATTCACCCGGGCGGCCAGTGCGGCGGCGGTCGCATCGCACAGCACCATCGGCCGGCTGTTACCGCCCACCAGCACCACCGTCCACGGTCTCGGCAGGTTGACTGCGTTTGCGGGCAGAGCCATTTCCGGGGAGGGATCGGCGGGCGGTGGCAGGAAAGGCATCAGGTTGCACAGCACATTCGGCCGGCGGGGCAAGGCGTACTGCGGCGTGGTCACGATGAGGTCGAACCAGTGCAGCGGGGCCCAGGGCCGGTTGACGTTGACGAGTCGGGTCGAGCCGCCTGAGCGCTGACGAATCCAACGTGCTGCCGGCACGCTGCGGCGCCCGGCGGCCAACACGATCTTGGGCCAGGGCGGCCCGAGCGGCACCTCAGTATCCCAACTCAGGCGGTTGATCCCCAGAAAGGCCGGCGGCAGGTGGGACAGCGCGTTGAACCGCAAGGGGATCTCGCGAAACGGTCGATTCAGGGCCCTGGCGATGGCGAGCAACTGCTGATTGTCGCCATGCCACTTGCCCAGCAGTACCCACACCGGTTCAGCGTTGTTGCAGTGTTCCACCAGCGTTCAGCCTCCGTCGGGGGTGCTGTCTCGGTCGCCAGCATGGCCGGTAGATGCTGGAGCGCAGGCCGCCGGCAACTGACTCCAACGCCGGTGATGCCAGCTCCAGAACTGAGGTGAGCGCAGGATCTGCTGCTCGGTCAGGTGGCTGAGCAAGGCCACGTCAGACTCCACCGTTCCGCTGCCGAAAGGCACCGGCGGCTCGATGGTGAACCGCCAATTGGGCCCCGCCCTCGTCATGACCAGCGGCAGCACGGGCGCTCGAGAAACACGTATCAACTGAGCCGGTCCGGCGGGCATGGGCATCGCCTTGCCCAGAAAGTTTTGCATCACGCCACGCGCATTGCTCGAGCCCTGATCCAGCATCACCAGAACGATCCGCCCCTGCTTCAGGGCAGACAGAATCTGCCCGTAGGCTTGGATGCCGCTGTTGGCCAGGATGCCCTGAATGCCATATTGCTCCAGCCCGGCTTGCAGGAAGTTCGAAGACATCATCTTGGCCCGCCGGTACACGACGCTGACGTGCCAACCCGCCTCGACGAGCTTGATCAGCGGCAGCGCCATGTTGCCCATGTGGGTCGCCAGAAGCATGGCGCCACGCCCTTGTGCCATGGCGGCGCGCAGGTGCTCCACGCCATCGAGCTCACAGCGTGCGATGAGGCGCGACGTGTCCTGTCGGCGGTCGAGCATCGACATGATTTCCAGCACCGCAGCGTTGTTCACGCGATAGGCCTCGCGCAACAGAACGGCCACCGACGGGTCATCGCTGCGGCGGCCCAGCGCCACCGCGATGTCGCGTTGCAGACTGTTTCGCAAACGCCCGTCCAGACGGAACTGGATTTCGCCAAGCAAGGTTCCGATCGAGTGGGCTCTGCCAAAACCGGCAGTACGCAGCAGCGAACGCAGGCCCAGAAACATGAAGCGGCGCCACACACGCCGCGGTTGCCAGCGTCTGCGCATCAACCGGGCACCGACAGGTCTTCGGTGTGGCCATGCCGGGGCATCACGCTGACGTGTCCACCGGCGAGCCGGCAGATCTGGTCGGCGGCCTGGATCAGCAGACCCTGGTGTGCAACGGCCAAGATGGTCAGGCTGCCCTTCAGGTGCGTGACGGTCTCGATCACCGCCGCCTGCGCTTCAGGGTCGAGGTGGCTGGTGGCCTCATCGAGGATGAGCAGTCGCGGTTCGTGCACCAGCGCGCGGGCGATGGCCAGACGCTGGCGCTGACCGCCGGACAACCTGGATCCGCCTTCACCGACGCGCGTGTGCATGCCCTCGGGCATGGCATCGACGAACTCCAGCGCATCGGCCGCACGCAGGGCGGCGCGTATCTTGTCTTCGCTCAGGCCGACCTCACCGAGCGTCACGTTGTAGGCCACCGACTCGTCGACCATCACCGATTCCTGGGGCACGTAGCCGATTTGCCGGCGCCACTGGCGCAGGTCCAGATCGGCCATCGGCACGCCGTCGACGAGGATGCGTCCGGCATCGGGCTGCAACAGTCCTACCAGCAAGTCGAGCAGCGTGGTCTTGCCCGCGCCGGAGGGACCGACGATCACGGTCAGTTGCTGGGCCGGCACGGTGAAGGATCCGTGTTCGACGATCGCACGGTGCTGGTCGCGCCTGAAACACACGTCCTCGAACCTGATGCCCTCGGCGAGCCGCACGGTCTGATCGCCACCGCGAGGTTCGACTTGATCACGGGCGGCAGCGATGCCATCGCTCAACGACCAGTAGGCGCTCTCGCGCAACACGATCTGCTGGTAGGCGCGCTGCGCCTTCGACAGGTAGCTGACCGTGCGAGCGAGCAAGAACAGCATCACCAGCACTGCAGCCATCGGCATCTTCAGCACGACCAGACCGAAAAAGAAGCCTGCGGCGACCAGGATCGCCAGCAGCGGCTCCTGCAAGGCGCTCATGGCCTCCTTGCTGATCACCTGACGGCGCAAGGCGCGGCGCAAAGCACGCGTCTGATCGGCCAGCAACGCATCCATGTGGTCTTCACGGGCCATCGCCTTGAGTGCCTTGGCGGCGGCCAATTGCCCGCCCATCAACGTGAGGAGCGACTTCAGCAAATCGGTTTGTTGCCGGCCGGCCCGCAACGAACTTCGAACCAGCGATTGAAGCAACACCAGGATGGCGCCTCCCGCGACGGCAGTGGCAGCGCCCGCCTGCCACGAAATCGCCAAGGCGATGAACAGGAAGATCAGCGAGTTGAGCAGCATGGCCGCCATCTCGGCGCTGTATTGAAACGCCTCGGACGCACGCTGTGCTTCGGTCGCCACGGCATTGGACAAGCGACCGACCGACTGCTGCAGGTAGTGCGACCAGCGCGCCGCGATGACCGAGCGGATCAGCGACAGACGCAAGTCGGTCGCAATATTGGCCACGGTGTAGCCAACTTGCCGATTGCCTGCCAGCGTCAGCGCCGCCTTGCTGGCGATCAGAAGGATCGCCAGCATCAGCAACACCGGCGCGCTGGGCTCCAGGCCCACGAACTCGGCCGCGCGCAAGGCGAACTTCTCCGGCATCGATGGCTCGTGGGTGCCCGTCCGGTTGGCGAAGGACAACATCGACAACAGCATTGACATGCCCAGACCGTCCATCAGTCCCGCTGCAAACACCGACAGGAGCGCCAGGGCACTGCGTCCCGGGTAGGCGCGCACCAAGGCGGCGATCATCGGCAGGGTGCGATTGTTCGCTGCTGTCGTGTTGGCGGCGTTGGAAGCGTTCATGGACAGACAAAGCGCAGGCGTGGGCCCGCTGTGATGGTGACGGGCCGCGCGGGGTCGGTATCGAAGGCTTCGCCATCGAGCGAATAGCCGGCCAGACCGCGGACCTGCAATTGCTGACAACGTCCGCTGAGGTAGCCGCTGTCAGCATTCATCGACGCCGAATAACGCCCGGTCAGCAACCGTGGCAACGAACGCCAGAAGCGCGGCGCCGCGCGGCTGACCGCTGCCATGCGCACATCGCCCTGGCCGCGATCAGCGTAGGGGCCGAACAGACCCTTGCGGTGAAGCAGCGTGGACACCAGCAGCAAGCGCACCAGCCCTTGCTGGGTGCCGCAGCCGGGCGCGTCGATCTGCAGTGAAGGGCACACCAGCCCGGAGCGGCCCAGCAAGGCCTGCACCCCGAGCCGGACCACGTAGCTCGCGGTACTCAGTCCGGTGGCCAGCGTGCTGTGGTCTGAGCGGTGCTGGTGGCACTGGCGGATGGCGCTGTCGATCAGCGCCGCCGCAAGAAAGAATCCGTGGCGCGCCGGTGCCGGGGACTGCTCGATGCGCAACGGGCAGCGCTCCTCGATTGCGGCGTCCCAGCTTCCATCGCGCGCGAGCAGCAGCGCCCGTTTCAGGGTCGCCAGCGCGGTGCTCCCGGGAACCAGATCGGCGGCGGTCAGGTTGCTGCGACCACCGGGTAGCACCAGCAGATCGGGTGTCCAGGCGCCGGGCGACAAGCGGCACAGCTGATCGACGATGGCGCATACCGTGCCGTCACCGGCCAGCACCATCACATGCCGCTGACGGCGCTCTAGGATCGATTCAACCGCAGCGATCGTGGACTCCGGCGCATCGACCACCACGACCTCGGCGCTGTGCTCACGCGCCAAGGCTGTCGCGTGCGCCGCCAGACCACGCGATGCGCTGAAACTGCGCGGGTTGACGATCAGACACGGCGGCGCGGAGGCCCCGGCGACGATCCCGGCGTCTGGCGCCACGAGAGCAGACGCGTTCAAGAGCGCCCGGCGCCTTGCGACCAGGCACGCATCGACGAGTGCTCAGGCGAGGTGTTGCTGGCTGAGCGCCACAACTGTGCGACGGCGGCAAAGAAGCTGTCGCGGTTGGCGACCCGGTACGGCGCATCAGCCGGCAGACCTGCCATCAGTCGCCGGTGCGCCTCGCCCATCTGGTGATAGGGCAGGGCCGGAAACATGTGATGCAGCGCGTGGTAGCGCAGCCCGACCGGAAACAGCGCCACCGTGAGCCAGGTCTGCCCGGTGATGTTGATCGAGTCGGCGACCTGCTCGTCCATCGTCATGCGCGAGCCGTCGTTGCCGTAGCGGTGCGCCGCCAGGTTGCGAAACCAGTTCAGACCCAGCGTGAAGGCCAGCAGCGAGTAGCCCATCAGGAAATGCCATGGGCTGATCACCTCTTGCCACAGCAGGCCAGCGATCACCGCCAGGTAGCCGAAGCACAGCGCCTCGACGATGAGCAGATGCTGCTCGTCGCGCTCAGGGAAACGCCTGGTGTAGTACGGGTTGGACACCGCGGCCGAGGCACGGGTCAGCACCCACTCGCGCAGCCCCGAGTGCAGCCAAGACAGCGGCCCCAGCACTCCGAAACGCACCAGCATGAACAGCGGCAGCAGCGGTGCTTGCACCATGTACTTCAAGGTCTCGATCAACGGCGACGAGGCCAGCGGCAGGTACTCGCCGTCAGCAGGCGTGCCGAACCGCGTGTGGTTGTGGTGACCGGTGTGGTTGCGGTAAACGATCCAGGGCATCAGCAAGGGAATGCCCACCAGCACATTCCACGCGCGCTTGAACCACACCATCTGGGTGCTGGGCATGTGCACGATCTCATGGATGAAGGTGCCCACACGAAAGAACAGCACGGCGGCCACCACGAACGCGGCGATCTGCACCAGGCTCCAAGCCGGGGCCGCGAAGTACAAGACGGTCAGCGCCCAGGCCGCACCTGAACTCAGCAGCATGTCGACCCAGTAAATGGTCGCAGAGCGGCGAAACAGGTCCGCGATCAGCGCGCGCGCCTCGTCGGGCGACGCGGAGTCGCTGGCTTGCTGGGACGTGGTGACGGCTTCTGACACGTCGAATGAGGCTGTTGCTGACACGGCGGTGCATGAAAAACGCAGGACCGAGAAGGATACCCGCTGCAAGGTGCCGTCCGGGGTTGCGGCCGCTTGCTGGAAGGCTGATCGGTGAGCCGCCTGGCTCGACCACGGTCTGTCGTGCGGCAGATCACCCGCGGGCCGCAAAATCGACCGCATCTGTGTTGTTTTGGCTGCCTTCGGGCGCGGCGACTCTGACCCTCTGCTTCCCTGTTCACTCCATGACCGTCACCCCACCGTCCGGCTCCCAATTCCCAGCGCACCGCCTGTCGGTGGCGCCGATGATGGATTGGACCGATCGCCATTGCCGCTACTTTCATCGGCTGATCACGCAGAGAGCTTTGCTCTACACCGAGATGGTCACCACCGGTGCGTTGATCCATGGCGACGTGAAGCGCCACCTCGAGTTCAACGCCGAGGAGCATCCCGTGGCGCTGCAGCTCGGTGGCAGCGAGCCGGCCGATCTGGCGCATTGCGCGAAGCTGGCGCAGGACTGGGGCTATGACGAGGTCAACCTGAACTGCGGCTGCCCGAGCGAGCGGGTGCAGCGCGGCGCGTTTGGCGCGTGCCTGATGGCCGAGCCGGCGCTGGTGGCCGATGGCGTGAAGGCCATGCTCGATGCGGTGAGCATCCCGGTGACGGTCAAGCACCGCATCGGCATCGACCGCGTCGAGAGCTACGAGTTTGTGCGCGACTTCGTGGGCACGCTGGCCGATGCGGGCTGCCGGGTGTTCATCGTGCATGCGCGCAATGCATGGCTGCAGGGTTTGAGCCCCAAGGCCAATCGCGAAGTGCCGCCGCTGCGCTACGAACTCGTCCATCGCCTCAAGCGCGACTTTCCCCATCTCACCATTGCCATCAACGGCGGCATCGTGGGCGATGAGGCGATCGCGGCGCAGCTCGAGCACGTCGACGGCGTGATGATCGGCCGCGACGCGTATCACCAGCCGTGGAACATGGCCGACTGGGATCGGCGGTTTCTGGGTGCATCGGCCAACCCGGCGGATGACCGCCTCGCGGTCGAGTCCGCCTTGGTGGACTACATGGAAGCCCAAGCCGCGCAGGGTGTGGCCTGGAGCCACGTGGCGCGTCACATGCTCGGGCTGTGGCACGGCATGCCCGGTGCGCGCCGCTGGCGCCAGGTGTGGTCGGATCACCACCTCAAGGCTCAGAGCCCTCGAGAGGTGTTCGCGCGGGCCACGCAGCAGCGGCTGCATGCCGAACCCAAACCGTTCGATCAGGCTGAAACTGCTCAGGCTTCAACATGAGGATCAACGGCCAGCCCTCGCGCACGATCTGGCCTGAGCCCGCGCGCGATGCGGTACAGGTCATCGACCAACGCGCGCTGCCGCACCGGCTGGGCTTCGAACGGCTGGGTGGCGTGGAGGCGGTCTACACCGCCATCCGCGACATGTGGGTGCGTGGCGCGCCGCTGATCGGCGCCACTGCAGCCTACGGCGTGGCGCTGCAGACCAATCACGACGCCAGCGACGACGCGCTCGAGCGCTGCGCGCAGCGGCTGGTCAGCGCCCGGCCCACCGCGGTGAACCTGACCCGGGCGGTGCAACGCATGCTGCGCCGGCTGCGAGCGTGCCCGCTGCCGCAACGCCGGCAAGCCGCCTGGGACGAGGCCGACGCCATCGCCGAGGCCGACGTCCAGACGAACGAGGCCATCGGCCGCCACGGGCTGGCGCTGCTGCGCGAGCTGGCAGAGCGCAAGTCGGGGCCGCTGCAGGTGCTCACGCATTGCAATGCCGGCTGGCTGGCCACGGTCGACTGGGGCACCGCCACCTCGCCGATCTATCAGGCGCACGCGGCCGGGTTGGCGCTGCATGTGTGGGTCGACGAAACCCGCCCGCGCAATCAGGGCGCGAGCCTCACCGCCTGGGAACTCGGCCACGAAGGCGTGCCGCACACCGTGATCGCCGACAACGCCGGCGGCCATCTGATGCAGCGCGGTCAGGTCGACGTGGTGATCGTGGGCTGCGACCGCGTGAGCGCGGGTGGCGACGTGTGCAACAAGATCGGCACCTACCTCAAGGCGCTGGCCGCGCACGACAACGGCGTGCCGTTCTACGTGGCGATGCCCACTTCCACGCTTGACCCGACGCTGGCCGATGGCGAGGCGATCCCGATCGAAGAACGCAGCGCGCGCGAGGTCACGCACGTGAGCGGACGCGCCGCCGACGGCTCGCTGGTCGAGGTGCAACTGGTGCCCGATGGCACCGCGGCGGCCAACCCGGCCTTCGATGTCACGCCGGCTCGGCTGGTGAGCGGCTTGATCACCGAACACGGCGTGGTGGCCGCCAACGCGGCTGCGTTGCGTGACCTGTGGCTGCTCAACGCGAAGGAAAACCCATGACCGACGAAGGCGCGGTGCGCCGCGAACTCGTGGCCGCCCAACGCCGGCTCGATGCGCTGGGCCTGAACCGCGGCAGCAGCGGCAACCTGAGCCAGCGCTTCGGGGGCGGCATGCTGATCACGCCCACCGGCATGGACGCCGACGAACTCGGGCCCGACGATCTGGTGTGGATGGGCGAGGACGGCGATCTGCGCGGCCACTGGCAGCCGTCGTCCGAATGGCATTTCCACCGGTCGCTCTATGCGCAGCGCCCCGAGCTCCACGCCATCGTGCACACGCACTCCGTGCACGCCACGGCGCTGGCCTGCCTGCGGCGCGATCTGCCAAGCTTTCATTACATGGTCGCGGTGGCGGGGGGCGATTCGGTGCGCTGCGCGCCGTACCGGCTGTTCGGCACCGAAGCGTTGTCGGCGGTCGTGAGCGAGGCAATGCGCGATCGGCTCGCCTGCCTGATGGCCAATCACGGCCTGGTCGCTGCGGGCAGCTCGCTGGCGCAAGCCATGAAGGTCGCGCAGGAAATCGAATCGCTGTGCGAGATGTTCCTCAAGGCGCTCGCCGTGGGCGAACCGGCCTTGCTGGGTGCCGCCGAGATGGCCGAGGTGATCGAGCGCTTTCGCAGCTACGTCAAAACGCCGCGGCGTAGCGGGCCATCTCCCACGGGCTGACGTGTCGGGCGTACTCGGTCCATTCGGCGCGCTTGAGCCGGATGAATTCGCCGGCCAGCGTGTCGCCCAGCGCGGCGCAGATCACCGGGCTGGCTTCGAGCGCGTCGAGGGCCGCACTCAGGCTTTGCGGCAGCTGCGCGATCCCGCGCGCTTGCAGCTGAGCCGCAGAACACTCGAACAGGTCGTCGGTGCACGCGCTGCCCGGATCAAGCTGGCGGTCAATGCCATCGAGCCCGGCAGCGATCAGCGCCGCGGTGGCCAGATACGGATTGGCTGAGGCATCCGGCACGCGCCACTCGAAGCGCCCGGGCAGCGTGCGAACCAGCGCGGTGCGGTTGTTCGGCCCGTGCGTCACGCACGCCGGCGCCCACGTCGTGCCGGTGATCGAGTCGCCCACCGTGAGCCGCTTGTAGCTGTTGACCGTGGGCGCGCCGATCGCGGTGAGCGCGGCCGCGTGGTGCAGCACCCCGGCGATGAAGTGCCGGCCCAGCGGCGACAGGTCTTGTTCGGCGTCGTTGAACACGCAGGTGGCGGCTTGCGTGGCGCCGGGTTCGCTCCACAGCGACACATGGAAGTGCATGCCGCTGCCGGGCTGGTTGGCGAACGGCTTGGGCATCATCGAAAACACCATGCCGCGCTCTTCGGCCAGCGTGTGCGCGGCCATCTTGAACAGCATCAGGTGGTCGGCGCTGGTGAGCGCGTCGGCGTGATGAAAGTTCAGCTCGTACTGGCCGTGGGCGTCTTCGTGGTCGATCTGGAACACGTCGAGCCCGCAGCGCGTGAGGCCGTCGGCCAGCGAGTGCAAAAACTCGCGCTGGCGCGGCAGGCTCTTGAGGTCGTACGACGGCTTGTCGAGCCGGTCGAACGCGTCAGCAGGCTCGAAGCCACCCTCGGTGCGGCGCAGCAGAAAAAACTCGGGCTCGATACCGGTGCGCAGCGTCCAGCCACGTTCGGCCAAGCGGGCCACTTGCCGGCGCAGCACCTGGCGCGGGCAGGCGTCGAACGGCAAACCGGCCACGTAACCGTCGCACACCACGCGGGCGATGCCGGGCAGCCAGGGCAGGGCGCAGGTGCTGTCGATCTGCCCACGGCCGTAGTACTCGGCGCGCGGCCCGGTGCGTGGCAGCCCGGTGCCCCAGATCGACGGGCCGGCGAAGCCCACACCTTCGCTCATCAGCAGCTCGAGCTGGTTCAGGGGCACCAGCTTGCCGCGTGCCACGCCGTGCACGTCGGTGAACTGCGCGAGCAGGCTGTGAACACCGGCAGCGGCCAGTTGCTCGATCAGCGCCGACGGGCTGGTGCCAGACACAGGGGGTTCAGCGCGGGTCATGGGTTTTCGGTCTGGCCTGGGTGCCGGGGCATCAGTCGATGCGCATCCAGGTGGTTTTCAGCTCGGTGTACTTGTCCAGGGCGTGCAGCGACTTGTCGCGGCCGTTGCCGCTTTGCTTGTAGCCGCCAAAGGGCACGGTGATGTCGTCTTCGTCGTACTGGTTGACCTGTACCGTGCCGGCGCGCAGCGCGCGAGACACGCGGTGCGCCCGATCGAACTGGTGGCTCCACACGCTGGCCTGCAAGCCGTACGGCGAATCATTGGCCATGGCGATGGCCTCGGCCTCGGTGGAAAAGCGCAGCACCGAGATCACCGGGCCGAAGATCTCTTCCCGCGCGATGCGCATGTGGTTGTTGACGCCTTCGAACACGGTGGGCTCGACGTAGAACCCGCCGGATTCCGAGCGCGCCTGATGTCCGCCGCACAGCAGCCGGGCGCCCTCGGCGCGACCAACGTCGATGTAACCAAGCACGGTACGCAGCTGGTTGTCATCGACCAGCGCACCCATGGCGGTGGCGGGGTCGAGCGGGTCGGCGGGCTGGTACTTGGGGGCCTGCGCCTTGAGCACTTCGATGAACTGGTCTGCCACAGCCTCGTGAACCATCACCCGCGTGGGCGCATTGCAGCTTTCGCCCTGGTTGAAGAACACGCTGCCGGCGGCGGTGCGCGCGGCCCGCGCGATGTCGTTGTAGTCGTCGAACACCAGAAAAGCCGACTTGCCGCCGAGTTCGTTGTAGACGCGCTTGAGGTTGCTGCGGCCCGCGTACTCGAGCATCTTGCGGCCCACGCGGGTGCTGCCAGTGAAGCCGATGGCATCCACGTCCATGTGCAGCGCCAGCGCCTCGCCGGCCTCATGGCCGTAGCCGGGCACGACGTTGAACACGCCTTCGGGCAAGCCGGCTTCGATCGCCAGTTCGGCCAGCCGCAGCGCGGTGAGCGGGGCTTTCTCGCTGGGCTTGAGCACCACGCTGTTGCCCGCCGCCAGCGCGGGGCCCAGCTTCCAGGCGGTCATCAGCAGCGGGTAGTTCCACGGCACGATGGCGCCAACCACGCCCATGGGCTCACGGGTGATGAGCGCCAGCGCGCTGCGCGCCGTGGGGGCGACCTCGTCGTAGATCTTGTCGATGGCCTCGCCGTACCAGGCGATACAGCGCGCGCTCGAGGGCACATCGACGCTCAGGCTGTCGCCGATGGGCTTGCCCATGTCGAGCGTTTCGAGCAGCGCCAGCTCATCCTTGGCGGCGAGGATTTTTTCGGCAAAGCGCACCAGGATCTTCTTGCGCACGGCCGGCGGCTTGTGCGCCCAGCGGCCGTCATCGAACGCGCGCCGCGCCGATGCCACGGCCGCATCGATGTCTGCAGTCTTGCCACGCGCGACCTGCGCGATGGTGCGCCCGTCGATCGGCGAGACGCAGCCGAAGGTCTCGCCGGCGGCGCTGTCGCTGCGCCTGCCGTCGATGATCAGCCGGCCGTCGGGGCGGCACCCGGCGGCCAAGGCGTGCCAGTCGCGCACAGCGGAGCTCATCGTCAGAACGTCACGACGACCGAAGCGCCGAACAGCTGGTTGTTCTTTTTCCACTCGGCCTGATCGAGGTATTCGAAGACCCGGCGGTCGGCAAAGTCGAAGCGGTATTCGAGCTTGAACAGCGTGTACTCGTTGAAGCGGTAATTGCCCCCCACGCTCAGCGCGTAGCGGTCGGAGCCGTGCTGACCCTGGTTGAGCACACCGTCGCGGCTGTAGCCCAGACCGATGCCGTTGATCCCGTCGTTTCCGAAACCGAGCAATCCGCCGCCATGCAGGCGGTTGTAGATGTAGTCGGCACGGATCACCCCTTCAAGCCGTGGATCGAACTTGTAGGCCAGCAGACCCGACAGACCCCACCACTGGGCATCCTGGGCATTGCCGTTGGCGTCGGTTGCGACGGCTGCGTCAGTCTGCCGGCCGAAGCTGACCTCGCCTTGCATGGTCCAGTCGCCGCGCGTGTAGAAGCCATCGACCTCGAACAGATTGACGCCGGTGTCGGCACCCCCGTTGGGGTTGTAGGCCTTGCCGTGGACGCCAGCGAAGCCGATGCCGGAGTATTCGTTGATGGTGTAGTCGCCACGGTAGGCCAGCACCGGCGTCTTGTCGCCGGATGCCTTCTTGGTGGCGTTCATGTTGCCCACCACGCCTTTGACGATCCACGCGCCACGCGTGACTTCGAGGCCGGCGCCGGTGTACGACAGCGGCGCGACCAGGTCGAACAACAGGTTGTGCGTGACCAGCTTGTTTTGCGCCGCCGGCAGCATTTCATAGCCGGACCAGTCGGGGATCTGGCCGACGATCAGGCGTGTCTTCTCGTCGGTCAGGGGGATGGAGGCGCTGGCCTCGTGAACGACTGACCCGCCGATGTTGGCGCCAATGCCCCGATCGGGCATCAGCGTCAGGTGCAGCTTGGTGCCACCTTCGAATTCCTTGAGGAAGTCGATCGTGGCCGTGCCGATGAAGGAGTTGTCGTAGGCGTACGGGTGGTCGCCGTCGTGCACGTTGTTGAGCAACTGGAAGCCGGCCGTGTCTTGCGCCTTGTTGTAGATGAACACCGGGTCGATGCTGCCGCTGATCTTCAGACCCTTGAACGACGACGCCTCGCGCTGGTCTTCAAGCGCGTCGACCTTGACCGCCAGGCGGCCCAGTTCGCGGGCTTGATCGGGCGTCATGCCGGCCGGCGCGGGGGCTGCCGCCCACCCGGTCGGGGGCGCCACGGCCGCCACTGGTGCAGGTGCCGGCTTGGCCGCCTCGGCGGTCTTGAGCTTGTCCTCGAGTTGCGTCACGCGGTCGCGCAGCGCACGCAGTTCCTTGAGCAACTCGGCGTTCGATTGCGCAGCCGCGGGCAGCGGGAAGGCAGCCGCAACGGCCAGGGCAAGACAGGAGGATCGCCAGATCGTCATGGTGGGTTCCTTTGAAGTGATGGTGTTGAGCGTGTGGGTTGGGTCAGGCGCGGTTGGCCTGTGCCATTTCGAGCGAGCGGTTGCGCTCGGCACGGGCGATGAAGTAGCTGGCGAGGACCACGCCGATGGCCACCACGACCACGATCACCGTGGCCACGGCGTTGACGGTCGGGTTGAGGCCAAGGCGGGCGCGCGAAAAGATCACCAGCGGCATGGTGGTCGAGCCCGGGCCCGACAAGAAGGCAGACAGCACCACGTCATCGAGCGACAGCGTGAAGGTGAGCAGCCACGCGGACATCAGCGACTGCGAAATCATCGGCAGCGTGACCAGCGTGAAGACCTGCCAGGGCCGCGCACCCAGGTCCATGGCGGCTTCTTCGAGTTGAGGGTTGAGCTCTTGCAGCCGCGCCTGGACCACCACCGTGGCGTAGGCCATGCCCAGCAGCAAATGGCCCATCCAGATGGTGAGCGTGCCGCGATCGGGAAAGCCCAGCGCGCGCTGCACCGACACCAGCATCAGCAGCAAAGACAACCCGATGATCACTTCGGGCATCACCAGCGGCGCGTTGACCATGCCCGAGAACAGCGTGCGGCCGGTGAACCGGTGGTACTTGACCAGCGCAAAGGCAGCCAGCGTGCCCAGCAGCACCGACGAGCACGCGGTAAAGAACGCGATGCGCATCGACAGGCCGAAGGCGGTGATCATTTCGTCGTCCGCGGCCAGCGCCGCGTACCACTTCAGCGTGAAGCCGCGCCAGGCGTTGGGCACCGGCGAGTCGTTGAACGAATACAACACCAGCGCCACGATGGGCAGGTACAAAAAGACGAAGCCCGCGGCGAGCCAGCCCTTGCCGAACCAGCGGTGCAGCATCGAGCCCGTCATTTGCGCACCTCGTTGGCTTCAGCCTGGTACTTGCTGAACACGGCCAGCGGCACCAGGATCAGCAGCACCATCACCACGGCCACCGACGAGGCCATCGGCCAGTCGTTGTTGCTGAAGAACTCGTCCCACAGCACCCGTCCGATCATCAGCGTTTGCGGACCGCCGAGCAGTTCGGGGATCACGAACTCGCCCACGCAGGGGATGAACACCAGCATCGAGCCGGCAATGATCCCGGCCTTGGACAGCGGCACGGTCACCTTCCAGAAGGCCACCAGTGGCGTGGCGCCCAGATCGGTGGCCGCCTCGAGCAGCCGCATGTCCATCTTCGACAGGTTGGAGTACAGCGGCAAGATCATGAACGGCAAGTAGGTGTAGGTCATGCCCAGCACCAGAGAGAACGGCGAGTTCATCAACTGGCCGGGTGCGGGAACCAGACCCATCGAAGCCATCACCTGATCGAGCCCGCTGCCCACGAGCAGGTCATAGGCCCAGCCGTTTTCGCTGAGCAGGCCCTTCCAGGCGTACACGCGCAGCAGGAACGACGTCCAGAACGGCAGCATCACCAGCATCAGCAACGCCGGCTGCGCCGTGGGCTTGGCGCGCGCCATGAAGTACGCGAACGGGTAGCCGATCAGCAGGCAAAAAAACGTGGTGCAGCCGGCGTACTTCAGGCTCGACAGGTAAGTCTTGAAGTACAGATCGTCTTCGGTGATGAAGACATAGTTGCTGAACTTCAGCGTGAGCGACACCGCGCCGTCGGCGACCGTGATCAGGTCCTTGAAGGTCACCGTTTCCATTTCGGACACGCTGATCTTCATCACGATCAGGAACGGGAACAAGAAGAACACCAGCAGCCACGCGTACGGAATCCCGATGACCGCCGAGCGGCCACCGAACAGGCGTGCGAGCCACGACTTCATGCGGTGAGCACCACGTGGGCGTCGGGCGACCAGCTGGCCCACGCGGTGTCGCCCCAGGTGAGCTCGTCTTCGCGGTGGCGCTCGGTGTTGCTCGCGCTGACCTTGAGCACCATGCCGCTGGCCAGCGCCAGGTGATAGACAGTGAAGCTGCCGAAGTACGACAGGTCCTTGACGGTGCCTTGCACGCGGTTGAGGCCGCCCTCGGGTTCACCGTTGCAAGGCGCAAGCAGGTCGCGGCCGATGCGGATCTTTTCGGGGCGCAGCGCCACGGTCACGGCCATGCCTTCAGTGCCGGTGATGCCGTGGCCGACGTAGTGCCGGCAATCGGCACAGTCGATCACCACGTGATCGGGCTGGTCGTCAGTGAGCGTGCCATCCATCAGGTTGACGTTGCCGATGAAGTCGGCCACAAAACGCGTGGCGGGGGTTTCGTAGATGTCGCTCGGGGCGCCCACCTGCAGGAAGCGGCCTTCGCTCATCACCGCGATGCGCGAGGCCATGGTCATGGCTTCTTCCTGGTCGTGGGTGACCATCACGCAGGTCACGCCGACGTTCTCGATGATGTTGACCAGCTCGATCTGGGTTTCTTCACGCAGCTTCTTGTCGAGCGCGCCCAGCGGCTCGTCGAGCAGCAGCAGCTGCGGCTTCTTGGCCAGACTGCGCGCCAGCGCCACGCGCTGCTGCTGGCCGCCCGAGAGCTGATGCGGCTTGCGCTGCGCGAACTTGCCGAGTTGCACCAGTTTGAGCATGGCCTCGACCTGCGCGGCGATCTCGTCGCGCGGCAGCCGGGCGCGGCGCAGACCGAAGGCAATGTTCTCCCACACCGTGAGGTGCGGAAACAGCGCGTAGCTCTGGAACATCATGTTCATCGGCCGCTCGTAGGGCGGCATCGACGACAGGTCTTGTCCGTTGAGCACGATGCGCCCGGAGGTCGGCGTCTCGAAGCCGGCCAGCATGCGCAGCAGCGTCGACTTACCGCAACCCGAAGACCCCAGCAGCGCAAAGATCTCGCCCTTGGCGATGTCCAGGCTGACGTTGTTGACGGCCTTGTAGCCGTCGAAGTCCTTGACAACATCGCGGATGTGCAGGAACTGCGCGGGGTCGGTCGGCGCCGAGTCGACGCGCGTGTCGGAAATGCTCATGAGACTGTCGGGCGAGGGCTCACAGGCCCGTCTTGAAGGACGTGAAGGTGCGCGTCATCAGGCGGCGCAAGTCGTTGCTGAGCGAGTCG